>JBMSXD010000061.1:0-9357 GCA_049425265.1 Solirubrobacterales bacterium
GGCTGGCTCGGGTCCCTTCCGGCCGGGGGACCCTCGCGTTGGATCAGGAAGACTGGTTTTCGCGGGCCCTGCGGGCCAGGTCCACCGTTGCCCCCCGGAGGCCATCCGGAGTGCCGACGGGCTCCGAGAACTCGACCCGAACTGCCTCCCGACCGGCGGGAACCTGGACCGTCAGGTCGAGTCCGTACCGGTCGGCCGAGGCGCAGGTTGCGGCCGTCGCACCGGGCTTGCCCCCCAGGTTCCTGGCCATCTCGAGAAGTGCATCGGCGTGGTCCTCGTTGAGGTGGCGAACGGCGTGAGCCGCGCCCGCGTGGACAGGGTCGGGTTCGGCCGTGGCGAACTCGGCCGCGTAAGCGGTGTCCATCCGGCCGTAGCCCCCGACCCAGCGGGCACGGTGAACGTCGAGTATCCAGAGCGAGAAGTCCTCGAAATCGAGGTAACTCCCTGCCGAGGGAACTGCCTCTAGGTGGGCATCCCTGGCACCCTCACCGAGTGGGTGGTCGGCCGGTCGGACCATCTCTCCGGCCAGGGTGACCCGCCCTCCGGCGAGGACTTCGCCCTCGTGGGTCGGATCCGCGACCAGCAGCGAGGCCTGGGTCCGTTCGAGCAGGTTCCTTCCGTGCTCGGCAAGGGTCGAGAGGCAGAAGACCGGGGAGCCGTCGGCCAGCAGCCCGTAGGTGACCAGTGAGGCCCAAGGCGACCCGTCGTCGCTCAGGGTGGCGAGCGTTCCGGAGGTGGTCGAGGCGATCAGGGTCCTGGCCTCTTCGGCGGGGGTTCGCCTTCTGCCGTTCCTGGCGAGCGGATCGATGTCCGGCACGGCTACCCCGTCGGGGAGGCGGTGGGCGCCGACCAGGTCTTGTGCCTTGGGTCTCGTTTCGGTCTGGTTGCTCAAGTACAGCTCTCCTGTCTGGGGGAGGACCCGAAAGGGCGGGAACCCCGGGGACTTAGGCTACCCTATTATTTCCCCTCCGATCGGGTCGAAAAGCGGTCTGCCGGGTTTCAGGGGAGCCCGACTCGACGTCGGGGCCAGGGCTGTCCAGAGTTATTCCGAGAAAGGTGCCGGGGTGGCAAGAGCTGAAGTGGATCCAGGGTCCGGAGGCCCGCGCCGCAAGGGCGCGCACCCCCGCCAGCTCCGAATCGCGGCGGCTTGCGCCCTCGTCGTGGTCCTGGCGGCAGCTGCAGCTCCGAAGGTCCTGGCGCCTTCTGGTGCGAGCGCGGCGCCCTCGAACTCCGGCCCGAAGGTCGTCGCCCTTACCCCCTTTTCGGCCAATTCGATGGCCCTTATGGGTGTCTTTCCCGAAGCGATCGGCCAGACCCTCGGTGGTGACCGTCGTTACGTCTCGGGCCTTCGCACGACCCCGAGAATTCCGATGAGCCATCCGAACGGACCGAACATGGAGCAGCTCCTGACCTACGGGCCCAACCTGATCTTCTCCTCCCCCCAGTGGGCGGCCGGCCGTGACGCGATGGAGCAGATAGCGGGACGGGTGGTCAATGCCGACCCCAGTTCGATCGCCGGTTCCTACCGAAAGGTTTCCGAAATCGCTCGTCTGCTCGGTCGCAAGGCCCGCGGTGAACGCCTGGTCAGCCAGATGAAGAAGTCCGTTCGAAAGAACACGCAGGGCATCTCCAGTCGGCCTCGGGTGATGCTGATCCTCGGTGTCGGCAGGACGCCCTGGGCCTTCCTCGGGGACAGCTGGGGTGGGGAGATCGTCCGGCGTGCCGGGGGTCGACTCCTGACTGGCGGAGCGAGCGGGCGCGGTTTCGCCCGGATCTCGAACGAGGTCGTGATCGCCGAGAACCCGGAGGTGATCATCGCCGTGCCCCACGCGAATGCCGACGAGATAACTCCCGAGCTGAAGCAACAGCTCGCCGAGCAGTGGGCCGGGACCGTTGCCGCCGACACCGGTCGGATCTACTTCTCCGACGACAACTCGCTGCTCCAAGCCGGGACGGATATCGGAACGACGATCGGGAAGGTGCGCCGCTTCCTCGGGAACGGCTAGCCGGAAGGTAAGTTGACCCTCCGGCGGACCCTGGTCGTCGTAGTGCTCGGGGTCGTGGTGGTTGCCGGCTGCGCCGCTTCACTCGCCTTCGGTGCGGTCTCGATCCCGGTTGGCGAGATCCTGAACATCCTCTTCGGATCCGTGGATTCGGGTCCCGACTACGAGATCGTCCAGCGCCTGCGACTGCCGCGGATGGTCGAGGCACTCCTGGTGGGCGCGGCCCTGGGCGTTGCCGGGGCCTGCCTGCAGGGCGCCCTCTCCAACCCGCTCGCCTCGCCGGACGTGATCGGGGTGACCGGTGGGGCCGGGTTCGGGGCGATGCTCGTCCTGCTCCTTCTGCCAGCTCAGGCCGCCCTGGTACCGCTGAGTGCACTGGCCTTCGGCCTCTTGGCAGCTTCCTTCGTCTTTCTGATCGGCTTCGTCGGCGAGCGAGGCGGGGGAATCGGCAGAGTGATCCTCGCTGGGATCGCGATCGCCTCGCTGTTTGGAGCTGCGACAGCGGCGCTGATGGCCGCCTTCCCGGACCGGGTACCTGCGGGTCTGTTCTTCCTGGTCGGCGGCCTGACCACCACCGGGTGGGACACGATCAAGCAGGTGCTCCCCTACTTCGTGGTCGGCTTCGTCCTCTCGGTCTTCCTGGTCCGTCCGCTCGACCGGCTCGCGCTGGGGGACGAGGTGGCCGCATCGCTCGGGTCCCGTCCCCGTCGGATCAGGTTCCTGGCCGCCTTCGTCGCGGCATTGCTTGCATCTGCCGCTGCCGCGGTCGCCGGACTACTCGCCTTCCTCGGCCTCGTGGTGCCTCACATGGTCCGACTGGCGGCCGGGACGGCCAGAAACACCTACGTCCTGCCGGTCTCTGCCCTCGGCGGCGCGGCACTGCTCGTCTCGGCCGACACCCTGGCCCGGGTGGTCGCCGCCCCGGTCGAGCTTCCGGTCGGGCCACTCCTCGTCCTGCTTGGGGTTCCGGTCTTCCTCTACCTCCTGAGGAAGGCGGTCTGATGCGAGCTGGGGCCGAGACGCTCCTCGAGGCGACCGGGGTCGGGGTAGAGATCGGCGGCCGCCCGATCCTCGACGGGGTCGACCTGACCCTCTCCCGAGGTGAGCTGGTCGCGGTCGTCGGACCGAACGGCGCCGGCAAGTCGACCTTCGCCCGGGTGGCCTGTGGTCTCCAGCGGGCGACCTCGGGGAGGGTCGAGTGGGGCGGTCGACCGATCAGTGGGATCCGTGGCAGGGAACTCGCCCGGACCCGGGCCTTCATACCCCAGCTCCCCCAGGTCCCGGCCGGGGTCACGGTCGAGGACGCTGTATCGATCGGTCGCTCGGCGCACTTCGGACCGTTCAGGGGCTCCTCTGGCACTGACCGCGAGGCGATCGTCGAGGCGCTCGGGAAGGCGAGGGTGGACCGACTTTCCGACCGCCTGCTGAACACGCTCTCCGGCGGCGAGCTGCAGCGGGTCCAAATCGCGGTTGCCTTGGCTCAGGACGCGCCGGCGCTGGTAGCGGACGAGCCGACCGCCCAGCTCGACCTCGGCGCCACCGCGGAGGTCTCCCGCCTCCTGCGAGGTCTGGTCGAGGGCGGGCTGGCGGTCCTCCTGATCGTTCACGATCTTGCCCTCGCGGCTGCTGTGGCCGACCGGGTCGTCGTGATCTCGTCCGGCCGCTCGATCGCAACCGGGAGCCCCTTCGAGGTGTTGACACAGCAGCTGATCTCCGAGGTCTGGGGCGTCGAGGCCGAACTCGTAAGCCGCGACGGTCGCTCGGCCCTCCACGTCGGCTGGTTGGATCGAAGGTCCGGGCTCGGTACCTGATCGGCGCCGAACGACCCGATTAAGGCTTCCCTAAGTTGGCTAAGGTATCCCTAACTTCCAAATCCCAAGGCACCTTCCGGCCGAGAGCCGGGGCGGGTCTAGCGGCGAAAGGATTCGAGAGATGAACGGCAGGACTGTTTCGGGAAGAAGTGATTGGAGGAAGGGGCGGGGACTAGCCTGCTGCCTCGCAGGTGGAATCCTCCTCGCCGGGATACTTGGCTTCAGCGGGGTCGCATCGGCTGCAGTCGGGCCGCAGGGGTCGGTGACCATGGACCTCGGGTCCGGGAAGGCCGCCAAGGCTCTCTCGAACGCAGGAGTCAGGATTTCGGCGACCGGTGCCGCTGTCCCGACGCAACTCTCGAAGGGGCGGGTAAGGGTTCAGGCCCCGGCGAGCGACGTCTCGGTTACGGGCGATCGGGGCGTGATCACCCTTGCCGGCTCGCTGGTCTTCTCCCGTGGTTCGGAGAGGCTCGTGATCGGACGGCTCTCGGTCGTCTCGGGAAGCGATGCATCAGCGGTCAAGGGGCGGATCGGGAAGAAGACGGTTTCACTTTTCAGGGCGGGAGGACCGGCAGAGCTCGATGACCAGGTCGGGACCGTTTCCCTGAGCGGTAGAGCGACCGGGCTGACTCCCGTAGCGGCTCGGGAGATCGCCTCCAGATTCGGCCTCGACCGGCTTCCGGCTTCGCGGATGGGAACCTCCTCGGCTTCCGGCCAGGCAGGGTTCGAAGACCCCTACGGGACCCTCTGCGGACTGCAGGCGACTTCGAAGACTGCCGGCACCCTGCCGGAGGCCGGTTCACTGCCCGAGTTCGAGGGGGCGACCGCCGCGACCGGCCTCGACATCTCCTGGGGGTTCCGCTCGGGCTTCAGGAGCTATCTCTTCTTCCTGCCGGGCGGCCAGGGCGTGATGCAGGCCTTCGATGGATCCTCGGTAATCCCAAACCCGGTGCCGGGACTCGCCCCGACTGGCTTCAAGTGGAGCTATCTGACCGGGAGGTTCAACCAGGCCAGCACCGGTGCGGCGACCGACCAAGTGGTGCTCGAGGGCTCGGGGACGATCGTCCTCTGCCATAAGGGCCAGTTCAGGGTCAACCTCTCGAATCCGGCGATCGTGATCAATGGCCTGAAGGCTCAGTTGGTCTTCGACGTGGACACCAGCGTCAACGTCAACCCTGCCGAATCGAAGGTCGACTGGATCCCGACCCAGCGAGTTGTACTCGCGAACCTCGTCACCTCCGAGGCGACCCGGACCCAGACGGCCGACTCGATCACCTGGGCGAACATGCCGGTGATCCTGACCGAGGCAGGTTCGGAAGTGCTCCGCCTGGCCCCGTTCTCGCCGACATTCCGGTACCAGGCCGGGCAGGCTCTGCAGACGATCGGTTTCACGGTGACCTCGGCTCCTCCGGCCTGATTCGATGAACTCCGGCGCGACAGGGCGCCCCGCAATGGTGGCCGCAATCGCCGCGGCTGCCGTCCTGCTCGGGCTGGCGGGTTCCGTTAGCGCCGCCACCCCCGAACCGCTCACCGCCTGTCCCGCTGATCCCGACGGGAAGACCAGGATCGGCAACGCCGAGCTGACCACCAAACGGTCCACCTGGAAGAAACTCAACCGCGCCGGGCTGACCCAGCGATACGTCGCCCCGGCGGTCTGGGAGGGAGGTGCCCCACTTTTTCCGGTCAACTCGAGTGACGGATCGAAGGAGAGGGTCTCCGTCCGCCTCTCGGGTGGGTTCACCGTCGCCGGCGGGAGGAACCGGAAGGTCAAGGTGACCTTGACCCGATTCGTGCGGCAACCGACCGGCAAGGCCTGGATAGAAGGGAGGAGCTCGAGCGGTCTGCAGCGGCTGTTCCGCGTGGTCGGCACGACGGTCGACCGGAAAACCGGGGCACTTTCCGGGGCGACGGTTTCCGGTGGTCGGACCGAGCTGCTCGCGGGATTCGCCCGGGACCTTCGCAAGCGAACCGGCCTGGCCACACGCCAGGGAATGGGCTGGGGCGGCTTCTACCTCGACTGGACCGATCCGGTCGTACCGGACGTCACCCCGCCCCAGGTCCCCCCGGATTTCCCGCGGCCTGTGGGGGCTACCGACCTGGTCGGCGGCACGATCACCTGGAACGTTCGCCAGAGCTGGGTCCAGTACGTGGCAAGTGGTGACCCACCTTCGGCCATAGGCGCGGCCGATCCGGCTCCGGCGGTCCCCGTTCCGGGCCAACCTCCCCTCACTTACTCTTTCTCCTTTCCCTTCGTCTCGGGGTGGGTCGCTGGAGGCCCGGGGCCGGGACTCTCCGCATCTGCCAAGGGAAGCGGGGGGGTCTATTTCCGCTACTGCGGCAGCCAGAACGTCTTCAAGGGGATCAACTTCACGGTGACTTCTCCGGAGGTGGAGCTGGACGGAACGAATTCGCGCCTCGTATTCACCGTGGAGGGAATCGATGGCACTCCGTTCAGCCGAGGGAGGGCCGTGGTGGTCGACCTTCGCCCCGACCTCGTCAGCCCGGAGACCACCGGCTCCGCCACCACCTGGACCGGTATCCCGGGATCGGTGCCTGCAGGCTCGACCGGTGTCTTCGGTGGCTTCTACGCGCCGGGGGCAGAGTTCGGTTCGGTCGACCTGACCATCCGGAGGGGCCCGTGAGCAGATACCGCTACGTGCTGCTCCCGCTGGGACTTTTCTTGGTCCTGGCCATCCTCCCGGGTTCGGCAGGTGCGAGGGACGGCACGGTCACCGTCAGTGCACCGGGCACAGACCCGAGCCAGGTGACGGTCCGGCTAGCGGCACTCGGGTCCCCGGACATCAACAACCAGGCCTACACACTCTCATCGGGTCGGAAGCAGGTCAGCGGCTACTCGATGCGCCGTGTACTCGAGGAGGCCGAGCAGCAAGCGGGGGGCTGGCTCGACCTGGCGACGATTCCTTCGATCGAGGTCGACCTGCCGACTGCGGGGGTGATCAGGCTCTCTCGGGCCGAGGCCCTCGACCGGAACTATTTCGCAGATGGGCCGCCGGTCTTCTACGAGAACAATGGGACCACCGTCTTCCTGATGCCGGGATCGCCTGGCCGGGAATACACCTTCAGCCTTGCCCCGGTGGGCATGAAGGTCGGGAGCGGACTCGACTTCGGGGTCCGCATCTCGGCTACGCCCACCCGGCCGAAGCGGGGCCAGCCGGTGGCCTTCAGCGCGAAGGTATCCGGGGCCCCCGCCGGGACGAGCCTCTCTTACCGGTGGACGTTCAGTGATGGCACGACAAGGACGACCACATCCCCGACGATCGAACATACCTTCGAGGGGAAGGGCAGGCGATCGGTGGTCCTCCTCGTCTCGGGAGGTGGTGGGGAGGGTCAGGCAGCCCTGTCCCTCGATGTGTCGCCGTCTGGAGGGGGGGACTCCGGTGGCAGCGGTGGAACCCAGACCGGAGGGCCGGCGCCCGTCGCTCCGGAGGCTTCGACCTACGGCAGTGGTGGGGGATCCGGTGGCGGCTACGGCTCGGGAAGCTCGCTCGACTCGGCCGGTTCGGGCGCAGGCACCCCTGCCGCCCCTTCCGCTCAGCCACCTCCCGAACGAACTCGCCAGGCCGCCACGTCACCTGATGGACTGAAGGAGGTGTCGGGCCTTCTGATCGACCCGGCGGCCAGCGCGGCCCAGAGTTCTGCCCAGGAAGCGTCGCCGAAGGAGTCGGGCGCAGGGGGATCGAGTGGACTCGGGCTTTCGGGGGAGGTTGCGACCTTATTTGGCGTGGGATTGTTGATCGCCCTCGGAGGGCTGATCGAGGCGCGGGTCCTGGTCAGGCGACCTTAGGCCGGGCGGTTACTCGCGCTCGACCCTGGAGCCGCCGGTAATGCCCTCGGTCCCGTCCGGGAACCTGACCCAGGCCTTATTGGTTCCGTCGTAGTCAGGTGCCCAGAGCACGAGGGTAGCCGCCCCCGCATCGGCCACTTCGCAGGGCTCGTCACCCTCGGGGTCCACGCCCGTCCAGACTCGGACGAACGGGTTTCCCTCCAGTTCGTCACCGATCGTCGTCGGGCCGGCATGACCCGGGTGGACACGAGTCTCCGGGTCGAGCTCCATCAATACATCCATCACTGAAGACTTCATCTCGTCGAAGCCCGACTGGCCGGGGAGCATCGTTCCCCCGACCGTGCCGGCGAAGAGGACATCACCGGAAAAGAGGTCGGTCCCGTCGACCAGGAAGGCGAGGTGGACATCGCTGTGGCCCGGGGTATGCAGGGCCTCGACATCGAACCCGTCGAGCTCGAGCTTCTCGCCGCCTTCGATCGGGGTCACCCCGAAGTCGAGCATCGGGGCGGCCTCGGGATGGGCCAGGACGGTCAACCCCCGTTCGGCTGCCAGCGCACCGGCGTCGAGTACGTGGTCCCAATGCTCATGGGTGAGGAGGAGGTAGGTGACTTCGATGCCCTCCCCGTCGGCTCTCTCCAGGAGCTTCCCCGTCCGGCCGTTGGCGTCGACCAGGATGCCCTTGCCCCGGTCCCGGTCTACGACCAGGTAGGAGTTGGTCAGCCATTCGGGCTGTTCGTCACGGATGACCTCCATCCCGGTGAAGTCAATCAGGACCGGGGCGTTCTCGTGAAGGGGGTCCCTACTTGATGAACAGCATCTCCGAGTACTTGGGCAACGGCCAGAGGTCGTCACTGACGATCCGCTCGAGCCGGTCGGCGACCTCACGGACGTCGTGCATCTTTGCCAGCTGTTCGTCCCGGGCGTAGATCGCGAGGTCCAGACCCTCGGCATCGATTCCGTCGGGGTACATGTTGACCCCCTCGAGGGCGATCGTCCTCTCGACCAGCTGGTCGAACAGGGCCCGCGCCTCCTCCTCCAGCTGGTCGGCGTCAGCCTCGTCCAGCATTGCCAGGTGTCTGAGCACGGCGGGGATTATCTGGGTCCGGGCGATGTCCGCGGCCGTCTCGGCCTCGATGTTCGCCTCCATCGCGTACTGCTCGACCCAGACCTCGAACCGGGCCTCGAGCTCCCTGCGGTCGAGTACCCCGTACTTGCCGAAGGTCTCGATCGTCTGTTCGCTGACCACCTCCGGCAGGGCGTCGGGCGTCGTGCGAAGGTTCTTCAGCCCCCGGCTCGCGGCCTCTTCCTGCCACTCCTCGGAATAGCCGTCGCCGTCGAAACAGATCTGGCGGTTCTCCCTGTAGGACTCGCCGACCACGCTCTCGATCGCAGCGACCAGATCGTCGGTCCCGATCGCCTCTACCTTGTCGGCCAGGTCGTCGATCGCCTCGGCGACGATCGTGTTCAGGACGGTGTTCGGGAAGGCGAGCGACATGCTCGACCCGAGCGCCCGGAACTCGAACTTGTTGCCGGTGAAGGCGTAGGGGGAGGTCCGGTTGCGGTCGCCCCCGTGGAGCGGCAGGTCGGGCAGTACTTCCGCCCCCAGATCGAGCAGCTCCCCGGGGGTCTCCCGCTCGCCCTCGCCCGCGGCGATCGCATCGAAGAGCTTCTCGAGCTCGGCGCCGAGGAAGATCGAGATGATCGCCGGAGGCGCCTCGTTTGCCCCGAGCCGGTGGTC
>JBMSXD010000062.1:0-9348 GCA_049425265.1 Solirubrobacterales bacterium
CGTTCCACCAGTTCGTTCCATTGGCCACCCGGCTCCGGCGGCCCCTCGCCCACCTCCTGGGGGGCCTCTTCGGGGGCCTCTTCCGTCGTCTCTTCCTTTTCTTCTTCTTCCGACATCCTCGTTCTCGTCTTTCCGCTAGCTCTCGGCGGTCTCCCGCTCGATGTCGATCTTTCGCTGCCTTGCGATCGTGATCAGCCGGGCGACATCCCGCCTGGACCGATTGAGCGCAGCCGTGTCGTCCAGCTCACCGGTCGCATGCCGGAGCCTCAGCGCGAAATCTTCCTCGCGGGCCTCCTTGAGCTTCTCGACCAGCTCGACGTCACTCATCCCGTGTACCTCCCCGGCCTTCACTCGCCGACCCCCTCGCGAGCCACGAACTTCGTCTTGATCGGCAGCTTGTGGCCGGCAACCCGCATCGCTTCGCGGGCGAGCTCCTCGTCCACCCCGGCCAGCTCGAACATCACCCGACCGGGCTTGACCACGGCGACCCAGCCTTCGGGGTTGCCCTTGCCAGAGCCCATCCGGGTCTCGGCCGGTTTCTTGGTCACCGGCTTGTCGGGGAAGACGTTGATCCAGCCCTTCCCGCCTCGCTTGATCTTCCTGGTCATCGCGACTCGGGCAGCCTCGATCTGGCGGTTGGTTATCCAGCCCCGCTCGAGCGCCTTCAGGCCGTATTCGCCGAAGGCAACGGAAGTGCCACCCTTCGAGTTGCCCCGGCGGCGGCCGCGCATCACCTTGCGGTGCTTGACCCTCTTCGGCATCAGCATCAGCGACCACCTCCGGGCGGACCGCCACCGAGCGGTTCCTCCTGTCCGTCGGTGCGGTCGGAATCGAAGCCCTCGGGCATCACCTCGCCCTTGTTGATCCAGCACTTGACGCCGATCCGGCCGGTCCCGGTCTTTGCCTCGACGAAGCCGTAGTCGATGTCGGCCCTCAGCGTGTGGAGCGGTACTCGCCCATCCGAGTAGCCCTCGGTGCGAGCCATTTCGGCGCCCCCGAGCCTGCCCGAGACCTGGACCTTCACGCCCTTGGCCCCGGAACGCATCGCCGAGGTAAGTGCCCGCTTCATCGCCCGTCGGAAGGCAACCCTGTTCTGCAGCTGTTCGGCAATCGACTGGGCAACCAGCTTGGCGTCCAGCTCCGGCCGCTTGACTTCCCGGATGTTGACCTTGACCGGGGTGCCGGTGATCCCGTGGAGTTCCTTGCGCAGGGCGTCGACCTCACTGCCCGACTTGCCGATGACGATGCCCGGACGGGCGGTATGGATGTCGACCTCGACCTCGCCACGACGCTGGATCGTGATGTCCGAGAGTCCGGCATGGGCCAGCTTCTGCTCGATGTGGTCACGGATCGCCATGTCCTCGAGCAGGAGCTCGGAGTAGTCACTGCCGGCGAACCAGTTCGACTTCCAGTCGTGGATGTAGCCGACGCGGAAGCCTTCCGGATGGATCTTCTGGCCCATTCCCCGCTACTCCTCTTCCTCTGGCGTGAGCGCCACGCTGATGTGACAGGTCCGCTTGTTGATCGGGGTGGCTCGACCCATCGCCCGCGGCCGGAAACGCTTGATCGTCGGTCCCTCGTCGACCCTGATCTCCCGGACGATCATCTCGTCGCCGATCAGGTCGTGGTTTGCCTCGGCGTTTGCCGCCGCCGACTCGATCACCTTCGATACCTCACCGGCCGCCGAGCGGGGAGAGAAAGAGAGCAGTGCCCGGGCGTCATCGATGTGCTTGCCGCGAACCTGATCGGCGACCAGCCGGACCTTGCGCGGGGAAACCCGGACGAACCGGGCGGTCGCCCTGACCAGGACCTCATCTGTGCCATCTCCTGTCTTGCCGGCGGTCGCCACGCTCACTCTTCTCCCCCGCCGCCGGTGCCGTGGGCCTTGAAGGTTCGGGTCGGGGCGAACTCGCCGAGCTTGTGGCCGACCATCGATTCCGTGATGAAGACCGGGACGTGCTTGCGTCCGTCATGCACGGCGATCGTGTGACCGACCATCTCGGGGAAGATCGTCGAACGCCTCGACCAGGTCCGGACCAGCTGCTTGTCGCCCGACTCGTTCATCGCGGCGATCCGCCCCATCAGGCGCTCCTCCACGTACGGCCCCTTCTTCGTCGATCGGCCCATTCCGGTCTACCTCTTCTTCTTCCCGCGTCGGCGACCACGGACGATGTAGCGGTCGGAGTCCTTGCCCTTCTTCCGGGTCCGGTAACCGAGGGTCGGCTTGCCCCAGGGGGTCACTGGATGGCCGCCGGGGGTGTGGTGGGCCTCTCCGCCACCGTGGGGGTGATCGACCGGGTTCATCGCCACGCCCCTGGTCTGGGGGCGGCGGCCCTTGTGGCGATTGCGACCGGCCTTGCCGATCGTGACGTTCTGATGGTCGGCGTTGGAGAGGGTGCCGACCGTGGCCCTGCACTCCGCCCGAACCATCCTCATCTCCGAGGAGGGGAGTCGGAGGGTCACCATTTCGCCCTCTTTGGCAACCAGCTGGATCGAGGTCCCGGCCGAACGCCCGAGCTTGCCACCCTGACCGGGCTTCATCTCGACGTTGTGGACCGTCGTGCCCACGGGCATTTCCCCCAGGGCGAGACAGTTGCCCGGACGGATGTCGGCTCCCGGCCCCGAGCTGACCACGTCCCCGACCGAAATCTCACTCGGTGCGAGGATGTAGGCCTTCTCTCCGTCGGCGTAGTTCAGCAGGGCGATGTAGGCGCTTCGATTCGGGTCGTACTCGATCGTCGCCACCCGGGCCGGGACTCCATCCTTCAACCGCTTGAAGTCGATCTTCCGGTACCGGCGCTTCGCACCTCCGCCGCGATGGCGGGAGGTGACCCGGCCCTTCGAGTTGCGGCCACCGGACTTCGAGATGCCCTCGGTCAGGCTCTTCTCGGGCTCCGATGCGGTCAGCTGCTCGCGCAACTGGTAGGTCGCGAACCTGCGGCCCGGGCTGGTCGGCTTGGTCTTCCTGATCGCCATCGTCCTAACCCTCCACCGCCGCGCCTTCGAACAGCTCGATCGTCTGTCCCGGGGCGAGTTCGACCACGGCCTTCTTCCAGGAGCGACTGCGGCCCTGGATCTGTCCGCGCCGCTTCGGCTTGGAACGGACCCTCGAGGTACGGACCTTGATCACGTCGACGTCGAAGGCCTTCTCGACCGCATCCCTGATCTCAAACTTGTGGGCACGGTCATCGACCCGGAAGGTGTACTTGCCGGCCGCGATCAGGGCGTAGGTCTTCTCCGAGATGACGGGCTTGATGATCACGCTTCGGGGATCCATCACTCACCATCTCCAGACTCGGCCGATCCGGCCCGCACCTCACCGCCGGCACTCCGCTTGAGCGCCTCGAGCGCACCGGGCGAGAGGACGAGCGAGGCCGCACCGATCACGTCGACCACCCCGACCGCCCCGACCTCGACTACCTCGACTCGGGGGATGTTGCGAAAGCTCTTCATCACCGAGGTCTCCTCGGCCAGGACGACCACCAGGGTCGGCTTGGAGGCTCCCCACTTCTCGAGCTGGGCGGCAGCGGTGGCAGTCGAAGGCGTCTCGAAGTCCGACGGCTCGAGCAGGGCGATGCTGCCACGGTCGGCATGGACCGAGAGGGCCGAGCGCATCGCTCGGCGACGGGCCTTCCGATTGACCTTGACCACGTACCGGCGAGGTCTCGGACCGAACGCGACACCGCCGCCATATCGGTTGGGGACGCTTAGCGCCCCCACCCGGGCTCGTCCCGTCCCCTTCTGTCGCCATGCCTTGGCGGTAGTCATCGAAACCTCTCCCCTGGTCAGGGTCGAGGCCGTGCCCCGCCTGCGGGCATTCGCATCGGCCCGGGCCGCCTCGTGGACCAGCGAGTGGTGGAACTCCTCACTGAAGATCTCCCCGGGGAGGTCCGCCTTCGAGGTCTTGCCGAGAACCGGCGCCTTCGGGTTAGCCATCGGAGCGGACCTCGACGATCGAGTTCTTCGGACCCGGGACCGAGCCCTTGACCATCAGCAGGTTACGGTCGGCGTCTATCTCGGCGATCTCTAGTCCGGACTGGGTCGCCCTTCGGCCACCCATCCTTCCCGGGAGCCTCATCCCCTTGAAGACCCTTGCCGGCCAGGCGCTGGCCCCGATCGAGCCTGGGGCGCGAACGTTGTGGGAGCCGTGGGTCACGGGACCCCGGCCGAAGTTGTGACGCTTGACCGTTCCCTGGAAGCCCTTGCCGATCGTGATTCCCGAGACCTTGACCTTCTCGCCCTTCTCGAAGGTCGCCACCGTCACCTCATGACCGAGCTTGAGCCCTCCGTCGGTCCCGGCCTCCGATCCGTCGGTCGCCTCCTCAGCGCCCTCGGCGCCCTCGGCCCCCTCGGCCTCTTCGCTTCCGCCATCGGCTTGCTCATCGCCCCCAGCGACCAGCGGAATCTCAGCGTCGCGGAACTCGACCACGACCCTCATCGGCCCGGCGTCGGCCTTGGCCAGATGGCCCAGCTCGGCCTTGGTCAGCTTCGATTCAGCCACTTCGTCGAAGGCGAGCTGAACGGCCGAGTAGCCGTCCCGCTCGGGCTTCCGGATCGCGGTCACAGGGCAGGGGCCCGCCTCGATCACGGTCACGGGCACGACCTCACCGTCCTCGCGGAACAGCTGGGTCATGCCGAGTTTCTTGCCGAGGATCGCCGACATCGTCATCCCTAGAGCCTGATCTCGATGTCGACGCCGGCCGGAAGGGAATCGAGCCGCTGGAGGGAGTCGACCGTCTTCGGGGTCGGCTGGTTGATGTCGATCAGGCGCTTGTGGGTCCTGATCTCGAAGTGCTCACGCGAGTCCTTGTCCTTGAACGGGGAGCGGATCACGCAGTAGACATTCCGCTCGGTAGGCAGCGGCACCGGCCCGGAGACGGTCGCCCCGGTCCGCTCTGCCGTGTCCACGATCTCGCTGGCGGCGCGATCTATCGCGTCGTGGTCGTAGGCCTTGAGCCTAATTCGAATTTTCTGTGCCGCGATCGCAGCCACTGGAATCGGTCTTTCCCGTCCTTCTTCTGGTCACTCTGAGGGCGCCGACGGGCAACTTGCCTGACGCGCCGTTGTCAAGGTCCCCTGCCGCCTTCGCCACTCCCGTCATCCGGGCCTGGCGTGGTTCGGCCGTCCTGGGGCAAAACTGGTCGTATCGGATACTTCTTGCTTTTTCCCCGCCCGAGGGCGGAAAAAAGGGCGGCCCTTTGCGGAGCCGCCCTTCGAACCGGGGTCGTTACTCGATGATCTCGGAGACGACCCCCGAGCCGACCGTCCTGCCACCCTCACGGATTGCGAAACGGAGGCCCTGGTCCATGGCGATCGGCTGGATCAGCTCGATCGTCATCTCGACGTTGTCCCCCGGCATAACCATCTCCGTCCCTTCGGGAAGGTTGGCAACACCGGTCACGTCGGTGGTACGGAAATAGAACTGCGGCCGGTAGCCCGAGAAGAACGGAGTGTGACGTCCGCCCTCTTCCTTCTTCAGGCAGTACACCTCGGCCTTGAACTTGGTGTGGGGGTTGATCGATCCCGGCTTGCAGAGGACCTGGCCACGCTCGATCTCCTCGCGCTTGGTTCCCCGGAGCAGGCAGCCGACGTTGTCCCCGGCAAGGCCCTCGTCGAGGATCTTGCGGAACATCTCGACCCCGGTAATCGTGGTCGTGGTCGTCGGCTTGATACCGACGATCTCGACCTCGTCTCCGGTGTTGACCTTGCCCTGCTCGATCCTGCCGGTGGCGACGGTGCCGCGACCGGTGATCGAGAAGATGTCCTCGACCGGCATCAGGAAGGGCTTCTCGAGGTCGCGCTCGGGCTCGGGGATGTAGGAGTCGAGTGCCTCGCCGAGAGCGACTATCTGGGCCTTGGCGTCCTCGTCGCCCTCGAGCGCCTTCAGGGCCGAGCCCTTGACGATCGGGGTGTTCTCGCCGTCGAAGCCGTACTCGGTGAGGAGATCGCGGACCTCCTCCTCGACCAGCTCGATCAGTTCCTCGTCGTCGACCTGGTCGACCTTGTTGAGGAAGACCACGACGTGCGGCACGTTGACCTGACGGGCGAGCAGGATGTGCTCGCGGGTCTGGGGCATGACGCCGTCAGCGGCCGAAACGACCAGGATCGCGCCGTCCATCTGGGCGGCGCCGGTGATCATGTTCTTGACGTAGTCGGCGTGGCCGGGGCAGTCGACGTGGGCGTAGTGACGCCCGTCGGTCTCGTACTCGACGTGGGAGGTCGCGATCGTGATCCCGCGCTCCTTCTCCTCCGGGGCGTTGTCGATCTCCTCGAAGCTCTTGGCTTCGGTGTCGCCCTTGCCTGAAAGCGTGTTGGTGATGGCAGCGGTGAGCGTGGTCTTGCCGTGGTCGACGTGACCGATGGTGCCGACGTTTACGTGCGGCTTGTTGCGCTCGAACTTCTCAGTGGACATCGCTTGACTTCAACCTTTCTATCGTTACGTCTCTTCTTCTCTGGCTAATGGGCAACCCGGGAAATATAGCCATTCCCGGCCTTCGCGGGGCTCAGGGCTAGGCCTCTGCCCCCGCCTTTTCACCGGATCTGGCCGAGGAGATCTCCTCGGCGATGTTTGCCGGTACTTCTTCGTAGCGCTCGAACTGCATGGTGTAGGTAGCCCGGCCCTGGGTCGAGGACCTCAGGTCGGTCGCATAGCCGAACATCTCGCTCAGCGGGACGAAAGCCTGCACCGCGAGAGCGTTTCCGCGCTGCTCCTGGCCCTGGACCTTGCCGCGGCGCCGCGATAGGTCACCGATCACGTCGCCCAGGAAGTCTTCCGGCGTAATCACCTCAACCGACATGATCGGCTCGAGCAGGGTCGGATTGGCCTTGCGGGCCCCCTCCTGGATCGCCATCGAGCCGGCGATCTTGAAGGCCATCTCCGAGGAGTCGACGTCGTGGTAGGAGCCATCCACCAGCTCGACCTTGACGTCGACCATCGGATATCCGGCTTTGACCCCGTTCTCGAGCGCTTCCTCGATCCCCTGCTTGACCGCGGGGATGTACTCGCTCGGGATAACCCCGCCCTTGATCTTGTTGTCGAAGACGAAGCCCTCGTCGGGTGCGGGCTCGACGTTGATCACGGCGTGGCCGTACTGGCCGCGGCCGCCGGTCTGGCGGGCGAACTTCGCATTGACCTTGTCGACCCGCTTGCGGATCGTTTCGCGGTATGCGACCTGCGGCTTGCCGACGTTCGCCTCGACGTTGAACTCGCGGATCATCCGGTCGACCAGGACCTCCAGGTGTAGCTCGCCCATCCCGTGGATCAGGGTCTGGCCGGTCTCCTCATCGGTCTCCACCTTGAAGGTCGGGTCCTCGTCGGCGAGACGGGCGAGCGCGGTCGAGAGCTTCTCCTGGTCGGACTTCGTCTTCGGCTCGATCGCAACCGCGATCACCGTCTCGGGGAAGTCCATGCTCTCGAGCTCGATCGGGGCGTCGGGGGCGGCAAGGGTGTCGCCCGTCCCGGTCTCCTTGAGTCCCACCCCGGCACATATGTCGCCGGCGTATACCCGCTCGATCTCCTCCCGGGAGTTTGCATGCATCATCAGTAGCCGCCCGATCCGCTCGGTCTTGCCGGTGCTCACGTTGAGGACCCGGCCGCCCGCCTCGAGCTCGCCCGAGTAGACGCGGAAGTAGGTCAACTTGCCGACGTAGGGGTCCGACATCACCTTGAAGGCGAGAGCGGCGAAAGGCCCCGAGTCGTCGGCCGGTCGATCGCCCTCTTCCTGCTCCTCGGCGCCCTTGGCAAGCGGCAGGAGTCCGGTCACCGGGGGTACCTCGAGCGGGGATGGGAGCAGGGCGACGATGTAGTCGAGCAGAGGCTGGACGCCCTTGTTCTTGAACGAGGAGCCACAGAGGACCGGAGTCACGGCGAGCGAGAGAGTGGCCGCCTTGAGGGCCTTCATCAGCTGTTCCTCGGGAATCTCCTGGTCCTCGAGTACCGCCTCCATCAACTCGTCGTCCTGGTCGGCCACCGCCTCAAGCAGCGCGGCTCGGTATTCGTCAGCCTGATCCTTCATGTCGTCGGGGATCTCGGTCTCGTCGAACTCGGTCCCCATGTCGTCCTTGTAGATCAGGGCCTTCATCTTGACCAGGTCGACCAGGCCTACGAACTCGTCCTCGGCGCCGATCGGAAGCTGGATCGGAACCGGGTTGGCTCCGAGCCGATCGCTGATCGTCTCCACTGAGCGATAGAAGTCGGCCCCGGTCCGGTCCATCTTGTTGATGTAGGCAATCCGCGGGACGCCGTACTTGTCGGCCTGTCGCCAGACGGTCTCCGACTGGGGCTCGACCCCGGCTACCGAGTCGAAGACGGCGACTGCGCCGTCCAGCACCCTGAGCGAGCGCTCGACCTCGACCGTGAAGTCGACGTGGCCCGGCGTGTCGATGATGTTGATCCGGTGGCCCAGCCATTCACAGGCAGTCGCAGCCGAGGTGATCGTGATGCCACGCTCCTGCTCCTGCTCCATCCAGTCCATCGTTGCGGCACCCTCGTGGACCTCGCCGATCTTGTGGGTTCGGCCGGTGTAGTAGAGGATCCGCTCGGTCGTCGTCGTCTTGCCCGCGTCGATGTGGGCCATGATCCCGATGTTCCGGGTCTTTTCGAGTGGGAATGCGCGCGCCATTTTCTCCGTTCGTCCTTCCGGTTCCTTCGGGACCCGCCGACACCTTGGATCCGGTGCCGGTCGGGGCAGAAAAAAGCCCCGCGGCGAGCGGGGCGTACCCGAGCAATCCCGAATATAGCAGAGGAAATCGGGCCTCAGGGACGGGGGTGGGCCCTGGTTGGGGATGCTCCGAATAGGGTTCGAAGCCGATGGTGGACGGCGATCGAGAGAGGTCAGGCGGAGCGAGTGGCGACCGATCCGGGTCGAAGCCCACCCGCCGGCCGGTCCTCACAGAGCGCCAACGTCGGGAGGCAAGGGAGGCCCGGCGAAGGAAGCGCCGATCCGGCAGCACGGAGCGCCGGCGAACTGCCAACCCCCTGATCACCGGAGTCAGGGCCACCGGACGGGAGCTAGCCGGGGCATTCCGGTTCCTCGGGGGGCTCCTGCTCGCCGGACTCGACGCGCTCTCCCCTGTCTGGCGATCCCTCGGTGCGGTGCTCCAACAGGTCGGTCGGGCCCTCGAGTGGCTCCTGGCCATCGTCGGCCGGGCCCTTTCCGCCACCGGCAGGGGGGTGTCCCACGCGGTGGCAGCGGCCGATCGGGTGCTCACCCCGGCCCGTGCAGTACTACTGGTCGCGATCGGCTCCGCGGTCCTCCTCGGCTGGTCCCAGTTCATCGACTTCCGGGCGGTCGAGATCGGCCAGCCCGGTTACGCCGCGGTCCTCGCCGTCGCGCCCGCCCCCCCGAC
>JBMSXD010000063.1:0-8870 GCA_049425265.1 Solirubrobacterales bacterium
CTGCAGAGGACCGGCTCGACCAGGTCGGGATAACGGTCAACCGGAACACGATCCCCTTCGACCCGCGTCCCCCGCTCAACCCGTCGGGACTCCGGATCGGGACCCCGGCCCTGACCACCAGGGGCATGGGTCCGGACGAGATGACCGAGATCGGCTCGATCATCGCCGGGGCGCTCTCGGATGAGTTCGAAGACGGTCGCGAGGAGCTCGCCGGACGCAGCCGGGCACTGACCGACGCCTTCCCGCTCTACCCGGGCCTGGATTGATCGACCCCGGTCCCGCACGGACCGCCCGCAGAGTCTCTTGAAGGTCTGGTTCGACTGCACCGCTGCCCCCCATCCGGTCGTCCTGAGGCCGTTGATCGAACGGTTCTCCGGTCGCGGGGACGAGGTGCTCGTTACGGCTCGCGAGTACGGTCAGACCGTTGGCCTCCTCGAGATGATGGGGATCGAGCACCTGGTGATCGGCAGCCACGGCGGAAGCTCGCCTCCTGGGAGGATCCGGTCGAGCCTCGGTCGCTCGGCAGCCCTGATCGGCCCGGTCCGGTCCTTTGGACCCGACATCGCGGTCGGCCACGGGTCGGTCGAGTTGGCCTCGATCTCCGCGATCCTCCGGATCCCCTCGGTCCAGATGCAGGACTACGAGTTCGCCGGGTTGCAGCGCCAGGTCGCCTTCCGGGCCGCCAGCAGGGTGATCGTTCCCGAGACGATCCCGGTCGAGCGGATGGCGAAGGTCGGGGTCGGTCCCGGGAAGCTGGTCACCTATCCGGGCCTCAAGGAGGACTATTACCTGGCCGACTTCGACTTCGACCCAGCGGTGTTCGAGGACCTCGGTATCGACCGCTCCGGGATCGTGGTCGTCTTCAGGCCCCCTTCCGAGACCTCCTCCTACCACGAGGAGAGCCCCCTCCACGAGCGGGTACTCGACCGCCTGGCCCGGGAAGCCGGGATCACCACGGTCGTCATCCCGAGGGACGAGCAACAGGCGCGGACGATCGCCGCCCGGGGCGATTCGGGGATCGTCATCCCTGACCGACCGGTAGATGGCCAGAGCCTGATCGCCGGCAGTGACGTGGTGATAAGCGCTGGCGGCACGATGAATCGCGAGGCCGTCGCCCTGGGGGTCCCCGTCTACTCCACCTTCGCCGGACGGATGGGTGGAGTCGACGAAGAACTGATTCGGTCGGGGAGGCTCCGGGTCCTGGGCGACCCTTCGGAGATCGAGCTCGTAAAGAGGAGCGGGGAGGTCGGACCCCGGCACCGCCGGGACCCCGACCTGCTGCTCGAGGCGATCCTAGGGGCCACCGGCCCGGAGTGACCGCGGGGGTCTGTCGGCCCTCCCTGCGAACCTTCACCCGATGGCGTCTACCGAGGATGCCCTTTACGCCCTCCTGACGGCCGCCCTGGTCGCCTGGGCCACGGTTCCAGTGGCCGAATGGTTCGCCAGGCGGGTCGGGGCGATCGACGAACCCGGACCCCGGAGCCTCCACGCGGAGGCGACCCCGAGGATCTCCGGCCTGGCGATCCTGCTCGGGGTGGAAGTCGCCGGCTGGATCTGGCTGCCTACCCAGGAGGCATGGGCGGTGATCCTGCTCGGGGCGGTCGCTGTAGCGCTGGTCGGGGCGCTCGATGACATCTTCGACCTCTCGGCACTCGCCAAGTTCACCGGTCAGGTCCTTGCGGCCACGATCCCGGTCGCCTTTGCCAACGTCTATCCCGAGGTCGTAACCCTCCCCTTCGTCGGAGGGGTCGAGCTCGGCTGGACCGCCTTCCCCCTGACGGTGATCGGGATCGTCGCAGTGATGAACATCATCAACCTGATCGACGGGATAGACGGCCTAGCGGCCGGCGTCTGCCTGATCGCCGGAGTGGCCCTCGCCGTGATCGCGCTCTCCCTGGACCGGATCGACGCCGGCATCCTCGCCGCGCTGACTGCCGGAGCCGCAGCGGGGTTCCTGATCCATGGCTTTCCGCCGGCGTCCAGCTTCATGGGGGACTCCGGTTCGAACCTGCTCGGCTACCTGCTGGCGATCGCCTCGATCCAGGGGGCGCTGAAGACGAACGCCGTCGTCGCCCTCGCCTTTCCCCTCGTCATTCTCGCCGTGCCGATTCTCGATACCGCCTTCGTCGTTGCCAAACGGATCAAGTACGGACAGCCGATCTACCAGGCCGACCGATGGCACTTCCACCACAGGTTTGCCAACCTCGGTTTTTCCCAGCGGAGGACCCTCGCCTACCTCTACGGCTGGACGATGGTTCTGGCCCTCCTGGCCCTCGCGTTGAGGTTCGTCCCCTACTCCGACGACCGCGGCAACTTCGACCCGGTCTGGACGGCGATCATGGCCGCGGTGATCCTGTTGGCCGTAGTCGCCTCGGTCTATCTGGCGGTCGTGCTCGAGATCGTCAAGCGCCGTTCCCCGTCCGATTCCGAGGTCGTCGAGGCTCCCCCAGACGGCCCCGAGCCTTAGTCCCTTTTTCGGCTCCATAAAGCCGTTAGTGCCGGTTGCCACCAGCGCCCCGTCTGGGGT
This sequence comes from Solirubrobacterales bacterium, assembly GCA_049425265.1. Classification (GTDB taxonomy): domain Bacteria; phylum Actinomycetota; class Thermoleophilia; order Solirubrobacterales; family 70-9; genus 67-14. The sequence goes on from JBMSXD010000063.1 coordinate 2,528, forward strand.
CGGGGCGGCCTTCGTTCAGTTATAGTCGCTGCTCTTGCCCGCCCTCGCCACAAGAGACTCCGTGCCCGAGGAGAGCGGGAAGGTCGGGGGTCGCCTGACCGTCCTGGTCGCCAACGTCGACCTGCTCATCCTTGCGGTAGCCCTGCCAGTCTTCATCGCCCTCGGCGAGGCGGTCGCATGGCTCGTCGCCGCGACCCTCTGGATCGTCGCCAGGCTGATTTCCGGCTTCGCTGCCGCAAAGGCGAGGCAGAAGCTCGCCCAGGGAGAGCGGAACACCGCCCTCGGCACCGTCGCGGCAACCTCGCTCGGTCGGGTCTGGCTGATCGCGATTGCGATCCTCATCGCCGGGGTGATAGACCGCGATACGGGGCTCTACGCGGCTCTCCTGCTGGTAATCCTCTTCACCGTGAACCTGGCCACCCGGGGGCTGGTCCACCTGATCGAATCGGACCGGAGCGCCTGAGGCGGACATGGCTACCGAAGCAGCAACCGTGACCGAGGTAGAGGAAGAGGAGGGCAAGTCTTCAGGGGTCAAGGGCAAGGTCCTGATCGTCTTCGGCTTCTTCATCGCAGCGATCGTCACGGTCGGCGTCCTCTTCGACAGCGGCGTCGTAATGGAAGCCGGCAGCAAGAACGAGACCTTCCAGCCTCAGGAGGAGTTCCTGCTCCAGCCCTGGATCCCGATCTCTGTCTTCGGAATCGACATGTCGATCAACCGGGCCGTCTTCTACCTGCTGCTGGCAACGGCCCTGACGATCGCCGTCGTCCTCTGGATCGCCTCGAAGATGAAGGAACGGCCCGGCAGGGTCCAGGCAGCCCTCGAGATGGCCTACGACGTGACCAAGACCGACATCACCGAGGGGAACATCGATGACGACCGCCTGGCGAAGAAGTGGTTTCCGTTCCTGGCGACCCTTTTCTTCTTCATCTTCTTCTCGAACATCATCGGATACCTGCCGCTGCCGACCAACACGGCCCACCCGATCGACGTCTTTGGCATCTCGATCCCATCGTTCGCCCTCTATGCCGCGACGGCGAACATCTCGATCGCGCTCGTGTTGACCCTGGTCGTCTGGATCTCGTACCACTACGAAGGCGTCAGGGCCAAGGGGGCGATCCCCTACCTCAAGAGCTGGCTACCGGCCGGCCTCGAGGACATGAACCCGTTCGGCAAGGGGGCGATCTTCGTGATCGAGGTCGTCTCCCAGTTCGTCCGGCTGATCTCGCTCTCGGTCCGACTGTTCGCCAACATCCTCGCCGGGCACCTCCTGCTGCTCTTCATGGGTGGCGGGCTGGCCGTGCTGCTCGGGATCGCAGCCCTCGGGATCCTCACCTTCCCGCTCGCCTTCGCCTTCTTCATCTTCGAGGTGGTAATCGTCGCCACCCTGCAAGCCTTTATCTTCTCCATCCTGACTGCCATCTACATAGGCGGAGCAACCGCCGAAAGCCACTAACAAAGGAGCCCCAAGAACATGGATCCACTGCCCATAGCAGCGATTACCGATGACGGCATCACGGCCGCCGGAAAGGCGATAGCCCTGGGCGTGGGCGCCGGACTGGGTTCGATCGGAGCCGGCATCGGCATCGGCTTCATCTTCGGCAAGGAGATCGAGTCGGTTGCCCGCCAGCCCGAGCTGAAGAGCGAGCTGCAGTCGATCAGGTGGCTCGGCTTCGCACTCACCGAGGCCGTCGCCTTCTACACGTTCATCTTCGCGCTGATCGCCTTCTTCCTCTAGGCCATTGGAGGCAGTCGTGCCAAAGGCAATCGAAGCGCTTACGCCACTCCTGGCGGCCGCCGAAGGTGGCTCCGACAGCGGCGGCAGCTTCCTCGTAACCCCGAGCCTGGGGCTGATGATCTGGACGCTGATTGCGTTCGGGGTCACCTTCTGGGTGCTGAAGAAGTTCGCCTACCCGAAGATCGAGGAGGCCCTCGACAAGCGGGCTGCCCTGATCTCGGAGAGCCTCGACTCGGCCGAGCGCCAGAGGGTAGAGGCCGACAAGCTCCTGGCCGACTACCGCCAGCGCCTGCCCGAGGCCCGCGAGCAGGCCGACGAGATACTCGACCGGGCACGGAAGGCGGCCGAGACGACCAAGGCCGAGGCGGCGAGCGAAGGCCAGGCCAAGCGCGAGGAGCTGGTCGAGGCGGCCCGGCGCGACATCGAGGGCGAGACGAGAAGGGCGCTCGACCAGATCCGCAAGGAGGTCGCCGACCTGACCGTCCTCGCCACCGAGCGGGTGACCCGTCGCTCGCTCGACGAGGCGACCCAGAAAGAACTGGTCGAGGAGGCACTCAGGGAAGTCGACTTCTCGAGTCTCTCCGGGGAGTCGCGCAACAACTGATGGAATCGATCGCCCGGGTATATGCCGAATCGCTTTTCGCGGTGGTACGCGAGAAGGGCACGCTGGACACGGTCCGGGAGCAGCTCGGCCAGTTCGTCGAGGCGCTTCGGGAGAACCGCGATCTGGAGCTGTTCTTCTTCAGCCCCTACTTCTCGACCAAGGAGAAGCTCGAAGGGCTCGAGCTGACACTGAGCGACGTCGACCCGGACTTGCTCAACTTCCTCGAGATGTTGATCGAGAAGCACCGGATGCCGGTCGTATTCAGGATCGAGCGCCGGTTCGAGGAGCTTTGGAAACAGGAGAACGAGCGGATCGAGGTGACCGTCACGAGTGCATTCGAACTCGATCCCGCGATCGCCGAGCAGGTCGGTGCCGAGGTCGAGCGCCAGACGGGTAAGTCGGTAGAGCTGACCAGCAGGGTCGACGATTCGATCGTCGGCGGGCTCGTCCTGCAGGTCGGGAACATGGTGCTCGATGCGAGCATCAGGAACAGCCTGGAGAAACTCCGCCAGAGCATAGCTCGGGCGGCTTAAGGAGGACTCGAGAAGAGATGCAGATAAAGCCAGACGAGATCGCCAGCATCCTGCGACAGCGAATCGAGGGGATCGAGCCCGGAAGCGCCGATCTCTCCGAGGTCGGGACCGTGATCTCGGTCGCCGACGGAATCGCCCGGATCCATGGGCTCGACAACTGCATGGCACTCGAGATGCTCGAGCTACCGCACGGGGTGACCGGGCTTGCGCTCAACCTCGAGCAGGACAACGTCGGTGCAGTGCTGTTCGGCGACTGGGACAAGATCGTCGAGGGCGACACCGTCAAGCGGACCAACCGCCTGCTTGAGATTCCGGTCGGTGACCAGTTCCTCGGCCGGATGGTCGACCCGCTGGGTCGCCCGCTCGACGGCAAGGGCGATATTCCGGTGACCGAGACCCGCCCGGCGGAGTTCAAGGCACCCGGCGTGGTCAGCCGCCAGCCAGTCCGTGAGCCCCTCCAGACCGGGATCAAGGCGATCGACGCGATGATCCCGATCGGCCGTGGGCAGAGGGAGCTGATCATCGGTGACCGCCAGACCGGCAAGACGACGGTCGGTATCGACTCGATCATCAACAACCGTGACTCCGGGGTGGTTTCCGTCTACGTGGCGATCGGCCAGCGGATGTCGACCGTGGTCCAGGTGCGCGAGGTGCTCGAGGCGAACGGCGCGATGGAGAACACGATTATCGTCGCCGCCCCCGCCGACGAGGCCGCGCCGATCAAGTTCATCGCACCGTACGCCGGTACCGCGATGGCCGAGTACTTCCTCTACAAGGGAGACGCGGCGCTCTGCATCTACGACGACTTGACCAAGCACGCCTATGCCTACAGGCAGATGTCGCTGCTGTTAAGGCGCCCACCCGGTCGCGAGGCCTACCCGGGCGACGTCTTCTACCTCCACTCACGCCTGCTCGAGCGGGCGGTCAAGCTGAGCGACGACCTCGGCGGTGGATCGCTGACCGCTCTGCCGATCATCGAGACCCAGGCCAACGACGTCTCGGCCTATATCCCGACCAACGTCATCTCGATCACCGATGGCCAGATCTTTCTCGAGTCGGACCTGTTCAACTCGGGTGTGCGGCCGGCGATCAACGTCGGCATCTCGGTCTCCAGGGTCGGGGGTGATGCCCAGACCAAGGCGATGAAGAAGGTCGCCGGCAAGCTGAAGGGCGAACTCTCCCAGTACCGGGACCTCGAAGCCTTTGCCCAGTTCGGATCCGAGCTGGACGCCGAGACTCAGAAGACGCTTGCCCGAGGTGAGCGCCTGGTCGAGATGCTCAAGCAGAACGAGCGGGACGCCCTTTCGGTCGCCGATCAGGTCGCCTCGATCTACTCGGGAACGGGCGGCTACCTCGACCGCATCAGGACCGAGCGTGTCCAGGAGTTCCTCCAGGACCTGCTGGCAAGGCTGAGGACCGAAAAGGCTGACCTGCTCGACCGAATCAATGAGACCGGGGAACTCTCCGACGAGGACCAGGAGGAGCTCGGCAAGGCGATCGGCGAATTCGTCGACGACTTCGGACCGGACTTCGACGAAGAGGGCGAGCCGCTGGCCGCCGGAGAGTCGGATCGGGTTGAAGAGGCCGGTTCCGAGGCTGCCGCCGACGAGCAGGAGGCCGAACCGGCCAACGCCTGACCCGGAAGGCACCCGAACGTAAGACCCCATGGCAAACCGCAAGGAAGTCAAGAACCAGATCTCGAGCGTGAAGAACATCCGCCAGATCACCCGTGCCATGGAGATGGTCGCTGCGGCGAGACTTCGCCGGGCGGAGGAACGGATATCCCATCTACGGCCCTACGCCCAGTCGATGCGGAGAATGACCCGGAGGGCAGCAGCCGAGGCCGGCTACCTGCCGAAGGTGGCGATCCTCGAGGAGCGTGAGGAGGTAGGGACGGTGGCGATCCTCCTGGTGACCGGAGATCGCGGACTGGCCGGCGCCTTCAACGCGAACATCCTCAGGGAGGGGCTCCACCTTCGTGATTCCCTGGTCGAAGAGGGCAAGGAGGTCGTCTTCTACGCGGTCGGGCGGAGGGGAGACGGGGCCCTGACCTTCCGCAAGCAGAACCTCCTCCGGTCCTGGACCGGCTTCACCGATCGGCCCGGCTTCACCGATGCCCGTTCTATCGGGGACACGCTCGGATCGGCCTACGTAGATGGCGAGGTCGATCGGGTCGAGATCGTCTACAACCGGTACGTCTCACCGCTAACCCAGTACGTCCATCGTCAGACGCTGCTCCCCGTCCAGCAGGCCGCCGTGGTCGGCGAGGGGGCCGAGGACGAAGCCGCTGCCGAGCCCGAGGGTGAGGTGGCTGCGGCGCATGCGAGGGCCTCCTGGGACTACGAGCCGGACCCCGAGGAACTGTTGGCCGCGCTGATCCCTGACTACCTGAACACTTCCATCTACCGGACCCTGCTCGAGTCGGCCGCCTCCGAGCTCGGGGCCCGGATGACTGCGATGCGCAGCGCGGCCGAGAATGCAGAGACGATGATCGACGACCTCACCCTGGAGATGAACAGGGTGAGACAGGCCGAGATAACCCAGGAGATCCTCGAGGTCGTCGGAGGCGCCGAGGCGCTCGGCTGAACCGCGACCCGATCCCAACCAAGCCAACCGAAGAGACCGGAGAAATGTCAGAGACCAACGGAAAGAACATCGGAAGCATCGAGGAGATCACCGGCGTCGTGGTCGACGCTATTTTCCCCGACCACCTGCCCGAGATCTACTCCGCCGTCGAGATCCAGGTCGACGAGACCGACGCCAGGGAGGGACGGACCCTGGTCTGCGAGGTCCAACAGCACCTGGGCGACGACCGCGTCCGCACCGTCGCGATGGACGCGACCGACGGCCTCCAGCGTGGCGATCGGGTGGTCGACACCGGCGGCCCGATCACGGTCCCGGTCGGCGAGCAGACGCTGGGTCGGATCTTCAACCTGCTCGGCGAGCCGATCGACGGCGGTGCCCCCCTGCCCGACGACGTCGAGCGCTGGCCGATCCACCTGCCGTCACCTGAGGCGACCGAGCTCACTCCGACCCAGGAGATCCTCGAGACCGGGATCAAGGTCGTCGACCTCCTGGCGCCCTATTCCAAAGGCGGGAAGATCGGTCTGTTCGGCGGTGCCGGCGTCGGCAAGACCGTCCTGATCCAGGAACTGATCCACAACATCGCCCGCGAGCACGGCGGCCTCTCGGCCTTCTGCGGAGTCGGTGAGCGGACCAGGGAGGGGACCGACCTCTACCTGGAGATGACCGAGTCCGGGGTCATCGACAAGACGATGATGGTCTTCGGCCAGATGAACGAACCGCCCGGAGCGAGGCTCAGGGTCGCCCTCTCGGGCTTGACGATGGCCGAGTACTTCCGTGAGTCGGGAGGCCAGGACGTGCTCCTGTTCATCGACAACATCTTCCGGTTCGTCCAGGCAGGCTCCGAGGTATCGGCGCTCCTCGGGCGAATGCCCTCCGCCGTCGGC
>JBMSXD010000064.1:0-8790 GCA_049425265.1 Solirubrobacterales bacterium
GGCGATCAGGGCGATTGCCCCTCCGCCGAGGCCGTTGTAGAGGGCGACCATCTGGGGCATCTCGGTCATCTGGACCCGGCGTGAGGCGACGACGCCGATCACCGTGCCGACCACGAGTCCGCCGATGATGATCCCCCAGTTTCCGATCCCCTGGAGGGCCAGGGTCGTCGCGACCGCGATCGCCATCCCGACCGCAGCAATCCCGTTGCCCCGCCGGGCCGTGGTCGGGTGGGTCCCCAGCCTGATCCCGTAGATGAACAGGGAGAAGCTCAGGATGTAGAGCAGTCCGACCGGGGCCGAGTCCGGTGCCAGGGCGGCGAGGGCCGGAGCGCTCATTTCGACTCCTCCCCGTCCGGGGTGTCGTCCTGCTTCGGCTTCGGCTTCCTCCCGCCGAACATCTCGAGCATCCGGTCGGTCACCATGAACCCACCGACGATGTTGATCGTCCCGAAGACGATCGCGATGAACCCGATTATGTAGTCGAGCGGGGCATCGGCGAACCCGACGACGATCAGCCCTCCGAGGACGACGATCCCGTGGATCGCGTTGGTCTGGGACATCAGCGGGGTGTGAAGGGTCGTCGGGACCTTGGAGATCACTTCGAACCCGACGAAAGCGGCGAGGACGAGGATCGTAATCTCGGTGACCAGGTCCATCAGCGGGCCGTCCTTTCGCCTCGAATCTCTCCGTCCTTGACGATGCAGGCGGCATCGAGGATGTCGTCACCCAGGTCGATCCCGAGCGCTCCGCCTTCCCCGACCATCAGCTCGAGCAGGTTCTCCAGGTTCTTCGAGTAGAGCTGGGATGCATGGCCCGGTAGCTCGGCCGGCAGGTTGAGCGGGCCGATCACCTTGACCCCGTCCACCACGACGGTTTCGCCCGGTTCGGTCACCTCGCAGTTCCCGCCCGTCTCGGCGGCCAGGTCGACGATCACCGACCCCGGAGCCATGCCCTCGACCGCCTTGGCCGTGATCAGCAACGGGGCCGGCCTGCCGGGGATAGCTGCAGTGGTGATGACGACGTCCTGGTCGGCTGCGTTCTCCCCGATCGCTTGTCTGACCTGCTCGTTCTCCTCGTCGGTCAGGGGCCGCGCGTAGCCGCCCTCGCCGTCGGCGTCCGGGATGAAGTCGAGCTCGAGGGGGCGACCCCCGAGCGAGGCGATCTGCTCCCAGGCGGCCCGGCGGATGTCGAACCCCGTGACGATCGCTCCGAGGCGCTTGGCCGTCGCAACCGCCTGGAGCCCAGCCACGCCTGCTCCCAGGACCAGGACCTTGGCCGGCCGGATCGTCCCCGCTGCCGTGGTCAACATCCCCCAGAACCGTCCCGACTCCTTGGCCGCCAGCAAGGTCGCTGCGTAGCCGGCGGCAGCAGCCTGTGACGAGAGGGAATCCATTGCCTGGGCTCGGGTCGTACGAGGAATCGCCTCCATCGCGAAGGCGGTCACCCCGGCGCCCGCAAGGGCGTTGTTCGTCTCGGCGCTGGTCCATGGATCGAGGTGGGCGATCAGGACCTGGCCGGGCTTCATCCCATCTATTTCCCCGCCCGTAGGTTCGGCGACCGCGAGCAGGACGTCCGCCCCGGCCACCTGGTCACGCGAGGTGACCGTGGCACCGGCATCGGTGTAGGCACTGTCGGGGAACCCGGCGGCATCACCGGCTCCCGATTCGATCAGGACTTCGACTCCTTCGCGAGCGGTCAGGGAACGGACCGAATCCGGAACGAGGGCGACCCGGCGTTCGTGATCGGCCGCCTCCTTGGCCACGCCGATCTTCACCGGGAATCCCTCTCCTCCAGGACCCGCGGGCCCGCGGGGTCAGCCGGCAATGGCTGCAAGCCTCTCGACCGTGTGGGTCCGTGCCGCGTGGTCTACGTCTATCGGGGTGGCGATAAGCCGGTCGACCCCCTTGGCGGTAAAGGCCTTGAGGCGCTCGGCTACCTCGTCCTCGGAACCGATCAGGGAGACCGCGTTCACGACTTCATCCGGAACGGCCTGGAAGGCCTTTTCCTTGTCACCAGCCTGGAAGAGCTCCTGGACCTCGTCTGCCACCTCCCCGAACCCGAACCGGTGGGCCAGGTCGACGTAGAAGTTGGTCTTGCGACTGCCCATCCCGCCGAAGTAGAGGACGAGTCCCATCCTGACCATGTTCCTCGCCGCCTCCAGGTCGCCATCGATCGCCACTTGGACCGACGGGGAAACCTCGAAATCGTCCCGGCTGCGGTTGCCCGCCTTCAGGCCCGCCTCGATGTGCTCTCCCCACGCCTCCTCGAACTTCTCCGGGCTGAAGAAGATCGGGATCCAGCCGTCGGCTATCTCAGCCGAGATCTCGACCGACTTCCTGCCGATCGCCCCGAGGAATACCGGGATGTAGTTTCGCTCGGGATGGAAGTTCAGCTTCAGGGGCTTCCCCTGGCTGTCGGGCAGCGGCAGTTTGTAGTGCTCGCCCTGGTGGTCGAGCGGGCCCTCCCTGGCGATGATCTCCCTGACCACCTCGACGTACTCCCGGGTCCTGCCCCAGGGCTTCGAATACGGAACGCCGTACCAGCCCTCGGAAACCTGCGGACCGGAAGGACCGAAACCGAAGAGAAACCTTCCCCCGGAGAGCTTGTCGATCGTCGCCCCGGCCATCGCGGCCGCCGCAGGGGGCCTCGCCGGCACCTGCATGATCGCCCCGCCCAGGTTGATCTTCTCGGTCTGGCCGGCAAGCCAGGCCAGGACGCTGACCACGTCCGAGCCGTAGGACTCGGCCACCCAGACCGACTCGAATCCAACGTTCTCCGCGGAGTGGACCAGGTCGAGGGCCTCTTCGCCCTCCGGTCCGATCCCCCAGTAACCGAGGTAGAGGCCGAGCTTCAGCGCCATGGCGAAGCACTATATCCCGGTCTCATCGGTCGCCGTCCCGCCGCCGGCGCGATAAGAATCGGGGCGTGAACGAAGCGATCGCAGGGACGCTCCCGGGCGCGGGCCTCTCCTCCCGGGAGGCGGCCGACCGGCTGCGGGCGCTCGGCTCCGAGAAGCTCCCCGCCTCGCGATCGACCGCCAGCATCGTCGCGGCGAACGTCTTCACCCTGTTCAACGCGATCATCGGCGGCTTCTTCATCCTGATCCTCTCCCTCGGACTATGGGCCGACGCGATCTTCGGCCTGATCGCGATCGTCAACACCTGGATCGGGATACGCCAGGAACTGAAGGCAAAGGCGGTACTCGATCGGCTCGCCGTACTCGTCGCACCCAGGGCCCAGGTGATCCGCGACGGCGAGACGGTCGAGTTGAGGGCGGGCCAGGTCGTGCCCGGTGACTTGGTCAGGGTGGTCCCTGGCGATCAGCTGGTCGCCGACGGGGTCACCGTGTCGAGCCGAGGCCTGACCCTCGATGAATCCCTGCTCACCGGCGAATCCGAAGGCGTTGCAAAGGATGAGGGGGACCAGCTGCTTTCCGGGGCATTCGTGGTTTCCGGCTCGGGCTTCTGCGAGGTGACCGCGGTTCGTGAGGAGAGCTACGCCGGTCGCCTGACCGGCGAGGCCCGGACCTTCCGCCACCCTCCGGCACCGCTCCAGCGGGAGGTCAACCGGGTGATCGTCGCCTGTACCTATGCCCTCTTCCCGCTGGCTGCACTCCTGATCGGGTCGCTGATCATCAGGAACACCAACCTGGTCGAGGCGGCCCAGACGGCGACGGCCGGCCTGATCACCCTGATCCCGGAGGGTCTGGTCCTGCTGATGAGCGTGACCTTCGCCCTGGCCGCGGTCCGGCTCGCCCGAAGGGGCCTTCTCGTCCAGCAGATGAGCGCGACCGAGTCGCTCTCCTCCGTCGACACGATCTGCCTCGACAAGACGGGGACGCTGACCGACGGAACCCTCTCGGTCGCCGCGGTCGTTCCGGCCGAGGGCGAGGAAGAGAGGGCCGAGGAGATGCTCGCCCGCTTCGCTGCCTCGGCCGGCGAGCAGAACAGGACCCTCGAGGCGATCGGCAGATCCTTCCCGGGGTCGGCAGCCCCGGTTACTGCCGAGGTCCCCTTCTCCTCCGAATGGAAGTGGAGCGGAATGGCACTCGATGGCCCCGACGGGCCGGAAGTGCTGGTGCTCGGTGCCCCCGACGTCCTGACCGGAGGCGACGGGCTGGAGCTCGGACCCGGCCTGGAGTCGACCCTGATCAGGGAGTCATCGACCGGGAACCGGGTCGTCGCCTTCTGCCGCAGCTCGGGTCCACTCCCCGCGGACGGCACCGCAGGGCCCCCTCCCGGGCTATCCCCGGTCGCCCTGGTCGTGTTCGAGGAGAACCTCAGGGAGGGCGTTACCGAGACGCTCGAGTTGATGAGGCATGAAGACGTCTCCCTGAAGCTGATCTCAGGCGACGCGCCCGAGACGGTCGATGCCGTCGCCCGCCAGGTCGGACTCGAAGTGACCGGCACGATCACCGGCGACCAGCTGCCTGACGACCCGGAACGGCTGGCCTCGGTCGTGGCGGAGAACACCGTCTTCGCCCGGATCCGGCCCGAGCAGAAGAAGCAGCTGGTCACGGCCCTGGCCGAGAGCGGCAGGTACACCGCGATGATCGGTGATGGCGTGAATGACGTTCCGGCCCTCAAGGCGGCCCGGATGGCAGTCGGAATGGGCTCGGGGGCCCAGGTGTCCAAGAGCGTTGCCGACGTCGTGCTGCTCAAGGACGATTTCGCCCGACTGCCGGAGGCGATCTCGGCCGGACGACGGATCGCCCGGAACATCCACCGGCTGGGCCGGCTCTACCTGACCAAGACGGTCTACGCGGCGGCGTTGATCCTGCTGGTCGCGGTGCCCGGGTTCGACTTCCCCTTCCTCCCACGCCAGCTGACCCTGGCCGCTCTGCTGACGATCGGCATCCCCTCCTTCGTCCTCGCGCTCGCACCGAGTGACGGGCCGCTCTACCGAGGCCATCTCTTGCGGGCGCTCGGCGCCTTTGCTATCCCGGCCGGGGTAGCAACCGCCCTGGCGACGATCTTCTCCTTCCTCGTGGTCGACGCTTCCGGAACCCTCGAGGAAGGCAGGACTGCCGCAACGACGACACTCGTCGTGCTCGGGCTCTCGTTCATCCTCCTGCTCGAGCGTGGTCCCGGCCGGGAGCACATCTCGATCCAGGGCTACATGCTCGCGATGGTTGCCGGACTCGGTGCGCTCTTCGCAGGGATCCTCGCTGTCGAACCGCTCCGCCAGACGTTCGAGATGACCTTCCTGACCGCGGTCGAATGGTTCATCGCCCTGCTGGCCGCAGCCCTAGGACTGGTCATCGCCAGCCTGCTGTGGCGGCTGCCGCTCTTCCAGGAGTGGGAGTCTCCCTCCGAGGACGAGACCCCCCCACTCGAGCGTTAAGTCCGGGGCGCGATCAGGCGGTTCGCTCGACCAGCATCGCCTCACCCTGGCCGCCGGCGACGCACATCGTCTCGATCCCGAACTGGTGGTCGTCGGTCTCCATCACGTTCAGAAGGGTGCCCATGATCCGGGCCCCGGTCATGCCGAAGGGGTGGCCGAGGGCGATCGCCCCGCCGTGGGTGTTCAGCTTCTCCATCGGAATCCCGACCTCCTCGGAGATCGGGATCACCTGAGCGGCGAAGGCCTCGTTCAGCTCGACCACGTCGATGTCGTCGATCGTCATCCCGGCCCGGTCGAGCAGCTTCTGCACGGCGAGGATCGGGGCGACACCCATGTACTCGGGCTCATTACCGGCCGTCGCCGAGGTGATCACCTTGGCCCTCGGGGTGATGCCCAGCTCCTTGGCCTTGGTGTCGCTCATCAGGAGGACTGCGGCAGCGCCATCGTTCAGCGGGCAGGAGTTGCCGGCGGTCACTCCACCGCCTCCGAATGCCTCGGGCAGCTCCGAGAGCTTCTCGAGCGTGGAGCTGGCCCGCGGTCCGTCGTCCTTCTCGACCACGGTGCCATCGGGCAGGGTGACCGCGACGATCTCCCGGTCGAAGAACCCATCCTCCTGGCTCTTGACGGCGAGCTCCTGGGAACGCTGGGCGTACTTGTCCATGTCCTCGCGGCTGACTCCGTGGCGCTCGGCCACGTTGACCGCGGTCACGCCCATGTCGATGTAGGCGTTCGGCTGGCCGTCATTTCCGATCAGGTCCTCGTGCTGGTCTTCCTCACCGGCCGAGCGGGCGCCGGCGATCTCGGTCCTCGCGTTGAACTGGCTTACGAACTCGACCCCGGCGGCGATGTAGACGTCGCCCTCGCCATTCTTGATCGCGTTCGAGGCGTGGCGAATCGCGTCGAGGCTCGAGGCGCAGTACCGGGAGATCGTCACCCCGGTGGTCGCCCTCGTCAGGTGGGAGGAAAGCAGGACGAGGATCCTGGCGAGGTTGTAGGCCTGCTTGCCCTGGGGCATCCCGACCCCGCAGAAGACCTCCTCGACCGACTCCGGCGAAACGGCTTCGTTTCGCTCCATCAGCTTGTCGATCACGAAAGCACCGGTGTCATCCGGACGGAGCTGGGAGAGCGAGCCCTTGAAGGCTCGGCCGATCGGGGTCCGGACGGTGTCGACGATCACTGCTTCGGGCATTCGGTGGATCTCCTTGTTTAGGTCTTTTCCCCTCCTGGTATCGGAGGGGCTTTGGACGGTGTCCGGCAACTTAATGGACCGGACCGCCCCGAGGCCGGTAGATTGACCCATCCCGATGGCTTCAGGCACCTCGCCAGACCCCTCAGGCCTCGACAAGGGAGTCGCCCAGGGCGCATCGCGGCCGGCCCCCCAGGACGTGACCAGACGCCTCGACGGCCTCCGGGGCTGGCTGGCCGAGATCGACCGATCGCTTCGGCGCCGCTCGGTGGTCGTGCTGGTGCTGACCGCGCTCGCGATCGGTGCCGGAGCGGCCGCGATCTACATCTCGCTGACCAAGAACGCCGAGACCGACCGGATCGACGCCCTCGAGACCCGGATCGAGAACCTCGAGGCGGCCGCGGCCGGGGTGGCGGATACGACGGATACGACCACCGAGGAACCACTGCCGGCGACCCCCGCGACCGAGGGAACCGACAGCACCGTTCCGGAGGGGTCGACCGCCCCCGACGCCGGGGTAGCCGACGAGGGGGCAAGCGGCGGAACCCAGCCGTGAGGTGGAGATGATGGAAACGCTCGAGTCAGGTAAATCCGTCGACCGAAACCGGGCAGAAGGGCATCCTGCCCTCGACCTGGCACGGAAGGCCCACCGGGGCCAGCTCGACAGATTCGGCAGGGACTTCATCGAACACCCTGCCGCGGTCGCCGAGCTCTCGGTCGACCTTGGGGACACGGCGCGGACGGTCGCCTACCTACATGACACGGTCGAGAAGGCGGGGACCGACCCAGAGGAGATCGAGCGCCTGTTCGGCCGGGAGGTTCGGCAGATGGTCGAGACGCTGGGGCAGGACCCATCGATCGAGGATGGAATGGCCCGCCGAGAGGACCACCGGCGACGGATCGCAGTGGCGGGACGGATCGAGCAGGCGATCTACCTGAACGACCGACGCGAGAGCATCCTCACCCTTACGAGCCTGCTCGAGAGCGGCCGGGATCCGGGGGAATTCGACGCTGCGAGGCGGGTAACCCTCTGGCAGGGCGACCTGGAGGCCGTCGATCCGGAAAAGGTCGATCCGGCTCTGCTCTCGACCATCCGGGAGGAGCTCCAAAGGCTTTCCTCTGCCTTGGACTGAGCCGTAGTCGGGGAGATCTTCACCACCCGGTCACACGGCTGCGTCCGGTGATGTCGAAATGGGGGCAGTGGCTACGATCCCGCCCCCGACCGGACCACCACCCCGACCGATCGGACGAGCGGGAAAGCGGCGATCCTCCCGGGAGCGCTCCGACCGACCGGAGCGTCTGCTCGCACAGGTCGGACGGGCGGGTGAGCGGTTCGGCGTGAAAGGCTTGAGGCGCGATGGCACCAGGTACGGAGCAGAGCGTTCGCGGAGGTCGCCGGACGGCTGAATCGGCGTTCGGCCATCTCTTCACGAGGGTCGTCACGTTCAGGAGGATGGAGGCGGTCAGCCTGGCCCATTCGGTGATCTACCTGGGCCTGCTCGTCTCGGCATTCGTCCTGGGGGGACCCCAGCCCTGGACCTTCATCCTCGGCTTGAGCCACGGGATCATCTGGATCCTCATGTCTCTCACCGCCGTGGCGGCAGTCCACTTCGGGGTGATCAATCTGAGGCTCGCGGTGGCCATCGCGCTCCTCGGCTGCATCGCCCCGTTCTTCGGCTCGGCCGAGTTCCTTCGCCAGTCCCACCAGCGCAAGCGGGCCGAGGCGGCCCAGTGAGTAGGTCCGCACTCACGGTCCTGGGCGCTACCGAGCCATCCGGGGAATCGGTCGGTCTCGTCGCAGAGGACGGTCAGATAACCGAGTTCGGGCCGGACGTCGCCCCACCGGAAGGGGCCCAGGTGCTGGATGGCTCCGGGATGTTGATCGCGCCGCCGCTGGTCAACGGGCACACACACGCAGCGATGACCCTTTTTCGAGGGCGCGGCGACGACCTCCCCCTCCTGAGGTGGCTCAAGGAAGCGATCTGGCCCCTCGAGCAGAACCTGACCCCTGACGACGTCTACTGGGGCGCCCGTCTGGCCGGTCTCGAGATGGCTCGAAACGGTGTTTCGAACTTCTGGGACATGTACTGGCACGAGCCGGAAGTCGCCCGGGCGGTCGAGGATCCCGGCCTTCGGGCAACCGTCGGGCCGGTCGTGATCGATCCCCCCGGGGGGACGGGCCCGTCGGCCCGCTGGCTGGAGGACCTCGACCGCTGCGCCTCTTTCGGGCCACGTATCTCGGTCGCCGTCGCACCACCCGC
>JBMSXD010000065.1:0-8783 GCA_049425265.1 Solirubrobacterales bacterium
GCCACTCTGGACGGCCCCGAGGGTGATGTTCTCGAGTACGTCGAGGTGGGGGAAGAGGTTGAACGCCTGGAAAACGAACCCGAGCTTCTTCCGGACGGCTACCGGATCGACCGAAGGATCGGTGATCACCTCGCCGTCGAGCAGGATGTCACCCCCATCGACCTCCTCCAGCAGGTCGACGCACCGGAGCAGGGTCGACTTTCCCGAGCCCGACGCACCGATCAGTGCGACTGCCTCGTGCTCCCCGACCGTCAGGTCGATCCCTTCGAGGACCTCCAGCTCGCCGAAGGCCTTGGTCACCGAGAGCACGTCGATCACCCCCGAGCCGTTGGAGGTTTCCGGCTGGCCGTCCGTCACTTGGCCATCCCGCGGTTGGGGTCGTCCGGTCGGGAGATGTAGTCGAGCAGCCTCGCCATCGGGATGGTTACGGCGAGGTAGAGCAGGGCTGCCGCCACAAGGGGGGTGTAGTTGAAGGTCGCCGCGGCATCGATCTGGGCCTGGCGGTAGGCCTCGATCACCCCGACCACCGCCAGCAGGGCGACGTCTTTCTGGAGGGCGATGAAGTCATTCAGCAGCGGGGGCCTCACTCTCCTGATCGCCTGGGGAAGGACGACGTGGCGGAGAGTCTGGAGGCGGTTCAGGCCGATCGCGAGGCCCGATTCGAACTGGGTCCGGTGGATAGAAAGGATCCCCGCCCGGAATACCTCGGCGACGTAGGAGCCGTAGGCCAGGGCCAGGGCGATCGAGCCGAGGATGAGCGGATCGGACGGGACTCCCTGGAGGGCCAGGGCCGGGATTCCGAAGCCGAACAGGTAGATCAGCAGGACGACGGGGATGCCCCGAAAGACATCGCAGTAGACGGCACCGAGGACCCTGAATGGAAAGAGGGCCGGGTTCGTGCTCGTCCTGACCACCGCCACGAACAGGCCGAGGATGAGCACGACCACCTCGACGATCAGGAAGACCTTGACGTCTATCCAGAAGGCGCTGAGGATCCCCGGGAAGGAGTCGGTGAAGGCCTCCACCGAGAAGAACTGACTCTTGACCTCGGGCCAGCCGGACGATGTGAAGACGGCGACGGCGAGGCCGCCGAGTACGACGACCGACGAGGCGAAGGCGATCGCCTGGCCTCGCCGGGTCTTCGCCTTCCTTGCCCGATCGCGGGCGGCCTGCCGTCCACCATCCCCTGGGGCGGGGATGGTGCCGGCCTCAGTTGAGCTCGGGTGCGCTGGCGGCGTCACTCATCCAGCGGGTGGTGATCTCCTCGAGCGTTCCGTCGTCCTTCATTGCCGAAAGCGCGGCATTTACGCACTTGGTCAGGTCGGAGTCCTTGGCCAGCAGGGCGCCCCACTCGTCACCCCCAGGAGCCTCGAACTGCCCTGCGACCTCCGAGTTCGGGACCTCGACGTCACGCAGGTAGATCGCGGTCGGCAGGTCGACGACCACTGCGTCCACCTGCCCCTGCTTGAGTGCCGAGACGACGTCGTTGGAGTTGTCGTAGACCTTGGGGGCCGTGCTCGGGTCGATCTCGTCCTCGACCGCGGCGAGGCTGGTCGTCCCGACCTGGACCCCGATGGTCAGGTCCTGGAGCTCATCCAGCCCCGAAACCTGGCCGATGTCGGAGTCCTTGGTAACCAGGACGGCCTGGTTGGCGGTGTAGTAGGGAATTGAGAAGGAGACTGCCTTCTCGCGGGCCGGAGTGATCGAGATCTGGTTGACGTCGAAGTCGAACTTCTTCGGACCCGGCGCGTAGGAGGCGTTGAACGGGACCACGGTCCACTCCACCTCGGAGCGACTGAAGCCGAGTCGATCGGCTATCGCGTAGGCCACGGCGCTCTCGAACCCCTTGCCGTTGGAGGGATCGTTGTCCTCGAAGTAGGGCGGATATGCCGGGCTGTCCGTTCCCACCGTCATCACGCCATCCTTGTAGGTGGTGATCTTCCCTTTCTGGCAATCCTCGAGCGAGGCGGTCTCGCCCGAACCCGAACCATTCGAATTCGATGAATCGCTCGCGCATCCGGTGACGAATGCGACGGCCAGTACGGGCACGACAAGGAAAGCGATGCGGGACTTCATTTCGACGGTCTACCTCCGGTCCGCGACGTTGACGGCGGAAGGTTATGGCATAAACCGGTGCACCGCCATCGGCCCGGCCGATCATTTCGGCCCCCGCCTGCGAAGGTCCCCCCACTTCCCGTGACCGACGAACGGCTAGCCACCTACCACGAGTACACCCGCCGCCACGGCGTAAACCGGGCCCTTTACCTGGTGGTTCGGGTCTTCTTCGAGCCCTTCTTCCTCGTCTACTTCCGGCTCTCCCGACAGGGCCGGAAGAATGCCCGGATCAAGGGCGGAACGATCGTCGCCGCCAATCATCGGAGCTTTCTGGATCCATTCGTGATCGGTGCCTGCCTGCCCTGGAGCAAACCGATGAACTACGTCGCGAAGGTCGAACTGTTCGAAAAACGGTGGCAGGGGTTCGTCCTGAGTCGGATCGGCGCCTTCCCGATCAGGAGGGGGGAGTCGGACGAGGACGCGATCCGGACCGCCGAGCTGGTGATCGAGAGGGGTGGGACGATCTGCATCTTTCCCGAGGGGACGCGGATCAGGAGGGGATCGCTCGGCAGGCCGAAGCGTGGTGTGGGACGGCTGGCGATGAGGACCGGAGCCCCGGTCCTCCCGGTCGCCGTCTCGGGTACCGAGAACGTTCGCCGGGGCTGGAGGATCCGACCGAAGAAGGTGAAGATCCGGGTGGGGGTCCCGATGGAGTTCCCTTACGCCGAGGACCCGAGCCCGGCCCAGGCGAGTGCGGTCGTCGCCCGGGTCTGGCCGAACGTCGAGCTCCAGTGGGAGGACATCGGGGGACTCCCCCCGATGCGGCGAGCAGCCGTTATCGGGGCCGGTAGCTGGGGGACTAGCGTCGCTGTGCTTCTCGCCCGGGGTGGACTCGAGGTTCAGCTGGGCTGCAGGACTGGAGCCCAGGCCGACCTGATCGCCGCCTCTCGGGAAAACG
The DNA here is from genome assembly GCA_049425265.1 of Solirubrobacterales bacterium. Taxonomy (GTDB): domain Bacteria; phylum Actinomycetota; class Thermoleophilia; order Solirubrobacterales; family 70-9; genus 67-14. Next base: position 3,014 of record JBMSXD010000065.1, read on the forward strand.
AGCGCTACCTGCCGGGCGTGACCCTGCCCGACGGGATCGATGTACGCCCTCAGGCCGATATCGAGCTCGGCGGGGTCGACCTCGTCTGTCTTGCCGTCCCGTCCGGGGCCTATCCCGAGGTCGTCGACTCGATCCGGGGCAGGACCGGAGACCGCGCTGCGATCCTCCTGCTTGCCAAAGGGCTGATCGCCCCGGATGGCGAGATCCCCTCGGACTATGTGCGGGACCGGGTCAACGTTCGTGGCATCGCCTGCCTCGGCGGTCCGGCCCACGCCCGGGAGGCTGCTTCCGGCTCGGCCGCTCTCGTCCTCGGTACCCGGGACGGTGACTTCCGGATGCAGCTCGGCGATGTCTTCGACCGGGCCGGTCTGATCTGTGAACGCTCGGACGACATGGTCGGTATCGAGATGGCCGGGGTGGCGAAGAACGTGGCCGTGCTCGCGGCCGCGACAGCCGAGTCCTACGGGCTCAACTCGGCAGGGATCGCCGCAGCGGAGGTCTGGAAGGAGTGCGTCGGGTTCGCTGAGCTCAAGGGTGCGCGCCTTGAAACCTTCAACGGACTCGCCGGGGTGGGGGACCTGCTGGCGACCGTGATGGCCCCGGGCAGCAGGAACCGGAGGGCCGGAGAACTCCTCGGGACCGGCAGGTCGGTTACCGAGATCAGGAGTTCGATCGGCCAGGCGTCCGAGGCACTCGAGTCGATCGGGACGATCGCCCGGACCCTTGAAGCGGCGGGCTGCCCCAACCAGGCGATCGCGGGGCTCGCGGCGGTGACCGATGGGACCCTCGGGGCCGACGAGTGGGTCGCCGCCGTCAGGCGGATCGGTCCGGCCCGTCAGCTGAACGCCTGACCGTCGAGGCCCCGGTTCGGGCCCTCGTACGGGAAACCCTGCGCCGGCGCCGTCGGGCCCTGCGGACTCTGCGTCGCCGACCGACTCCGGATCCCTGAGCTTTCTGCAGCCGTCCAGCTGCGAGAGCGAAGAGGCCGGTCAGGCCGACGACGAGGTTGAGCAGGTTGACCGACCGACTTGCCGGCAGGAGACCGGCCAACAGCTGACCATCGGGGGCGAGCACCCCCCAGATGCCCAGACCGGTGTAGAGCAGGCCCCCGACCAGGGCCCAGACCCCGGGCCTCGCCTTCGCCAGCAGCAAGGCGGCTAGACCGGTCACCAGGTGGAGCGTGTTGGCCCAGCCGTTCACCGGGTAGAAGCCGAGCAGGTCCTCGGTCAGGCTCGGTTCGGCAAATTCCGACCCCACCGCGAAACCGATCAGCCCCAGCAGGGAGAGGACCAGGCCGGCGAGCGAGGCGTGGAGGCGGGTGAAGGAGGTTCGATCCACGACACCATTGTTGCGTCACCGGCACCCGGGAGAGGGAAGGCGTTCCGTACCCTTGTTCCAGATGGCTGAGTGCTACCGCCACCCGGGAGTCGAGACCGGAGTCTCCTGCTCGAGCTGCGGACGCCCGATCTGCCCGGACTGCATGACCCCAACTCCGGTCGGGATGAGGTGCCCCGAGTGCTCCCAGGAGAAGACCAGGGTCGTTACGGGACCGACCGTCGCCGCTGCCGGCGGTTATCCGGCCACCAAGGTGCTGATCGCTCTCTGCGTTCTCGCCTACCTCTTCGAGATCGCCACCGGCACCGGCGGATTATCGCCAGGGTCCAGCTCGGCGATAAACGACTTCGGCCTGAGGGGGATCTTCGTCGCCGATGGGCAGTGGTACCGGCTGATCACCAGCGGGTTCCTCCACGTTTCGATCTTCCACCTCGCCTTCAACATGATCGCCCTCTTCTTCCTGGGAAGGATCCTCGAGCCTTCGATCGGAACCCCGAGGTTCCTCTCGATCTACTTCGCCTCGATGCTCGCCGGCTCGTTCGGCGCCCTCCTCCTTTCGGGCAGCCTGGTCAACACTGTTGGCGCTTCCGGGGCAGTCTTCGGCATCTTCGGAGCGACTTTCGTGATCGCCAGGGGCCGGGGGCTCAACCACATCGCCCGTGAGATCGGGGTGATCCTGGGGATCAACCTCCTCCTGACCTTCACCGTCTCCGGCATCAGCATCGGTGGGCACCTGGGCGGATTGGCCGGTGGAGTCCTATGTGGGCTGTTGGTAATCGCCGGAGAGAGGGGCCGCCTGGGTAGCTCGCCGGCGGTGGTCGAGTACGGATCCTTTGCCTTGATCGCCCTGGCGTCGGCCATCGGTGCGATCGCCGTGTCTGTGCCGCCGCCACCGGGGGTCGTGATCGGGCTAGCCGGTGGGTCGTACCTGCCGGCGGCGGTGATGGTCGGCTGGCTAGGGTTCAGGTCAACTTCGGCAAGGAGGGGCAATGGCACTCTTGAACGAGAACGAGATCCAGGAAGCGCTCGGCACGGTCAGCGACGCGTGGCGTCAGGACGGGGGGGCGATTACCAGGACCTTCAAGTTCACCGATTTCGTCGAGTCGGTCGGTTTCGTCGACCGGCTGGTCACGCCCGCGGAGGAGCTCGCGCACCATCCCGACGTGGCGATTTCCTGGAACGAGGTGGTCGTCACGGTCTCGACCCACTCCGAGGGAGGGCTGACCGCGGCCGACTTCGAGCTGGCCGCGAAGATCGACGCGCTTCTGTAGACCGGACTCAGGCCTGGTAGACGAAAAAGCCCCGACCTGACTTACGGCCCAGGTCTCCGCGGTCGACTTTCTCGGTGATCGCCTCGGGTGGGGCGTGCTCCGGATTGCCGGAATCGGCCGCGAGAGCCCTGCCGATTGCTACCGCAACATCGAGGCCGATCAGGTCGAGCAGGGCCAGAGGGCCCATCGGATACCCCAGGCCGAGCCGCATACAGGTGTCTACCTCCTCCGGAGCCAGGCCCGTCCGCTCCATCAGACGCACCGCCTCGAACAGGTACGGAAAGAGCAGCCGGTTGACGACGAAGCCAGGGGTGTCGGGAACCCGAACCGGAGTCTTCCCGATCGCGAGGCACCACCGGTGGGCCCTCGAGGCGACATCCTCGGGCGTTCCCTCCGGAATGCAGAGTTCGACCAGATCCATCCCGGTCACCGGATTGAAGACATGGATTCCGATCAACGGCCTCGATCCACCGAGGCTCTCGGCGATTCCGGCTATCGAGAGCGATGAGGTAGTCGTCGCCAGGTCCGCCTCGGGCGCCGATTCGGAGGCCAGACCGAGCACCTCCGCCTTCACCCCCTCGTCTTCCGTCACCGCCTCTACCACCAGCCCGGAGCCGGCGATCGCTCCACGCTCGAGGGCCACCTCGACCTCGACCACCGGCCTCGATCCGAGTCGCCCGGTCGCCTGCTCGATACCCCGCCTCGCCCGTTCGGCCGAATCTCCGGATCGGGCAAGCAGTACCACCCGCTCGGCGACTGTCGAGGCAACCGCGGCGACCCCGGTCGCGATCGTGCCCGAGCCGATCACGGCCACGCGGGGATAGGGGTTCTCCATCGGTTGGGCTGCTTCCACTGACTGGTCCTCGATTTCCGACTCCGTCCTGACTGGGGGCGGGTGATCCCGAGCCTGACTGACAAGTCAATCGGTTATCTTGGCGTCGCGCAGGGTCCTTCGGACCCGATCCAATCCGCGACAAGGCAAGCGACCCGGGATGCCCGGGAAGAGAGGTTTGGCAGATGAGCAACTTCGGTGGACGGGAAGTAGTGATCGTCGAGGCAGTCCGGACCCCGGTCGGTCGCGGCCACAAGGAAAAGGGCTACTACCGGGACCTCCATCCATCCAACCTGCTCGCCCACTCCTACTCCGAGCTGATCTCCCGGGCCGGGATCGATCCGGCCGAGGTCGAGGACGTGGTCGCCGGCTGCGTCCAGCAGTTCGGGGAACAGAGCCTCAACATCGGCCGTAATGCCTGGCTCGAGGCCGGTTTCCCGATCGAGACCCCGGCCACGACGATCGACCGCCAGTGCGGATCGGCGCAACAGGCAGTCAACTTCGCTGCGGCGATGGTCGCCTCTGGGGTACACGACGTGATGATCGGCGGTGGCGTCGAGCACATGGGACACATCGGCTTCGGGGACGCCTTCAAGGTGATGGAGGAGTACGGCATGGGCTACTCCCCGGCCCTGATGGAGAAGTACAACCTGGTCCCCCAGGGGATCTCGGCCGAGATGATCGCCGACGAGTGGGAGATCCCGCGGTCCGAGCTCGACGAGCTCGCGGTTCGATCCCACGCGAATGCTCATAGAGCCACCGAGGAAGGCCGCTTCGAGCGGGAGATCGCCCCGGTGGCAGTCAACGGGGACACCTACTCGACCGACCAGGGAATTCGCCCCGAGACGAGCATGGAGGCACTTTCGGAGCTAAAGCCCGCCTTCAAGGAAGACGGCAAGGTGACCGCCGGCAACTCCTCCCAGATTTCAGACGGGGCGGCGGCAGTGCTGCTGATGACCCGTGAGAAGGCCGACGAGCTCGGACTGAAGCCCCGGGCCAGGATCGTCGACCAGACTACGGTCGGGGTCGATCCGGTGATGATGCTGACCGGCCCGATCCCGGCGACCCAGAAGCTGCTCGAGCGGAACTCGATGACGATCGATGACATCGACCTGATCGAGATCAACGAGGCATTCGCCTCGGTTGTGGCGGCATGGAACCGCGAACTCCAGCCAGACATGGAACGGGTGAACGTAAACGGCGGGGCGATCTCGATCGGCCACCCGCTCGGATCGACCGGTGCGAGGTTGATCACCACCCTGCTCCACGAGATGGAGCGATCCGACTCCGAGACCGGCCTGGTCACGATGTGCTGCGGCGGTGGCCTGGGGACCGGAACCCTGATCCAGCTGACCGACTGATCGATCATGGCCTCCGGGTCGATGGGGGCGATGGGCAAGGTCTCCCTGGGGGTGACCGGTGACAGCCCGGCCGAGATGGCCGAGCTGGCCCGGAGGGCCGAAGGCGCCGGGATCTCCCGGGTCTGGGTGATCGAGCTGTTTCGAAACGCCTTCACCCAGGCGACTTGGCTGGGGACCCAGACCTCCGAGGTGAGCCTCGGCACTGGCATCGCCTGGGGGTTCGTCCGCAGCCCGATGTCGATCGCGATGAGTGCGATGGACATCGACGAGATAACCGGAGGCAGGTTCACTCTCGGCCTTGGGCCGGGGGTGAAGCGCCTCATCGAAACCTGGCACGGCGTCGACTACGGCCGGCCGGCCCCCCACATGAAGGAGACGATCGAGGCCGTGCGGGAGATCATCCGGGCAGCGGCCGCCTTCGAGCCGGTGCGCTACGAGGGCGAGTACCACGACATCGATATTCGCGGCTGGACCCGGGGCACACCGCCCGTCCGGGAGGAGATTCCGATCTTTACCGCCGCCGTGCAGGAGGGGATGTCGAGGATGGCCGGAGACGTAGCCGACGGCCTGATCGGACACCCGCTCTGCTCGACCAGGTGGATCGAGGAGAAGATCATCCCGGCATTCGAGACAGGGCTAACCCGCTCCGGGCGGAACCGCTCGGATTTCACCTTCCTGCCCAGCATCTGCGTTGCGATCGACGACGACTACGAGCGCGGCCTCGATGCCGCCCGGAAGACGGTCGCCTTCTACTCGACCGTCAAGACCTACATGCCGCTTTACGAGATGCATGGGTTCGGCGAGAACGCGGCAGAGGCGACCGCGGCATTTCGTGAGGGAGACCTCGAGGGCGTGGCTGCCGCGATCCCCGACGAGATGGTCGAGTGCTACTGCGCGGTCGGCACTCCCGATCGGGTCCGGGAGAAGGTGGGGGAGGTCGCAGCCCTGGCCGACGAGATCTTCCCCGGCGC
>JBMSXD010000066.1:0-8727 GCA_049425265.1 Solirubrobacterales bacterium
CCGAGCGGACGACCTGGACCGTTCCGGAACCCGTCGTCATCGGACCACCCCCCTGGTGGAGAGCCTGGCGGTGTAGCGGACCATCACCTCGTAGAGCTCGAGCAGGTCCGGGGCCCGTTCGGCAATCGCCTCCCGGTGGCGCTCGACCGTCTCGGTGTCACCCCGGGCCACTGGTCCGGTCAGGGCTTCCGGTCCACGCTCCACCCAGTTCTCGAGGGTCCGACGAACCAGGGGTGCCAGTACTTCCCGGGGTTCCTCGACTCCCGATCGCGCCATCAACTCGGCCGCCCCCTGCTCCAGGGTGACCAGGAAGTTCGAGGCGATGCTCGCGGCAGCGTGGTAGAGGGCACGGGAGTCCTCGTCCACCTCGAAGGGGGTCATCCCGAGTCGGTCGGCTAGCTCCCGGGCAGACGCGAGCGCACTTGGGTCAGTACCGGCAATCGCGGCGGGGGCGCCAGCCAGGTCGGTCGTCGGATCGGGGACCGTCTGGAGCGGGTGGAGGGAGAAGGCACCACCGGAGGTCTCGACCGGACCGAGTGCATCGAGTCCCGTTGCGCCGCTCGTGTGGCCGATCAGCGCCGGAACGGAGCCAGAGCCGGCGATCCTCGCAACCACCGAGGCGATTTCGTCGTCGGGAACGCAGAGGAGGACGACCCGGCCCTGGGTTGCGGCTGGATCGAAGTCCCGCCCCGCCACGCTGATTCCCGCCCCATCGGCCTCAAGGCCCCGTGCGATCGAGCCGCCGAGCCGACCGGTTCCGATGACGATGACCCCATCGCCAGTTGACTTTGCCACTGCCTGTTCCAATCCGTTCCAGTTCCCTTTCGGCGATACCAGACGGTTTCCAATCGGATTCCTGACGGCCATGACGGTCGGATCGCGCGGCCTCCTGGGCCTGCCCGTCCAGCACTCGACCGACAGCGCGATTATAGGGTTGCCGAGTGGCGCCCGATCCGGTTGAACGGCGTGAAATGCTCGTCTCCCTCTTCAGGGAGGCACGACGGTGCACCAGGTGTGCGCTCAGCGAATCCCGGACACAGGTCGTCTTCGGCGCGGGAAATGCCGATGCAGACCTGATGTTCGTCGGTGAGGCGCCGGGGGCGGAAGAGGATCGGCAGGGCCTTCCCTTCGTCGGCCGTTCCGGGGCCTTCCTGACCGAGGCTCTGGCCGGAGTCGGGATCGACCGCGAAGACGTCTTCATCGCCAACACCCTGAAGTGCCGGCCGCCGGCGAACCGCGATCCGCTCGCCTCCGAGGTCGAGACCTGCCAGCCCTGGCTCGTCCATCAGATCGACCTGATCGAACCGAAGGTCGTCGCCACCCTCGGCAACTTTGCGACCAAGCTCCTCACCGGTGAGCCCACCGGGATCACCCGGGTCCACGGAAAACCGGTGGTACGCCAGCTGGGTGAAAGGTGGGTGAGGCTCTTCCCGATGTTCCACCCGGCTGCCGCCCTTCGGGCATCGGGGGTAGCCGACCAGTTCCGCGATGACGTCGCTGCCCTGCCCTCCCTGCTCGCCGAGCCTTCGCCCGGACCCGGGGACCGTTGAGCGAGGCCACCGGCACGGTCGTCTCCGAGGGCGTGGACGAGACCGCCCGGATAGCCACGGAGTTCGCCCGACACCTGCATCCCGGGGACCTGATCCTGGTGACGGGTGAGGTCGGGGCCGGCAAGTCGACCTTCGTCCGCTCGGCCCTGAGGGAGCTCGGTGTCGAGGGCCCGATTCCCTCCCCGACCTTCACCATCGGCCGGGCCTATCGGGGCCGGGTCCCGGCCTTTCACCTCGATCTCTACCGGCTGGACCTCCCCGGGGAAGAGGTACCCGACCTGCTCGGCGAGTACCTGGATCCGTCCGGAGTCACCTTCGTCGAGTGGCCCGATCGCCCGATGGAAAACCTTTTCGACTCGCCGCAGCGGATCGGAAGGGTCGAGATACACCACCTGGACGGGGACCGGCGGGAGCTATCCCTCTCATACCCGGCCGCCCGCGCCTGATCGCCCTAGTTGGCCGGTGAGCCACCCTGGTTTCGGGCGTTCTCGAGCTGCTCGAGGGCCTGCTCCGTCTGCTGTTGCAGCTCGTCGAGCTGGCCACCCGAGGCTTCGTTTGCCCGGTTGAGCTCCTTGAGTGCCCGTTCCGTCTGTTTGTGGACCTCGTCCAGCTGACCGCCGGTCGACTCGTTCAGCTGGTTCAGTGCCTCCTGGGTGGCCTGGTCCCGAAGGCCGTCGACCTGCTGGTTGATCTGGTCGGATATCGGGTCCGAGCCCTCACCACAGCCGACTGCCAGCGGTACGGCGATTCCGAGGGCGACGATCGTCACCGCCCTGCCTGCGCCGCGGAAACCGGTCCCCATGGGCCTCTTCATTCGCATCTTCTTCCTCCGTACTCCCCGGTGCCGGGGGTGGTTTTCCCGATCGCTCCCTTTTGGAACGGCCATCCCCCAGACGACCCTTCACCCGGCACTCTACCCTCGTTTCGTGGCTACGACCATCGGATTCGACACCGCGACCGAGGAGACGGTCGTCGGCGCGACGGTCGACGGCGAATCGACCTTCGAGTTCCGGTCCGGCCCGGCTGACGGAGATCGCCCGGCCCACTCCTCGGAGCTCCTGCCGGCGATCGAGCAGGCGGTCGAGTCGGTCGGGGGCTGGACCGAGGTGGATCGAGTGGTAACGGGAGTCGGACCCGGGACCTATACGGGACTCCGGGTAGCCCTCGCTACCGCGAAGGGAATCGCCCTCGCCCGGACTGCGGAGGTCGTTGGGGTCCCTACCCTCGAAGCAATGGCCCGCTCGATCCATCGGGCGGCGGCGGGTAATCCGGAGATCGCAGTCCCTGCCCTCGATGCCAGGCGGGGGGAGCTCTTCTTCGCCGCCTACGACCGATCGGGCAGGGAGGTCCATCCCGCTTCGGTCGGTTCCCCGGAAGACCTCGTGGAGGCCGTCTCGCGACTGGGGCTCCCGTCGCTGGTCGCCGGCCCCGGGTCGCTACGATTCCGCTCTGAAGTCGTGGCTCAGGGGTTGGAGCCGGCAGGGGTCGATGACCCGGAAAACCACCTACTCGGCCCGGCTATCTGTGAGTTGGGCGACCAGGAAGACCGAAACAGGCAGGGATCACTTGAACCGATCTACCTCAGGGCACCGGACGCGGAGCGCTGGACCAGGGAGCGCCGAGAAGGCGACTGATCCCATGCTGCCGGAGTACCGGGAGTTGACCTCTAGTGACCTGCCCGAAGTTCTTGTGATCGAGCGACGGTCATTCCGGGCCCCCTGGAGTCCGGCGATGTTCCACGTCGAACTCGGCCGCCCCGATGTCGTTGCGCTGGCTGCCGAGGTGTCCGGAAGGCTCGCGGGCTACTCCATCCTCACCCGACTGCCAGATGCCTGGCACCTGATGAACGTCGCCGTCGATCCCGCCCACCGACGTCGGGGTATCGGATCCGGTCTGGTGGTCGAGTCGCTTGCCGAAGCCGGATCCGGCGTTCCGGTAACGCTCGAGGTCCGGGCATCGAACCGGCCTGCGATTGGGCTCTACCGGGAGCTTGGCTTTCGGCCCGCCGGAACCCGCCCCGGCTACTACCCGGACGACGGTGAGGACGCGCTGGTGATGTGGAAGGGCGACCCGGTTGCCGCCGGGGTCCCCGTCGAGGCCCTGGGGGCGACCTAAGTGGCAAAGCCGGCCACGGGAGCGGGTCCCGTGCTGGCGATCGAGACCTCTTGCGACGACACCTGCGCAGCCGTCGTCGAGAGCGACCGGATCCTCTCCAACGTAATTTCTTCCCAGCGGGCCCATGAGCGGTTCGGTGGGGTGGTTCCCGAAGTCGCATCGCGCCGCCACATCGAGCTGATCGGCCCGGTGGTCGAGAGCGCACTCGACGAAGCCGGGGTCGACCTCGGGCAGCTCGGCTCGATCGCCGTCACCTCCGGTCCGGGGCTGATCGGGGCATTGCTCGTCGGGGTCAGCACGGCAAAGGCCCTGGCCGATGCGCGGCGCCTTCCGCTCGTCCCGACCGATCACCTCGAAGGCCACGTCGCCGCCAACTTCCTCGCCCCCGATCCCCTGGAGCCCCCCTTCATCTGCCTGGTCGCCTCGGGTGGACACACCTTGCTCGCAGGGGTTCGGTCCCGTGAGGGATTCGAAGTCCTGGGGGAGACGCTCGATGACGCTGCCGGGGAGGCAATCGACAAGGGTGCCCGCATGCTGGGCCTCGGCTTTCCGGGCGGACCGGCCCTTCAGCGCCTGGCCGAGGAGGGCTCGCCCGAAGCTTTCGACTTCCCCGTCGCGATGAGTCGTGACCCGGGGCTCGACTTCAGCTTCAGTGGAACCAAGACTGCGCTTGCCTACACCTGCCGGGACCTCGGCGAGGACGGGATCGAGCGAAACCGGGCCGATCTCGCCGCCTCCTATCAGGCCGCGATCGTCGGACAGCTGGTCGCGAAGCTCGAGCGGGCCCTCCGATCCGGGGAGTGGCCGGCGGTGGCCCTCGGCGGGGGTGTAGCCGCGAACGGACCGCTCAGGGAGGCCGTCTCCCGCCTCTGCGAGGAACGGGGACTCGACCTCAAGCTCGTGCCATTGGAGCTCTGTACCGACAACGCAGCGATGATCGCCGCGGCATCGCAGAACTCTCGCTCACTTGCCTGGCCGGAATACCTGGGCTTCGACCCGCTCGTGACGCCGTGGCGGAGTTGAGCGGCGACGGCCCCGGCATGGTTCGCGTCTTCGGGAGGCCGGACTGTCACCTCTGTCGGATCGCCGAGCAGGAAATCGCCTCGGTCCTCGGACCAGGGTCCGAGGTCCGGGTCGAGTCGATCGACATCGAGTCGGACCCCGAACTCTTCCGCCGCCTGCTCGAGCGCATCCCGGTGGTCGAGGTCGACGGCGAGGTGATCAGCGAACTCGAGTTCGACGAAGAAGCCTTTCGTGGGGCCCTCGATCTCGCCCCGGGCAGTCCGGGCCAGTAGCCTGAGGGCCGATGGGAACGGCTCCTGACACTGACCTCGAGCCTGGGGAGATAGAGCGCGAGGAGGGCGAGCGACTCTCGCTTGGAGTGGCGGCGAGGCTTTCCCGCTACCTCCAGGTCCTGACCCAGGCCCACAAGATGGGCAAGGAGACGATCTCCTCCCAGGAGCTTTCGGCCTATACCCACATCAACTCGACCCAGATCAGGAGGGACCTCTCGGGCTTCGGCAAGTTCGGCAAGCGGGGCGTCGGCTACCGGATCGACTTCCTCACCGATGAAATCCGGCGGATCCTGAGGACGGCAGGCAATCACCGGATCGCCTTGTTCGGCGCCGGGAAACTGGGTCAGGCGATCGCCGAGTCGGACATCTTCGCCGACCACGGGTTCGACGTGGTTGCCCTGTTCGACGTCGATCCAGGACGGATCGGCGAGCAGGTCGGACCCCTCGTCGTGCAGGACTTCTCAGAGCTCAAGGAGACGGTCGAGCGAGAGCAGATCGTAGTCGGGGTGCTCGCTGTCCCGTCCTCGGCAGCCCAGGAGGTCGCGGACGAACTGGTGGAGGCCGGCGTCACCGTGATCTTCAACTACACCGAGCAGTTGCTCGAAGTCCCTCCCGAGGTCACCGTCCACACCTCCAGCCCGGCGGTCGACCTCCTCTACGCCCTTTACTTCTACCTTTCCTGAACCCCGAATGGCCGAGGAATCCCCGCTCGATCTCGGTGCTGCCCGAGAGGTTTTCGAGGAGTCCGACGACTTCACGATCGGCATCGAGGAGGAGTTTTCGATCCTGGATCCCGAGACCCTCGACCTTGTCGATCGATTCGAGGACTTCCGCCTGGCGGCCGAAGGCGACCCCGACCTGGAGGACTCGCTCGCCGGGGAGTTGATCGCCTCTGAAGTCGAGGTCCGCTCCGGCCGCGCGGTCGATATGGCCGAGGCGATAGGGCTCCAGGAGCGGCGACGGGCGGCCCTCTTTTCTCTCGCGGGGGAGCTGGGTGTCCGGTTGGGCTCCAGCGGGACCCACCCCTGGGCCGACTACCTCGACCAGGAGATAATCGACACGCCCCACTACCAGCGGCTGAAGCACGACCTCGGCTGGGTCGCCCAGCGAAACAACACCTGGAGCCTCCACGTCCACGTCGGGATCCGGGGTGCCGACCGGGCGATTACCGTCTGCGACCGACTCCGCGAGGAGCTCCCGCTCCTCCTCGCCGTATCGGCAAATTCACCCTTCCTGGACGGACGCGACACGGGCCTTGCTTCGGTTCGGACCGAGATCTTCACCCGGACCTTCCCCAGGTGCGGAATCCCCGGGACCTTTGGCGACTGGTCCACCTACGCCGATTTCGTCGGAACCCTGGAAAGGGTCGGCTCGGTCGTCGAGGCGACCCAGCTCTGGTGGAGCGTCCGGCCTCACCACTCGTTCGGCACGGTTGAGATCCGGATCTGCGATGCCCAGACCACGGCCCGGCAATCGACCGCGCTGGCCGGCCTGATGGTCGCGACGCTCGCCCAGACCGCACTTGACATCGATTCCGGGCGACTCGACGACACCGAGCCGCTCCTGGACCGCGAGATCGAGGAGAACCTCTGGCGGGCGATCCGGTACGGCCTCGAGGGCCGAATGGTCGACTTCAGGCAGGGTCGGGAGATCGAGACGCGCCAGGCCCTGGATGACCTTCTCGCCCGAACCTCCGAGGCACGGGATGGACTGGGAATCGAGGTCGACCCGCCCGAACTCGACGGCGCAACCATGGCCCGGCGACTGCTCGAGGACGGGCTCGACCTCCGCCAGGCATTCGGCGCCCAGGTCGAGGAGACCGGGAATACCTTCGGCCACGGGTCGGTCGGGGCCGGGTAGAGTGGCCGGGATGCCCGAAGAAGAGGAAGTGGAAGAAGTCACCGAAGGGGCGGAACAGCCCCAGGCCGGGGAGGCTGCCCGCAGCCTCACCGAAGAAGAGATCGCGATGCTCGAGCAGCAGATGCGCGACCTCAAGATCGAGGACCTGCTTACCCAGAGCGTGGTCAGCATCCTCAACCTGACCGCCCGTCGGATCGGCAAGGAGGACGAGATCGACCTCGAGCAGGCCCAGACGGGGATCGAGGCAGTTCGTGCCCTGCTCCCGTTGCTCCCCGAAGAGGTGGCAAAGGAGATCAGGGAGCCACTTAGCCAGGTCCAGATGCTCTACGCGAGTCGGAGCAGTGGCGAGGGAGCGCCCGAGGGGCCAGGTGGCGAGGAAACCGCGGGCGGCGAAGCTCCGGGTAGCCCCGAAGAACCCGGTCCGTCTGCGCCCGAAGGCGGGGGCAGGCCCGATTCGGGACTCTGGACTCCTCCGGGCAGCTGAATCCCGGGCGTGGGCGAGCCGGGACCCGGCCGACCCTGCGTCACCACCCCGTAATAGGGTTGCCGACGGAAATCACCGAGTAGAACCAACCAGAACAAGGAAGGCAGTCCCACATTGTCTGAATTTCTCACTGACCACGGCGTCCTCGTAGCTCTCATCTGCGCCGCGTTCGCCGTCCTCTACGGGATTGTCGTGACCCAGCGGCTCCTCGCGAAGCCGGCCGGGGACTCGAGGATGGTCGAGATTTCGGGGGCGATCCAGGAGGGGGCCTCTGCCTACCTCAAGCGCCAGTACCTGATCATCACCGCCGTCGCCGTTCCGCTGGTGGTCCTCCTCCTGATTCTCCAGAACTGGCAGACCGCACTCGGATTCGTGATCGGCGGCGTCCTTTCAGGAGCTGCCGGCTTCATCGGGATGAACCTTTCGGTACGCGCCAACAGTCGGGTTGCCGAGGCCGCAAAGGGCGGCGTCCCCCCGGCACTCGACGTCGCTTTCAAGGGCGGCTCGGTCACCGGAATGCTGGTCGTCGGACTAGCCCTGATCGGGGTCGCCGGCTACTACGGGATCCTCACGGCGACCGGCTCCGTCGACACCGAAAAGGAAGCCGTCGATGCCCTGATCGGCCTCGGCTTCGGTGGATCACTCATCTCGGTCTTCGCCCGACTCGGTGGCGGAATCTTCACCAAGGCTGCTGACGTCGGCGCCGACCTGGTCGGCAAGGTCGAAGCCGGAATCCCCGAGGACGACCCCCGCAACCCGGCGGTGATCGCCGACAACGTCGGTGACAACGTCGGTGACTGCGCCGGGATGGCGGCCGACCTCTTCGAGACCTACGCGGTCACCACGGTCGCCGTGATGCTGCTCGGCGTCCTCTACTTCCAGTCGGACTTCTCCACCGCCCTGGCGATCTATCCGCTGATCCTCGGTGGCGTCGCGATCATCGCCTCGATCATCGGCGCGCTGCTCGTGACCACCAGGGGCGAGAAGGTGGAGGGGGCGCTCTACCGCGGCTTGATCATCTCCGGGGTGATCTCGATCGCGGCCTTCTACCCGGTGACCGACTGGCTGATGAGCGGTCCGCTCGCCAACGGTGTCGGCGAGGTAGGTGGAGCGCTCGCTGGAGCCTCGGTGACCGACCTCTGGATCTGCGCAGTGATCGGTATTGCCGTTACGGCGTTCCTGTTCGTGATCACCGACTACTACACCTCGACCAGATTCCGGCCGGTCAAGACGATTGCGGAGGCATCCCAGACCGGGCACGCCACCAACATCATCCAGGGCCTCGCCCAGGGATTTCAGGCGACTGCCGCCCCTGCCCTCGTCCTCGCTCTGGCGATCCTCGGGGCCGATGAGCTCGCGGGGATCTATGGCATCGGCATCGCCGTGATGGCACAGCTTTCCCTCACCGGCCTGATCGTTGCAC
>JBMSXD010000067.1:0-8672 GCA_049425265.1 Solirubrobacterales bacterium
GCCGCTGCGTTCGGCCCTGGGTCTGGACCAGGTCGTCACGATCAATGTCGGGGCTGCACCGACCCCACGGGAGGTACTCGAGTTCTTCCACGCGATCGGGCTCCCGCTCGCGGAGCTCTGGGGAATGTCAGAGACCTGCGGGGGTGGCACCGTGAATCCACCCGATGCGGTCCGAATCGGCACCGTCGGACCGCCGACCCCGGGGGTAGAGATCAAGCTCGCAGATGACGGGGAGGTCCTGGTCAAGGGAAGGCTCAACATGCTCGGGTATCGGAACATGCCCGAGGCGACTACCGAGACGATCGCCTCGGACGGTTGGCTGCACACCGGGGATATCGGTGAGTTCGATGAAGCCGGCTATCTGAAGATCGTCGACCGAAAGAAGGAGCTGATCATCAGTGCTGCCGGGAAGAACATGTCTCCGGCCAACATCGAGGCCGAACTGAAGAGCTCCTCGCCGCTGATCGACCAGGTCTGTTGCATCGGTGACCAGCGTCCCTACAACGTCGCGCTGGTTTCCCTGGATCCCGACTTCGCACCGATGTGGGCGGACCAGAACGGAATCGAGGACAGCTCGGTCGCCTCGCTCTCGGAGAACCCGGATGTAGTCGAGGCAGTACGGAGCGCGGTCGAGGAGGGGAACTCCAAGCTCGCCCGGGTCGAGCAGATCAAGCGGTTCAAGGTGCTGCCCAGGGACTGGGCTCCCGGCGGCGACGAGCTGACCCCGACCATGAAGCTGAAGCGGAAGCCGATCGCCGAGAAGTACGCGGCCGAGATAGAGGGCCTCTACGCGGGTGATACCGGTACCGAAGTTGTCGGTTGATCCGGATGCCCTAGAACGGATTGCCCTTACCCGCCTTCCGGAGCTCCAGGCCCCAGACGGACTTTTCCATCCGAGTCCAGGAAAGCACGGGAGCCCGGTCAGGTCGTCGGCAGCTGCGCTGATCGGGCTCTCACGCGATGAGGAGGGCGCCGCGGCACAGGGAATCTCGGTCGGGGCCCTCCGAACCGGGATGCTCGGTTCCCTCTCAGATCCAGCATTGGGAGTGGGGGAGCTTGGGCTGGCCCTCTGGGCCGAAGCCCGAACCGATGGATCAGCGGTTGGCGAGGTCCTGATCCGAATCCAGCGCCGGATCCCGACTCGAACGGACAGGCTCCCACTCGAAGACCTCGCCCTCCTCGTCTGCGGAGCCGCCGAGGCCTCCCAGATCGACCCTGGAGCGTCCGACGCCCTTCTGGCAGAGGGGCGACGGGAGCTCCTGGAAAGACTCGGTGAATCGGGAGTCTTCCTCGACGCCCACCACAGGTTCGGTGGTTCCCTCAGCCCCGTTTCCGCCCAGTTCCTCGCACTCCATGCCCTTCGTCAGGCCGATGTAAGCGAGGACTCCGCAATCGAGCGCGCAGTCGGGGGACTCCTGGGGCTCCAGCGGGATGGTGGTGCGTGGCCCGGGGTCATCGACACGAAAAGGGGCCGACCTGCCGAGCTTTACCCGGTGCTCACGGTTAACCAGGTCGCTCTCCCGGTCATCGCACTTAGGGGGATCGCCGACGAGGCCCTCGGGCCGGCATTTGCCTGGGTTGAGGGGGGAAATCCACTCGGCTTCTCCCTGGTGCACCCGGTAGAGGAACGGATCGACCACGGTGTGCTGCCGAGAAGGCGTACCGGTTCGATTGCACGGGGTGTGGGACGTGCGAGTGCGCGCCTCAAGGGCGGCCGCCAGGACCTCGAACCAGAGGACCTGATCCTCGATCCACTCGTTACGGCCGAGGATCTCGGTTGGCTCCTCGAAGCGTGGGCCGGCCGGACTCACTGACCGCTCCGGTAGCCTGAGTCGATGGCTTCGAAGCGACAGATATTCGTCGGGTCCGTGCCGGTTGGGGGCGGTGCGCCCGTCGTTGTTCAGACGATGACGAAGACCGAAACGGCAAATGTTGAGGCAACGATGGATCAGATCGACAAGGTCGTGGAGGCCGGGGCTGAGCTGGTGAGGGTTGCAGTCCCCAGAGACCAGGATGCGAGGGCGCTGAGCGAGATCGTCGATCGTTCACCGATTCCGGTGATCGCAGACATCCACTTCAACCACACACTTGCGCTCAAGGCGATCGAGGCCGGAGCGGCATCGATTCGGCTCAACCCAGGCAACATCGGGGGCAGGGAGAAGGTTGCCGAGGTGGCCGAACTGGCCAACGAGCGGGGGGTACCGATGAGGATCGGGGTCAATTCCGGCTCCCTCCCTAAGCACCTCCACCAGCTCGAATCGGAGAACCCGGTCGAGGCCCTGGTCGAGGCGGCAGTCGAGTTCGTTCGGTTGATGGAGGGACTCGACTTCAACAATTTCAAGGTTTCGATCAAGTCGACCAACGTGCCGGACACGATCCAGGCGAACCGGATGATCTCCGAGAGGATTCCGTACCCCCTCCACCTCGGCATCACCGAGGCCGGAACCAAGTGGTCGGGATCGCTGAAGTCAGCGGTCGGACTGGGCGCGCTCCTGGCCGATGGGATTGGCGACACGATCAGGGTCAGTCTCTCGACGTTCCATGCCGAGGAAGAGGTCAAGGTCGCCTGGGAAATCCTCAAAGCGCTCCAGCTTCGGGAGCGGGGGCCCGTCCTGATCGCCTGTCCTACATGTGGACGGCTCCAGTTCGACATGGACACCGTCGTCGCCGAGGTCGAGCGGCGTCTGGAGGCCTACGAAGAGCCGATCGAGGTAGCGGTTCTCGGATGTGCCGTGAACGGGATCGGTGAGGCCAAGCACGCTGACTTCGGGATAGCGGGGGCAAAGGATGAGGGCGTCGTCTTTGCCGGGGGGAGAGCGCTGAAGAAGGTTCCGACGGAGCGACTCGTGGACGAGCTCTTCCACCAGATCGATCTCTCATTGGAGAGGGGGTCGGTCGAGTACGACGAGGCCGAGGCGGCAGAGGGCGAGGAGTGGGTCAGGCGGATCGAGACAGAGAATGAGGATGACCTCACCCCTGAGAAGATCGCCCGCCTCGAACGGGAGGCTGCCGAAAAAGGCGAGTCGGACCGGGTCTTGCTGGATGAATCCGAATCGCCGACCGACGGCCGGCGATTCACCCGGACCTGAAGCTTCCTAGCGGTTCGCAGCGGGGGGCGCACCGTCTAGATTAGTTCGGGTGACCAGGTTCTCGGAAGCCTTCATTCCCACCCTCAGGGAGAGTCCGGCAGATGCCGAGGCCGTCAGCCACAAGCTGCTCGTCCGGGCCGGCATGGTGAGGCAGCTCGGCGCCGGGCTCTGGACCTTCCTTCCGGCTGGCTGGAGAATCCATCGGAGGGTCGAAGCGATCATCCGGGAGGAGATGGATGCGATCGGAGGCCAGGAGATGCTGATGCCCGTGCTCCAGCCGGCTGACCTCTGGCAGAGGACCGGGAGGGCGGAGATCGAGGAGCTTTTCAGGCTGGAAGACCGGAAGGGATCGGAGCTCGTGCTCGCGATGACCCACGAGGAGGCCGTCACCGCTCATGTGTCGAGTGATATTCGGTCCTGGAGAGACCTGCCGAAGCTGCTCTATCAGTTGCAGGTGAAGGAACGTGACGAGCCGCGGCCCCGTGCCGGCATCCTCAGGACGCGAGAGTTCGTGATGAAGGACGCCTACAGCTTCGATCGCGACGAGGAGGGACTCGAGCGCTCCTACCAGGCCTGCATCGGCGCGTACGACCGCATCTTCGACCGGTGCGGTCTCTCCTGGTACAGGGTCGCGAGCGATGTCGGGATGATGGGCGGTCAGGACGCCCACGAGTACATGGCGCCGTGTCCTGCGGGAGAGGACGAGGTGGCGATCTCCCCTGGCTACGCAGCAAACGTCGATGTAGCGGTCGGTATCCCCGAGACCGTGGAACTGCCCGAGGGAAAGAGCGCCCCGGCCGAGGTCGAGACGCCCGGGCTGACCACGGTCGAGGAGGTTGCCGGATCGCTTGGTGTCCCTGAGGGTGCAGTGATCAAGGCCGTTCCCTTCACCGGCCATACCGGGGAAGTGATCCTCGCCTTGGTTCGCGGTGATGACGAGGTCAATCCGGTTCTCCTCGGGAAGGCGGTCGGCCTCGACCTGCGGCCATCGACCGAGGACGAGATAGGGGCGGAGATCGGGCCACCCGGCTTCATCGGGCCGATCGGGAGCGACGTCCGGGTGATCAAGGACAGCCAGGTCGTGGGGCAGGGCCTGATCTGTGGTGCGAACGTTCCGGACCACCACCTGACCGGGGTCGATCCCGGGCGGGACTTCTCTTTTGAGGAGGCTGATATCCGTCGGGTGAGGGAGGGTGACCGGGGTCCTGACGGCTCACCGATCCGCCTCGAAGCCGCTATCGAGATAGGGAATATCTTCAAGCTTGGGACCCGCTACAGCGAGGCGCTCGGGGCGACCTTCCTCGATGAAGACGGGACCGAGAGGCCGATCGTGATGGGGAGCTACGGCATAGGGCCGGCCAGGATCGTCGCCGCATTGGCCGAGCAGGGCGCCGACGAGGATGGACTCACCTGGCCGTCCTCGATCGCTCCGTGGCAGGTCGAGGTCGTGGCCCTCGGAAAGGGAGATGACGAAGCCATCGGTGTTGCCGCTGGCCTCTACCGGGAACTTCGGGGTTCCGGGATCGAAGTGCTGTTCGACGATCGTGAGGCCGGGGCCGGCCAGAAACTGACCGATGCGGAACTGATCGGATGCCCGCTGAGGGTGGTGGTCGGTCGCAAAGGGATCGAGGCGGGTGAGCTCGAGGCGAGTTGGAGGGGTTCAGGTGATGACTTCAAGATCCCACTCGACCAGGGTGGGATCCGGCTTGCCCAGCTGGTCGCCGAGATGGGCTGAGCATGGCCAAGGCCGATCCCTTCGGCAGGGGGCGACTACGGCGCATCTTTGGGCTCGATCGCTCCGGCCCGGAGCCCCAGGCGACCAGGAGCGGGCAGCCACTCCGGCCGTTCACGCTTCCAAACCTGGTCGGGCTCCTCCGTCTACTCGGGATCCCCATCTTCCTCTACCTCGCCTTCAGCGGCCCGGATGGGGTCTCCCTCTGGGCCGCCGCCCTGTATTGGGCGATCGCTGCCGGGGACTATCTCGACGGCCTCCTGGCGCGGGTCACTGGCCAGTACTCCAGGCTGGGGGCCCTGCTCGACCCGGTGGTCGATCGCCTCTTGATCGTCGCCGGGATAGTGGTCTGCTGGTACTTCGACCTGTTGCCGGAGCTGTTGCTGGCCCTGCTCGTGGTCCGTGAACTCGGCACACTCCTTCTCGCACGGTGGGCACTTTCACGGGGTGTGGATCTCGAGGTCAACTGGATCGGTCGGATGGCCGTCTTCCCGGTGATGTCCGCCCTGCTCTTCGCGATGGTGATCCCGGGGTGGTTCCCGGACGCCCTGCTGGTAATCGGTGTTGCTATGGCCTGGGCCGCGACCATCCTCTACGTCAAGGACGGCAGGGCGCGGATCGCCCAGATGGAAGCGGACGACCAACCTTCAAGCGGAGGTTGACACTTAGAAATCGGCCCTATAATCGCCTCGTGGCTCTCCACTGCACTGAATGTGGCTTCGTAAACGCCGAGGGGGCAAACTACTGCCAGAAGTGCGGGGCCTTCCTGGGGGCCGCGGAGTCCTCTGACGAACCGACCACGAGCAGCTATCGGATCGGTGAAACCGGTGAGCAGGACGCGATCGAGGTCGAGCCCGGGATCGACGTTCCGGGTGCCAGTCTGGTTATCCGGAGCGGCGGTGGGAGAGCGGGCGAGGTCTTCCCGGTAGACGGTGAGCGACTGGCGATAGGCCGGAGCCCGGACGCCCCGATATTCCTGGATGACGTAACGGTCTCCCGAAACCACGCCCTCCTGGTGACACGCAACGACGGGATCTACATCGACGACCTCGGATCCCTCAATGGGACCTACGTCAATCGCCACCGAGTCGAGTCGCGAAAGCTGGATGACGGTGACGAAATCCAGGTCGGGAAGTACAAGCTCAGCTTTCTCGAGCGATGACCCCACCGAGTGGCGAGGGAATGAGGGCCGGTACGGCCGGGGGCACGGGCTCACGGCGACGCAAGGCCCTGACGATCGGTGCCGTCGCCCGGATGCTCTCGAAGGAGTTCGACGACATCTCGATTTCGAAGATCCGTTACCTGGAGGACCAGAAGCTCGTATCGCCACGTCGGACCCCGGGTGGTTACCGGCTCTACTCCCAGGCCGATGTCGACCGCCTCAGAACCATCCTGAGGCTCCAGCGTGATGAGTTCCTCCCGCTAAGGGTGATTCGTCAGGAGCTGGCCTCCGGAAAGGTTGCACTCGATCAGGGAGGGACGGGGGAGAACAGGACCCGTCGAGCCCGACTCCTGATGGCCTCCAGCGAAAGACTCGACCTGGTCGGCCTCGCAGAGGAGACCGGGGCCGAGCCGGAGCTGTTGAGGGAACTGATCGATTACGGGTTGATCGGCAAACCGCCAAGCCCGGAAACCGAGATCTACGATGAGACCGACGTCGCGGTGGTCAACGCCGCCGGGGAACTTGTCGCAGCCGGAATCGGTCCCCGCAACCTGAAGACATTCCGAACCTCGGCCGACCGCGAATCGCAGCTGGTCGAGGCACTGCTTTCGCCGAAGCTGGTCTCCCGCAACCCCCAGCGGCGCAAGGAAGCTGTCGAGTCCCTCGAGCGGATAGCGACCTCGATGGGCGAGCTCAAACAGTCCCTCCTGGTCCGTGACCTGCGGCGCTTCGCCAACTCCTGAGGCCCCCAACTGCCGAGTACGACGAGGGAAGTCGAGGTTCGCGTCCAGCCGGATGAGGTATTCCGGTTCCTCCGTGATCCGAAGAACCTGACCAGGTGGTGGCCAAGGGTCGTAAGGGTGGAGGCGGTCGAAGGCCCGGCGGGAGAACCGGGTCTGGTCTGGACCAATGTGGTCGAGGCCGACTCGGGGCGTCGGTTGAGGCTCGACTACCGAATGGTCGAGTCAGATCTCGATTCCAGGCTCGGCTGGGAACACATCCTCGAGGGGACTGCCTTTTCGGCCCACCTGACCAGACAGGCGGTCGAGGTAACCCTCTCCAGTGATCCCCAGGGGACCCGTGTGGCGGTGACGGCGATCGGCGAGTTGAAGGGTGCGGCGAAGCTGGCGGGTCCCTCCCTCAAGTCGGACCAGAAGAAGTTGCTCGACGAGGCACTGGGACGTTTGGCCGAGGCGCTCGAGGAAGGACCCTGAGAATTGAAGGCCGCTGCCACCCCGAGAAACGACACCCGCTGGTGGGGCTGGGGCGATCCCGGTGTCGAGGTCGAGGTTGGGGATCGAATCAGGGAGCTGCTCGAGTTGCGAGGCCTCGAGACGGAAGCGTCCGAGAGGGGAGGGGCGGATCCGATCGATTCGGTTGCGATACCCGAGGCCAAGCCGATCCCGGAGGCGGTCGCTGAGGCAGCCGGGGAGCGCTTCGTCCACACCGATCACGAGACCCGGGTAAGGCACGCCACGGGCCAGTCGCTCGAAGACCTCCTGGCCCTTCGAGCAGGGGTAGTCCCGACCGCGCCAGATGCCGTCGTAGTAGGCAGGGACCCGCAGCAAGTCGGTGCGATCCTTTCGGCGGCGAGCAGGGAGGGTGTCGCGGTAATTCCCTACGGCGGCGGGACCTCGGTGACCGGCGCCCTGCGGGTCCCCGAGGGCTACGAGGGACCCGTCATCTCACTCGATACAGCTGGCTTGCGGACCGTAGAGGTCGACCCCATATCGAGGGTCGGCCGTCTGGGGGCCGGCCTCAGGGGTCCGGAGGCGGAGGCGGCGGTAAACCGATTCGGACTGACGACGGGTCACTTCCCCCAGTCGTGGGAGTACGCGACGATCGGCGGCTTCGCCGCCACCAGGTCGGCGGGGCAGGCCTCGAACGGCTATGGGCGGTTCGACGAAATGGTCCTAGGGCTCGAAATGGCTACCCCCGGGGGGATCCTCCGGACCCCCAGGGTCAACCACGCGGCCGAGGGTCCTTCCCTGCTCGAGCTAATGGTCGGATCCGAAGGAGCCTTCGGCCTGATCACGGAGGTCGAGCTCCGGCTCGTCCCGATCCCGGAGACGAGTTACGAGGTCTGGCTGCTGCCTGACTTCGAGAGCGGCAGCATCGCGGTAATGAAGCTGGCACAGGCCGGGTCCCTGCCGGCAGTGGTCCGCCTTTCGGATCGGACCGAAACCTCGCTCAACCTGGCCATGTCCTCGCCCGGGGGTCTCGCTGGAGCCCTGCTCGATGCCTACCTTCGGCTAAGGGGAAGGGCCGAAGGCTGTCTGATGATCATGGGGTACGAGGGGAGCACCGACTCAAACGCCCGCCTGAAGAGCGAGGCGAACTCGGTCCTCAAGGGCGCCGGTGGAGTCGGCCTGGGGACGCAGCCGGGATCATCCTGGTCCGAGTCGCGCTTCCATGGCCCTTACCTGAGGGAGGGGTTGCTCGACCTCGGCCTGGTGGTAGAGACTTTTGAAACGGCTGCCCCCTGGTCGGAGTATCTGGCCGCCTACAAATCGATTCGGGACGCGACCCTAAAGGCCCTCGAGCGGAACGGGATGGTCGGAGAGCTGCTCTGCCACCTCTCCCATGCCTACCCGGACGGAGCATCCCTTTATTTCACCCTGGTCTCCACCCCAGGCCCCGAAGGCCAGCTGGAGTCCTGGTTGACGGTGAAGGAGGAGGTCCTCGAAAC
>JBMSXD010000068.1:0-8552 GCA_049425265.1 Solirubrobacterales bacterium
ACATGAAGGCGGGCTTCGAGGTCGAGGCTGCCGTCGAAACCGGTTGTGCCGACGACAACATGAACCCCGGCATCGAGCGCCGCCTTCGCATTCGGCAGGGCTGACTCGGGTGTCGTGAAGTCGACCATCACATCGGCTCCCGCGAGGCTCTCCTCGAGCGAGCCGCCGGTTGCCGTATCGAACTGCCCGCACAATTCCAGATCCCCTGCTTCCTCGACCGCCTTGCAGACGGCTCTGCCCATCTTGCCTTCTGAGCCCGCAACAGACACCTTTATGGAGCTCACGCCGCCGCCACCCCCTCCAAAACCGCAGTCGCATTCTCGATCAGCTCGGTATCCGGTCCGACGCAGGCCGATGACGGAGAGGACCTGCCGAGAATCTCCCCGGCCAGATCGAGCACTTCCTGCCCGCCGACGGCGTCTATCCGATCGAGCATCTCATCCAGGGTGAGAATCGGCAGGTCATGGAGGGCCGCCCTGCCGATCCTCGACATGCGGGCCGCATTGGACTCCTCCGCAAGGACCAGACGACCCTTGACCAGCTCCTTCGCGCGTTCGACCTCGTCGACCCCCGGCGGCTCGGTAGCGATCCTGCCCATCTCCTCGGCGAGTATCTCGCAGACCTCTCCCAGGTTCTCCCCCCGTGTGCCCGCATGGATCGCGAAGAGTCCGGAGTCGCTGTACTGCTCGGCATACGTACCGACCGAATAGGCCAGGCCCCGTTCCTCCCGGATCCTGGTGAAAAGCCTCGAAGACGCCGAACCGCCCAGGATCGAGTCGAGGACCGCGAGGCAGAACCGCCTCTCGTCGGACCGATCTATCCCGGGGTTACCGACCACCAGGTGGTACTGCTCGGTCTCTTTTTCGAATGCTCTTGCCGCTCCCGCCGGGGCCGGCTGAGCCCCGACCGGGGCCGTCGATTCCCCCACTCCAGGTGTGAGCTCCGCCGCCAGGCCGAGCAACTCGTCGTGATCGACGTTGCCGGCAGCCGAGATGACGATCGCCGGTCCCGTATAGCGGGCGTCGTGGTATTCGCGAATCTGCTCCTTCGGGATCGATCCGATCACCTCTGCTCTCCCGATGATCGGCCTGCCCAACGGTGTGTCACCGAACACTGCCTCGGCGATCAGGTCGTGTGCAATCGAATCGGGATCGTCGCCGTACATCGCGATCTCCTCGATTACGACCTGACGCTCGGAGTCGATCTCGGCCAGGGTCGGCCTGAGGAACATCTCTCCAAGGACGCCGAAGGCCCGCTCGAGGTGTCGATCGAGGAAGCGCGCGTAGAGGTGGGTCGCCTCCTTGCTCGTGAAGGCGTTGAACTGGGCACCGATGCCGTCGAGGAATTCGGAGATCTCGACCGCCGACAGTTCGGGTGTTCCCTTGAAGAGCAGGTGCTCGAGGAAGTGGGAAACGCCGGCCTCCGACTCCGTCTCGTCTCGCGATCCCGTTCTGACCCAGAACCCCAATGCAACGGAGCGCATATCGGGGACGGTCTCGGTGACCACCCTGATGCCGGCCGGAGTCTCGCTCAGGCGGGCTACTTCGGACATCTAACGCCTGCGGTCCCGCTCTCCCCGCTCCCGGCGACGGCGGCCGCCTTCCCTCGGGGGCCTGCCCCCGCCTCCGCCGTTCTTGGAGAGCTCAGCGATCTCTTCGGGGGTCTTCCCCTGGATCGCGGGGTCGTCGGTCAGGCGGAGTCCGATTCGACCGCGCTCGCGGTCTACCTCGGCCACCGTTACGTCAATCTCCTGACCCGACTCGAGCACGTCCTCGACGGTCTCGACCCTGCCTCCGGGCTTGACGTTCGAGATGTGCAGCAGACCGTCCGTGCCCTTGGTCAGCTCGACGAATGCACCGAATGTCGTCGTCTTGACCACCTTGGCCGACGGATACCGATCTCCGATCTCGGCCTCCTTGGTCATCGACTCGATCCTGGCGACCGCCTCCTCGACCTGGGTGCCGGTCGGCGCGTAGATCCGGATCGTTCCATCGTCTTCGACATCGATCTCGGCCTCGAACTCTTCACAGAGCGACCTGATGGTCTCTCCACCCTTGCCGATCACGGCGCCGATCTTCTCCTGGTCGATCTTGATCGACTCGATCCTCGGCGCCTGTGGGGAGAGCTGCTCCCGCGGCCCGTCGATCGCCTCGGCCATCTTGCCGAGGATGAACAACCTCCCCTGACGGGCCTGCTCCAAGGCGTCACGAAGGATGTCGAAGTTGACCCCGGTGATCTTGATGTCCATCTGGAGGGCGTTGATCCCGTCAGCCGTCCCGGCCACCTTGAAGTCCATGTCTCCGAGGTGATCTTCGACTCCGGCGATATCGGTAAGGACGATGTAGTCATCGCCCTCCTTGATCAGGCCCATCGCTACACCTGCGACTGGCGCCGATACGGGAACGCCGGCGGCCTGGAGGGCCATCGAGGAGGCACAGACCGAACCCATCGATGAAGATCCGTTCGACTCGAGCGTCTCCGAAACGGCCCGGATCACGTACGGGAACTCCTCCTGGTCCGGGATCGACGGGAGGATCGCCCGCTCAGCGAGCGCTCCATGACCGATGTCCCTTCGCTTCGGACCACGCATGAATCCGGCTTCCCCCACGGAGAACGGTGGGAAGTTGTAGTGGTGCCAGAAGGTCTTCGATGTCTCCAGGCCCAGGCCGTCCACCCTCATGTCCATCCGGGTCGTGCCAAGCGTAACGTTGCCAAGGATCTGGGTTTCACCCCTTGTGAACAGAGCCGATCCGTGGACCATCGGGGAGATATCGACCTCGCACTCGATCGGGCGAATCTCGTCCTGGGCCCGACCGTCGGGCCGACGCTTGTCGACCGCAATCGACCGCCGGATGATCTCCTTCTCGACCGAGCTGAATACGGCCTTCACCTCTGCAAGCTGATCCGGGTCGGGTTCGCCATCCTCGCCAGGCGGTGCCAGCTCGTCGACGACCTCGGCCTTGACCTCGGCGAGGGCATCCTGGCGCTCCAGTTTCCCCTCGATCATCGCTGCGTCGGCGATCTTGGATCCCCACCCATCCCTGACCTTCGCCACGAGGGCCTCGTCCAGCTGGGGTGCCTCGACCTCGATCTTCTCCTTGCCCGCTTTCTGCCGGAGTTCCTCGATCGTCTCGACGATCTTCTTGATCTCGCCGTGGGCGATATCCAGCGCATCGAGGATCTCGGCCTCGGTCACACCGTTTGCGCCCGCTTCGACCATCAGGATCGCGTCCTTGGTGCCGGCAACGATCAGGTCGAGATCGAGTGCCGCGTGGTCTTCCTCAGCGGGGTTAACGACGAAATCCCCCTCGAGCTTGCCGATCCGGACCGCACCAACGTGATCGCCGACCGGAATGTCGGAGACCGCGAGCGCAGCCGATGCGCCGTTCATGGCAAGGATGTCGTACGGGTGCTCACCGTCGACCGACAGAGGCATTGCGACGAGCTGGGTCTCGTAACGCCAGCCCTTTGGAAAGAGGGGCCGCAGAGGGCGGTCGATCATCCTGGCCGTAAGGGTGGCCTTCTCCCCGGCCCGGGCCTCTCGCCTGAAGAACGAGCCCGGGATCTTCCCCGCAGCGTAGAACCGCTCTTCGACATCGACCGTGAGGGGCAGGAAGTCGAAGTCCTTGAGGGCCCCCTTCGTTGCAGTGCAGAGTACGGCGGTCTCACCGGACCGAACGACGACAGCTCCGCTTGCCTGCTTTGCCAGCTTGCCGGTTTCGAAGGATATTTCCCCATCACCGACGCGCACGGAGACGTGCGTCACATCGAACATGCTCATGTCTCTTATCCATCCCGACCGCCCGGATGGCGGCCTCTTGTCTTCTGAACTTTCGTTCCTTGTCCCGGCACAGACTACACGGACCGGGAATCGACGACGGCCGGGACCCCCCGATCCGGGGGATCGTTGTCAGATCGCTTCGAGGATGATCGAGGTCGGAGGGATGTCGGCCGGACTGTCCGACTCATGGATCCATTCGACCGTCCCGTCCCCGTCGATCAAGACGAGGCAACGGTTCGAAAGACCCGCCCCGTCGAGGTAGGTTCCGTAGGCAGAGGCCACTTCACCCTTCGGTTCGAAGTCGGCGAGCAGGACCGTGTCGATTCCGAGCTTCTCGCGAAAGGCAGCGTGGGCGAAGGCCGAGTCGACGCTTATTCCGACCATATCCACCCCGGCCTCATCCAGGTCGGGGGCGATCGCCTGGTAGGCGGAGAGCTGATCGGTGCAGACCGGACTGAAATCGAGCGGGTAGAAGACCAGCAGGACCCTGCGGCCCGCAAAATCCGAGAGCGAAACCTCATTGCCGTCTTGGTCCGGCAGGGTGAAGTCCGGTGCCTTTTGACCGACCTCGATCAATGCCTGAGGCCCAGTTCAGCGACCAGCTCGCGGTAGCGATCGACGTCCTTGCGTTCGAGGTAACGGAGCAGACGACGTCGCTTGCCGACCATCATCAAGAGGCCCCGCCGCGAGTGGTGGTCCTTGGCATGGTCCTTGAGGTGGCCCGTTAGATCATTGATCCGCTCGGTGAGCAGGGCGATCTGGACCTCGGTCGATCCGGTATCGCCGGCCGAACGGCCGTACTTCTCGATCAGTTTCGATTTCTCTTCGCTGGTAAGGGTCATTGGTCGGTACCCAGAGGGCTCAGGATCCGGGCGGGCGCTGGAAGCTACCACAGACCCTGCGGGCATCCTCGACGTCGATCTTCATCTGGTCGATCAGCTCCTCGGCTCCCGGGTATGCCTTCTCCCCCCGCAGGCGTTCGACGAAGGCGACCCGTAGCTCCTTGCCGTACAGGTCCTCGTCCGTATCGATCAAGTGGGCCTCCACAAGTACCCCCCGGCCAGAGTCGAAGGTCGGTCGTACGCCGACGTTGACCGCCGCCGGGCGACCGTCGGCAAATGCCGCATAAACACCATGCCCGGGAGTCGCGAGTCGTGGATCCGGGACGAGGTTGGCCGTCGGGAAGCCGAGCTCCCTCCCGCGGCCGTCTCCCTCGACGACCGTCCCCTGCATCATGAAAGGTGACCCGAGGCAGTCCATCGCGGCGCCCATCTCTCCCGAAGCGACCAGAGCCCGGATCCTCGTCGAGGAAACGGTCTCGCCATCCACCTCCACGAGGGGCACCACCCGGGTCTCGAATTCATCTCTCTGGGAGAGCATCTCCGGTGTCCCTCGAGCCTTCGAACCGAAACGGAAGTTCTGGCCGACCGAGACCGAATTCGCCCCGAGCCGTTCGATGAGGATCTTCTCGATGAACTCCTCGGGAGTCGTCTGGGTGAACTGACGATCGAATGGGATGACCACGATCTCCCGGACCCCTATCCCTTCGAGCACATCCCGTTTGACCTCGAAGGGCATCAGCAACTTCGGGGCAGCATCCGGTTTGAGCACCTCGAGCGGGTGCGGCTCGAAGGTGAGAACGGTCTCGAACCCCTCGATCACGTCGCGATGCCCGAGATGGACCCCGTCGAAGGTCCCGATCGCAACGGATCGCTCTCCGGGCTCCACCCGATCGAGGTCCACGGTGACGATTTCCCCAGGCATCTCCCTAACTATCCCGAAGCCGGGCGAATGACGACCTCCGGTCGTATCTCCCCCGCACTGGCCCGACCAACCGCCACGACCTCTCCCGCATCGACCAGAACCACCTTGGCTCCCTCGGGCACCGGCTCCGCCGGGGTAAAGGAAACACCGTTTGCGACGGCATCCGCCTGGTCCGGATCGAGGTCCAGCCGGTGCATGAAGGAGAGGGCCTCCGCAGGATCGACAAGGGATCCGGCGCGGGCGATCGGCAGTGCTCCGACTGCCGTGCGCCGAAGCTCCTCGCAGTAGGCATCGCCCAGGTCGGAGATCAGTTCCCGAACGTAGGTCCCGGAGCTCACTTCCAGGTCGAACTCCGCCCGAACCGGCCTCCCGGCCGAGTCGATCTCGGTCTCGAGCAGGTTCGATCGGTGGACCGTGACCATCCTCGTCGGGCGCGCAGGAAGGTTCTCGCCTCTTCTGGCCTTTCGGTAAAGGCGTTCTCCCCCGACCTTGACGGCCGAGGTCATCGGCACCATTTGCTCTCTGCTTCCAAGGGGAATCTCCAGATCCTCCGGGATCCGCCCGGTCTCTTCGAGGTCCCCATCGGGGTCCCCGGTTTCGGACCTCCAACCGAGCCTCGCAACGGCCCGGTAACGCTTGGGCAGCCCGACCAGGTACTGCTGGAGCCTCGTCGCACGTCCGAGCAGGATCACCATCAGCCCGGTGGCAAACGGATCGAGAGTACCGGCGTGACCAGCCTTCAGCCCGGTCTGCCTTCGCACCTGCTCGACCAGATCGTGTGAGGTGATCCCGGCCGGCTTGTCCCACAGGAGGATCCCCGCCTGCCCCTCGGGGATCGGTATCTCGGCAGGCCTACCGCCCGTCACCAAGTTCTTCGCAGATCCGGGCAACGATCTCGGGGTAGCCGAGGTCCGATGAGCACCCAGCCGCCTTTACGTGTCCGCCGCCACCAAACCCTCGGGCGATCCGGGAAACATCCACCCCCGGCTTGGCCGCCCGCAGGCTGATGCGACGGCTCGCGCCCTCGGTCGCCAGCTGGTCCCGGATCACCGCAGCCACCTCGACTCCTTCGATCGACCTCAGGTGGTCGACGATTCCCTCGGTCATCTCCTCTCCCGAGCCTGTCTCCTCGTAATCGGCAGCCGTAATGTGCGTGGTTACGAGCCGGCCATCGCAGTCGAGTTGCAGCTTTCCAAGGGCCCGACCGAGAAGGGCCAGTTTCTCCATCGGGAGGCTCTCGTAAACCCTCGAGTTGACGTCGTCGACATCGACCCCCGCGCGCAGCAGCTCGGCGGCCACCTCGTGGGTCTCGGCCGAGGTCGAGTCGTACATGAACTTGCCGGTGTCAGTGACTACGCCGATGTAGAGGGCAGTGGCGATCAATGGGGTCATCGTGACGTCCAGAGCCCTGGCCAGGCGGTAGACGATTTCGGCGGTACTGGAGGCACCGGGGTCGATGAAAAAGGTGTCACCGAAGTCGGTGTTGTCGTGGTGGTGGTCGAGGTTGAGCACCGCGATTCCCCCCTCGAGCAGGAAGTCGACCGGCATGCGCTCGGCATTCCCACAATCCAGAAAGACGACCACCCGGTCTTCGAGATCGGCCGGAGCCTCGTGGAAGACATTCTCCAACGGGATGTGCCTGTACTCGGAAGGGAGCGGGAACTCCTTGGCGGCGAGGAACATGACCGAGTCCTTGCCGAGGTAGCCGAGCAGCTCATGCATGCCGAGCAGGGAGCCGAGGGCATCCCCGTCGGGACCTTCATGGGTCGTCAGCAGGAACTTCTCGTTCGATTCGATCACCGCGACCACGTCCTCGAGCGAGCCCCTCGCGCTTCCGGCCTCCTGCCCGCTCACCTGGGGCCCTTCCCGTCCTCGTCGAGCAGGTGGGCGATCCTCAGCCCGGTCTCGACCGCCTGGTCGTACTCGAACCTCAAGGTCGGGGTCCGCTTCAGCCGGGTCTCTGACGCGATTGCCGCCTGAAGGGTTCCGTGAGCCCTATCGAGCGCCTCCTGCGCTGACTCCCTTTCCCCATCGCCGCCTAGGACGGTGAAATAGACACGGGCATGGCGCAGGTCCGGACTCGTATCCACCTCGGTGATCGTCACGGGCTCGAGCCCGGGGTCGGCCAATTCCTTGACCTCCTCTCCGACCACCTCCCGGAGCACCTCGTTGACCCGCCGCATGCGCGGGACGGCCATTCCACCCTCCCTAAGCGAGCGTCTGTTCGACTTCGCGGGTCGAGAAGAACTCGAGTACGTCGCCGACCTTCACGTCCTGGTAGTCCTCGAGGACGATTCCGCACTCCTGCCCCTCT
Source organism: Solirubrobacterales bacterium (assembly GCA_049425265.1). Classification (GTDB taxonomy): domain Bacteria; phylum Actinomycetota; class Thermoleophilia; order Solirubrobacterales; family 70-9; genus 67-14. Next base: position 7,860 of record JBMSXD010000068.1, read on the forward strand.
TCGACCCGGTCGACTGCGTCCTTGAACCTCCGCAGGGATCCGAGACGACCGGTCCAGATAACCGTTCCCTCCCTGACCAGCCTCGTTTCGGCCTCACGTGTCACGGCCCCTTCGGTTACCTGACAGCCAGCTATCCGGCCGACCTTCGAAGCCTTGAAGACCTCCTTGACCTCCGCCTCGCCGAGTGCTTCCTCGACTTCAACCGTGTCGAGCATGCCCTCCATCGCTGCCCGGAGATCCTCGGTGACCTTGTAGATGACCGAGTATGTCCGGACGTCCACGCCCTCGGCCTGGGCCGCCTTCCTCGCATCGCTCAGAGGCCGGACATTGAAGCCGATGATCACGGCACCGGAAGCGGCGGCGAGCATCACGTCGGACTCGTTTATGCCACCCGTCTGGGCGTGGATCACGTTTATCGCGACCTGCTCCTGGGGAACCTTCGCGATCTCATCCTGGAGCGCCTCCAGGGAACCTGCAACGTCGCTCTTCAAGACGACATTCAGCTCCTTCAGCTCGCCTGCCTGTGCCTTGGCGAAGATCTCGTCCAGGGTCACCTTCCGGGCCTGGCGCCGCGCTATCGCCTCTGCCTTGAGGCGGTTCTGTTTCTCCCCAGCTACCTGTCTGGCTTCCCGGTCATTCGCCACTGCCTGTACGAACTCCCCGGCCTCACAGACTCCATCGAAGCCGAGAACC
>JBMSXD010000069.1:0-8549 GCA_049425265.1 Solirubrobacterales bacterium
CTTGTCGACGTCATCTTCGTCCGGCTGGTCATTGCACCGGCGGTGGTCTACCTGCTCGGCGACCATGCCTGGTGGTTGCCGCGGTGGCTCGACAGGCTGATCCCCTCGGTCTCGCTCGAGGGGCATCTGGTGGAGAACGTCGATCCACGCGAACCGCCGCTCGAGGGCATCGAGGGGGATGGGGAGACAGTTACCCCGGACCGAGCTTGAGGCGCCGACGGACGCTCCTCGTTTACCGCCGGGGTAGGCCGCCTCGGGTACCGGAATCGGGTAGCTAGAATCGTCCCGGGAGTCCCGTAACTTTTCCGGAGCGGCGGTGTCTGCGTGAATAGAGGCAAAAAATGGCCCTTCCCCGGTACCGGAGGCAACCAGGGAAGCAAGTCCGTCCGTATAAGAGAAAAGGGACCGAAACCGCATGCATAACTTCGCCACGCACCAGATCGACAAGGGCCGGAGGGTCCTCTTCCTGATAATCCAGGGCACCTTGCTGCTGGTCGCGGCGGCCGGCCTTCTTGCCCTCTTGGCATCCGGGGCCAGGGCAGCCGAGCCCACCCGCGATTACGTAGTGATCTTCAAGGGCGGGACCGATCAGGTCGAGAAGGCCCGCTCGGAGGAGCGGCGCGGCAACGACGTCGAAGACGTCTTCACCTCCCGGGTGAACGGGCTGGTCGCCCAGCTCGAGCCCGCCGACGTAAAGCGGCTTCGGGAGGATCCCGATGTCCTCGCGGTCGAGGCAGACGGCCCCGTTCGGGCCCTCGCGGTCCGTGACTCGGCCACTTCGCTCTGGGGCCTCGACCGGGTCGACCAGCGGGCCCTCCCAGGCAACGGTCGGATTACCACCTCGACCGACGGCTCCGGGGTGAAGGCCTACATCATCGACACCGGGATCAGGGCCGACCACGTGCAGTTCGAGAACCGGGTCGCCCCCAACGGCTTTACGGCGTTCTCCGATGGTCAGGGCTGGAACGACTGCCATGGCCACGGAACCCACGTAGGCGGCACGGTTGCCGGCAAGGATTACGGGGTCGCCCCGAAGGCCTCGCTGGTCGCGGTCAGGGTGCTCGACTGCAGTGGGTCCGGTTCCTACTCCGGCGTGATCGCCGGGATCGACTGGGTCGCTTCCGACCACCCGGCGGGTGTGCCGGCGGTGGCCAATCTGAGCCTCGGTGGTGGCTACTCATCCTCGATCAACCTGGCGATCCAGCGGGTCTTCAACGACGGCGTCTCGGTCGCCGTGGCGGCCGGCAACTCGAACGCCAACGCCTGCAACTACTCCCCGGCATCTGCCCCCGAGGCGATCACGGTCGGGGCTACCACCTCGAGCGACGCCAGGGCGTCGTTTTCGAACTTCGGCAGCTGCCTCGACGTCTTCGCCCCGGGTGCCGGGATCCTCTCGGCTACCCAGGTCTCGACCACCTCGAGCGCGAGCTGGTCGGGGACCTCGATGGCCAGCCCGCACGTTGCCGGGGCGGCCGCACTGCTCCTCTCGGGCGAGCCCGGACTGACCCCGGCCCAGGTCGCCAACCGGATTTCGAGCGCCTCGACCACCGGCGTCGTTACCGGGGCGGGGACGGGATCGTTGAACCGCCTCCTCTTCACTGGCGACCCGGGGACTCCCAATCCGACTCCGGAACCGCCTGCGCCGCCTGCCCCGACCCCTCCGGCCAACGACAATTTCCAGGCGGCGACAGCCCTCTCAAGCCTGGCCGCGGTGAACGGCTCCACGGGCGCGGCGACGATCGAGGGTGGTGAATACATCCACGGGCCGGGCTCGGCCCACTCGATCTGGTACCGCTGGACGGCTCCGTCATCCGGCACCCTCACCTTGAACACCCAGGGCAGCGACTACGACACGCTGCTCGCCGCGTATACCGGCTCGGCGGTCAACTCGACCACCCAGCGGGCGGCCAACGACGACAACGGATCGGGCGGTCTCTGGAGCCGGATCTCCTTCCCGGTGACTGCAGGCACTGCGTACTCGATCGCGATCGACGGCTACGGAGGTTCGACCGGGAGCACCGTTCTTTCCGGCTCATTCACCGAGGGTTCGACGCCGACCCCACCCCCGACCCCGCCGACGCCTCCCGCACCGACTCCGCCGGTCAACGACGCCTTCGCCGACGCGACCGCGCTTGACGCCCTTTCCGGCACCAACGGGACGACTACCGGTGCGACCCGCGAGAGCGGAGAGCCCTCCCACGGCCAGGGATCGGCCCGCTCCATCTGGTACCGCTGGACAGCACCGGCACCGGGCCGGGTGACACTCAGCACCGAGGGGAGCAGCTTCGACACGCTGCTCGCCGCATACACCGGCTCGGCGCTCGGCTACCTGGTGCAGAAGGCAGCCAACGATGACGTCGGGGGCGGTTCCCAGTGGAGTCGGATCTCCTTCCAGGTAACCGCGGGCACCACCTACTCGATCGCGATCGACGGTTACAACGGATCGAACGGTAGCACCGTCCTGGGTGGCGGGTTCGTGCCTACCCCGGCGCCGGCCCCGCCGCCCCCCCCGACACTCCGCGGCCCCACCGCCCCCGCCCCGCTCACCTCCCGCGGGGCGGCCGCCGGCCAGAGCTACCTCTGCCGGATCGGTACGAACGTCGAGGGGACGCTCCGGGAGTGCGAGAGTCCCTACACCCTTCCTCTCAACATGACCGACGGGACCTACCCCTACCGGTTGGTGATCGTCGATTCCTCGTCTGGACTGCGTTCGACCGAGGCGACGGGCTCCTTCACGATCGACGGAGCGCCGACCGCCCCTACCGGTCAGTCGGGAATCAGCATCAACGGCGGTGCGATCTACACCGACGATCCGGAGGTCACCCTGGATGTCGTCTGGCCGGCCGGCACCAGAAGGGTGGTCGTCTCGAACGACGGCTCGTTCGATGGAGACGAGTTCCCGGTGGCCGGAGAGATCCCCTGGAGGCTCGCGTCATCCGGGGCCGAGAGGCTGCCGAAGCTGGTCTACCTCCGTTTCCTCGGGGCCGGTGACGAGGCCCTCGGGACCGCGATCGACGACATCGTGCTCGACCAGACGGCCCCGCAGACGGGTGCAGCCGACCTCCTCGGCAGTTCGGGGCGGACGTTCAGGGTCCGTTTGGCAGCCACCGACCGGGTCTCAGGTCTCGCCCGGGTCGAGTTCTCGGGCAAGGTTAGGAAGCCTTCCCCGGGTCAGCGGACCGGTCTGAGTCTTCGGTATTCCGGCGAGGTGCTGAAGGTCAGGGCTGCCAGCAAACCCCGTTGGTATCGGGTCTCGGATCGGGCCGGGAACTGGTCGGCCTGGAAGCCGGTCAGGCCGGCCCGGTAGGATCCTCCTTCGGGTCCCCTTTGGGGGCCAGGACGCCGGGGAAGGGATAGTGGAGAGCTCCACGAGGGGAAGCCGCTTCAGGTTCGTGATTACGACGTTGGTCGTTGCCATTCCGCTCGCTCTTGTTCCAGCAGGATCGGCCGGGGCGGCCACGATTACCGCCGCGGCGGAATGCTGCACCTTCGTCGGTAACCCCTTCTCCCAGGCCGCAGGCATCGAGGCGGATCTCTTGAATCCGGGACTGCCGAACAGGGTGCCCCATAACGTCTATGCCAGCCAGAAAGGGGCCGACGGTGGTCCCCTCTTCTACTCCTCCCTCGCCGTTCCCGGGACGACCGTCCCGGTCAGGGGGACCGAGTATCTCCAGGCGGGTAGCTACCGCTTCACGTGCACCCTCCATACCGGAATGAACGGAATGCTCGAGGTCTCTCCCGGGACCGCCGTGTCGAGGCCGCGAGTGACCCCGAGCGTCAAGTCGTCTTCCCTCACTCAGGTGCGTCGAAAGGGGAGGATCGACCTCGGTCTCAAGGCCGATTCGGATACCGGCCCGGTCACCGTCACGGTGACGGCGAACGGCAGCCTCGTTGCAACCGGGAAGGTCGAGTCGCTGCGCCCGTCAGCCGTCAGGAGCCTTTCGGTTAGACTCTCGGCCAAGGGCAGAAAAGCAATTGCAAAGGGGAGTTCGGTGCGATTCAAGGTTTCTGCGGTGGCCGAGTTCGGACTGTTGAGGTCCGCCACGCGGGTATTGAAGGCGAGCAGGTGATCGACGTTTCCGTGCGTTCCCTCCTTACGAAGTACCTCCCGGCTTTCCTGGTCGGAGGCATCCTCTCCCTCTTCCTGGGGGTCCAGGCCGCCGGTGCCGTGACCCTTCCGGTTAGGGACGGTACCTGTGTAGAAACCACGGGCCAGATCTTCGCGCCGATCACCGAGAGAACCCTTCCCGGGGGTGGCGAGCGGATCACCTATCGGTGTGGGCCGATCGATGTCACCCCTGGTCAGAACCGGATCGAGTGGCCGAACCTGATCGCCGGGATCCAACGGCCCGACCGGGATGGCTGGATCACCCGGATCAAGCCCGACCTGGTTACGGAAGACGGTGCTTCCCTTCGCTCCGACTACGTGATGTTCCACCACGGAGTCTGGCTGAACCGGAGCCGCCCCGACGCCACGGCACCCAGCAGGTTCGGCACCGCATTCCCCGAGAGGGTTTTCGCGGCCGGCGAAGAGAAGACGATCATCGACTTCCCCCCGGGCTTCGGCTACCGATACAAGAGCTCCGACAGCTGGAGCCTCAACCATATGCTCCACAACCTGGTACCCCAGAGCTTCGACCTCTACATCGAGTACACGGTCGACTTCTATCCCGAAGGGAGCGAGGGGGCGGTTGGGATGACCCAGGTCCGCCCGATCTGGATGGACGTCCAGAACACGAGCTTCTACCCCGTCTTCGACGTCTGGAAGGGGCAGGGGGGGAGCGATGGGGAATTCACCTACCCCGATGATGCCTCTCCCAACCCCTACGAGGGCGGAGACAAGCTGAACGAGTGGACCGTGGACCGGGATGGCTACCTGGTCGCGACGGCGGGTCACGTCCATGCCGGGGGCCTCTGGACCGACCTCAACCTGATTCGCAAGGGCGCAGGCTATGAAGGTCCCCGATGCGGGACCAAGGCGACCCGGCTGGGGGAGTTGAGGCGACAGCTGGCGAAGGCGAACCGCAGATTGGCGCGACTTCGTTCCTCGGGAGCGCCTCGGGCCCGTTTGGTCAAGGCCGGTCGTGAGCGGATCCGCCTGGTGGCTGCCAAGACCCGTGCCGAGGACGGCTGGCGGGAATGCAGGGACGCCCGCCCGCGGGTGGTCGGCAACAAGGTCCGGCTCTTCCGTTCGGATGCCGAGTACTTCAAGCGGAACGGCAGGGAGATCGGGCCGATCTCATGGGACATGGGCATGTACACGACCAACCCGGACTGGCGACCCCAGCTCCGAAAGGGCGACACGCTCCAGATCAGCACGACTTATGAAACCAAGCGTGGCTCCTGGTTCGAGTCGATGGGCATCAATTTCTCCTACATGGCAGACGGTGAGGCGGGCCAGAACCCCTACCGGACCCGGATCGACGATCGCAAGTCGCTCAATCACGGACCTCTCGCCGAGAACCGCTTCCACGGTGGCAAGAAGGCCATCTATCCCGATGCCCGTGAGCTCGGTGCCTCTGAGGTCGATGGCTCACTCCTGATCGGCGACTGGACCTACGAGTCGAGTGACTTCAAGCTCGGCCAGGTTGCGGCGGTCCGGCAGGGCAAGCAGGTCACCTTCAGGATGGCCGCTCAAGATGTCGAAGACGAGATCTGGCACTCGCTGACCTCGTGCCAGGCACCCTGTAACAAGGACACCGGCATCTCCTACCCGATCCCGGACGGTAAGTTCCAATTCGATTCGGGTCAGCTCGGCCCCGGCAACAGGGGACCAGTCATCACGAACGGCACGGTCGGGCGCCTTTCCTGGGATACCCCCAGCGACATGCCGGTCGGCACCTACACCTTCTTCTGCCGGATCCACCCCGACATGCGGGGCGCTATCCGGGTCCTGCCCCGGAACTGACCCTGCCGTCCCCCTGAGGGCGATCGTCGGCCGGGGGTGGGAGAATCCCCGGCCTTGACCAAGTGGGCCGAGAGGAGGGGGGCGAGCCCCTACGAGCTGTTCTACGACCTCGTGTTTGTCGGGGCCGTCCTCGGGCTGAGCCTTTCGTTCGGCGGCAACACCGACCCGTCGGAGATCCTGGTCGCGGCTGCAGTCTTCCTGTTCGCCTGGTGGGTCTGGCAGGAGACGATGCTGTTCTCGAACAGGTTCGGAGACCCGCTCGCCCCGCTTCCGGTAGGCGGAAGCAGGCGGGATGCAAGGTTGGCCTTTGCCACCAGGATCGTCTGCCTGATCCAGATGATCGCGATCGTCGTCCTTGCACTCGACCGACCGGATGACCTTCTACCCGAACAGATCGATTCCGGATTCGCCTGGGCATCGCTGGTCGCTGCCGCTTCGGTGCTGGCCCTCTGGGAGCTCGGCAGCCGGATCGCCCCGGAGCGGGAAGCGGACGCCCGGAAGAGGCGATTCTGGTCACTGGTCGCGATCGTCATCTTCCTGGCCGCAGCGCTCTCCCCGGGTGTCATCGACGAGTCGCTTTGGGCGCTCGGCCTTCTCGTGCTGGTCGGGGCCGGCTCAGTGCTCCGGGGTGGGAAGGAGGACCCCCTTCCCCCAACTCAGCTCAAACACATCTCCGACCGGCTGATGCTGTTCGTCCTGATCGTAAGCGGCGACCTCTTCCTGAAGATCATCGTCTACTGGAACGCGAGCCTTGCCCAGGACTTCGAGCTGGTCCAGCTCCTGTTCGTCAGCCTGATCATCTTCTCTTTCTTCCGGATCTACACCTCCGCCGTGGTCTCCCGACCGGTTCCGGACAGGCCGGCCGGCCTGAAGGTCTGGCTGACGCTCCATTACCTGCTCTCCTTTGCCCTGCTGGTTGCGGCGGGAGGCATGGTCGAGTACGTCACCCCGAAGAAGGGGGTCGATTCCTGGATCCTTCTGACTGCCGGGATCGGACTCGCGGTGGCGATCCTCGCGATCGCAGCGCTCTATGGCTATTCCGGTTCTTCGGCAAGTCGGAGCAGGGTCAAGGGTCTCTGTCTCTCTTCCGCCGTGATGGTCGCTGCCACCTTCGCCGTTGCGTTCCTCACACCCGGCGACTGGCGGATCGGGGTCGGCACCCTGGCCGTGATCATGGTCGGAACGGCGGTTTGGACTTCGTTGCTGGAAAGGTCAGGTGCCGATGCGGGCGCTACTGCTGGCTGACTCCGATCGACGTCGGTTTCGGTCGGCGAACCTGGCCCCAGCCCCACTCCTGGTCGCCGTTGCAGTGGCGATCCTGATCGCGGTCGTGGTCGGTCGTGCCGAGGCGGCCGAACCGGCCCCTCAGACCCGGATAACCGAGGCGGATACCGGACCCGAGCTGATCCTGACCAGGAAGGCGGTCGCGGTCTTCCGTTACCGGGCGAAAGGGCCGGTGGCCCGTTTCCAGTGCATCCTCGACGACTCGGAATGGAAGAGCTGTCGTCGCGGCTTCACTCGCCGACTGGTCGATCCCGGACCCCACGTCTTCAGGGTCCGTGCGGTCGCTCCTTCCGGGGTAGTCGATCCGACCCCGGCGGTCAGGAAGTGGGAGGTTGCCAGGTGGGAGCCGAACGTCGCCGCGGCCTCCCGGTTCGCCGCTTCCCGGGCCGGCCGGGCATCGTTCAGCCTGGACCTCGGCTGGCGTTCCTGGGGTAGTGACGAGCGGAGCCGTGCCCGGATGGCGAGCACGATCAAGGTGATGCTGATGGTCGCTTACCTGAACAAGCAGTCGGTCCGCAACCGGGCGTTGAACGGTACGGAGCGCTCGCTGATCTCCGCGATGATCCGGGTTTCCGACAACAACGCCGCCAACTGGGTCTCCTTTCAGGTCGGGACCCGTCGGATGAACGCCCTCGCCAGGAGGGCCGGGATGAAGCACTTCTCCTACTCGCCGACCTGGGGTACCTCGACCACCAGTGCGCTCGATCAGGCCGGGCTGATGTACCGGATCGAGCGTCTGCTCCCCGATCGCCACCGAGGCTTCGCCCTCGGCCTGCTCTCGCGGATCTCGGCCTACCAACGTTGGGGTGTCGCAAAGGCAAGGCCTCCGGGCTGGCGACTCTTCTTCAAGGGAGGGTGGGGAATCTCCGATGGTCGGTACGGAGGCACCGTGAACCACCAGATCGCCCTGATCCGGCGGGGCCGGTACCGGATCGGCCTGGCGATCATGACCCAGGGAAATCCCTACACCAGCTACGGCGAGGGGACGCTCAAGGGCGTGGCACGAAGGCTGCTCGAGGGCCTGCCGACCCCCTGACCGGCCGGAAGGGCGGACTCAGTTGGTCTGGCAGGCCTGCTGGAAGAGCTGCTTCGGTACCTGGGAATCGGCCGCCGAATTGCCGCAGACCTTGCCCCGATCCTTCGGGATCCAGAACTGGCCCTCGGCCTCGAGCACGACCGTGACCGTCACCGCCGTCTTCTCGGGGCCTACGTTCGGGAAGGCGACCGCCCAGCCGTCGGCACACCTGTAGGTACCGGGGTCACTCGGCAGGCTCGCCTGCTCTCCGTTTCCGTACGCCTTGGCCCAGGCCTGCACGCCATCGTCAACAAGCGGGCAACCGACATTGATCCCAAGGTG
>JBMSXD010000070.1:0-8393 GCA_049425265.1 Solirubrobacterales bacterium
GCCTCGAGCGGGGCCATCGTCAGGCCGGCGTCGCTCAAGCGGCTCCAGTAGTGCTCGGCCGGTTCGCGCATCCCGGTCCAGACGATCGCTTGACCGGTCGAGTGGATCTTGTTGGCGAACTCGAGTCCCTGCTCGTAGGAGACCCCGGGGATGACGCTGGCAAGAGCCCCGGCGACCCCCTCGAAGGTGTTGTGATTGTCGTTCAGGACGATCACCTTCCAGGAGTCCCCGAGTCCCTCGCCAGGACCCGAGGTTCGGGGCTTTTCGACCGTGGCCGGCATCCCCGTAAATGTAATGGCGATGGCGACCGGGCGGCGTCGGGGGCAGGGGCGGCTCTAGGGCTGGGAAGTGCCGAACCGATCGGGGCGGAAACCCCGCTCGGTAAGGCCGGAATCGAGCATGAAGCGGGAGAGCGCCCGAACCGGACCGGGAGCGATCCTGCCGACCCTTTCGGGAGGGCCGATCAGGGGTCGATACGCCTCGAAGGACTTCAGCGCAAAGGCTGTATCGACCCCGCCCGCCCCGGCGGCGAGGTCGGCCACCGCCCGTTCCGGGTCGGCGAGGGCATCCCGGTACCCACGCTCGGTCGCCCGGACGAAACCGCGAACGAGCCCGGGCCGCCCACGGGCCACTGCCTGCCCGGTGGCGACCACCAGGCCCGGGTAAGGGGGGCCGCCAAACCGGTCGAATGCAAACGAGCGGGCCGGGTAGCCCTTCGATTCGGCCGCAGTCGCATCGGCCGGCAGGTACCCGGTAAAGGCTGTGATCCGGCCGGCGATCAGCGCCTGCACCCCACCGAACCCGATCGAGACGACTTCGGACGCTGCCGGATCCCCGCCCGCGGACTCGACCATCGTCTCGAAGACGGCGCGGTCAGACGGGGTCCCGGTCTCCCCGACCCTCCTGCCCGCCAGGTCGGCCGGGGTACGTACATCGGAGGCGGCCAGGGTCACCAGCCCCCCGGCCGGGCGCCTCAAGACCGCCATCACCGCCCGGACCGGTCTGCGCTCCGATACCTGCTCCCCTAGGTCGAGCCCATCGAGCAGGCCGAACTCGGCCCGGCCTGCGAGGAGGAGCCTGGCGGTGTCGGAGGTCGAGGACGGGGTCCGGACCTCGAGCTCGATCCCCTCGTCCTCGTAGTAGCCGGCGGCGATCGCTCGGTAGACGCCAGCGTGGACTGCATTCGGGACGTAGTCGAGGATGAGAGTCGCCCGGGTCTGGCCATCCGCCCCGTTCTGCTGGTCTCCGTCTCCTCCGCCGCACCCGGCGAGCAGAACGGCGAGGCCGAGGGTGGCGAGTGCGAAGAGTCGCCGCGCTGAAGGCCCGAGCGACAACGGTCGCCTCAGGGGACCTTGTGGACCTCGAACAGGTTGGTCCCGAGGCCCAGGTCGGAGAGTGAGGCGACGATCGCGATCAGGTCGCCCGACTTCGCCGCCCCGAACCGGACGGCGACGTCGGCACACTCATACAGCAGGTCGCGGATCTCGTTGGTCGGGGTGTGCTGGACCGGCTCGACCCCGAAGTAGACCCTGAGCCTCCGCTGGGTCTGGACCGAATGGGTGACCGCGAGGATCGGCACCCGGGGCCGGTGGGCAGCGACCACGGCCGCCGTCCGCCCCGAAGCGGTCGGCACCACGATCGAGGTCAGGTCCAGCCGGTAGGCCGAGATCACCGCGCTCTGGGTAACCGACTCCGAGACGTCCATCCCGTGCTGGCTGGTCCGGTTGAGCAGCCACTCCCAGTAGGGGAGCCCGGGCTCGGTGGCCCGGGCGATCTCGTCCATCGTGCGGACGGCATCGACCGGGTTGGACCCGACCGCGGTCTCCTCGGAAAGCATCACGGCATCGGTCCCGTCGGAGATCGCCGTTGCGACGTCGGTCACCTCGGCCCGGGTCGGCCGGGTGGCGCTGACCATCGAGGCGAGCATCTGGGTGGCCGTGATCGAGAGCTTCGACCACTCGCCGGCCTGGCTGATCAGGCGTTTCTGGAGGGAGGGCACCTCGGCGATCGGGACCTCGATCCCCAGGTCTCCGCGGGCGATCATGATCCCACCGCCGACCGCCTCGAGGATTCCGTCGAGTGCCTCCTGGCCGGTCGCCTCGGGCTTTTCGATCTTCGCGATCACCGGCATCTCGGAGCCGAGGGACTCCAGTCGCTCCGCAACCGGCGCCAGGTCGTCGGCCGACTTGACGAAGGAGACGGCCAGCAGGTCGAGCTCCTGTTCGACCGAGAAGTCGATCCACCTCAGATCGGCCTCGGAGACGGCCTCGATCCCCGTATCGACCCCGGGCAGGTTCAGTCCCTTGTTCGAGGAGAGCGGTCCGCCGACCTCGACCAGGGCCTCGACCCCGTCCTCGACCTGCCCCGTGACCTTCAACCGAATCGAGCCATCGGCCATGTAGACGATCGCACCCTCACCCAGGGACTCGATGATCTCGGCCCTTGGGATCGGGATCCGCTCGGCCGTACCGGACCCCTCACCGTGGACCAGGGTGACGGTCGAGCCCGGAACCAGCCGGACGACCCCGTCGGGGATATCCCCCACCCGGAGCTTTGGCCCAGGCAGGTCGCCCAGGATCGCCACCTCGCGGCCTAGATCCAGGCTGGCTGCGCGGATGTCCCGGACTATCTGGGCGTGCCTCTCCTCGTCTGAGTGGGAGAAGTTCAACCTAAGCACGTCGGCACCCGCCTCGATCAGGGCGCGCAGGGTCTCAGGCTCCCAGCTCGCCGGGCCGACCGTGGCGACGATCTTCGTCCTTCTTGGGAGGCGTTCGGACATCCCGCTCATTCTGACGACCGCCGGGCTCAGGGAGCGGTCCCGGTGCGACCGGGGACGGGTCTGCCGGGGGTAATTGCTACTCGGGCGAGCGGACGACCAGCACCGGCCGGTCGGTCAGGTTGAGCAGTTTGTGGGGGGTCGCGCCGAGCAGGGCACCCTTGAGCGGTGCCTCCCCGGCGCCGCCGACGATCACCATCCGGGCGTCGCGCTCCTCGGCGACCTGGGCCAGACCCGGTGCCGGGCGGGAGTCGATCAGGACCAGTTCATGCTCGATCCCCTGGTCGGCGAGCTTCTCGTGTGCCGCGACCTCGAGCTCGGCACCCATCTCCTTCAGGGTCGCCCGCAGGTCGGCCACCTCCCCACCTGCCCTGGCCGGAGGTTCATAAGCGAAGACGAGTGCCAAGCTGCAGTCGAGCTGACGGGCGAGGACCATCGCCTCGTCCAGCGCGGCGTCACCGCCGTCCCGTCCGTCGTAGCCCACCACGATCGTCCCGCTCACCGGATTCTCCTTTCCGCTCGTCGCCGGGCCAGCCAAACTACCCGGTCCCACCGGTGATCCCCGGAACTGGACCCGCGGTCGGTCCCACCCGTGCCTTCCATCAGCCCACCGGAGCCTTTGCCAGAGCCTCTTCGGGGACCGTCTCCGGCTTCTTTGCAAAGAACGGCCGGTAGCCGAAGGCCCGCCAGAGGAACATCGCCACCACACCGAGGGCCATGAACCCGACTCCCATCACCAGGGCCGGGGTGACCCCCAGCCAGACGTCGCCCGATGATGAGGTGTCGGGATTGGCCAGGTCGAGCACCGAGCGGACGAGGACGAAGCCGAGCATGAAGGCGCCGGCCAGCGGGGCGAGCCCGATGAAGACGGCCGACTTCAGGTGGCGTGCCCCGGCCAGGATCGTCACCAGCAATAACACCAGCAGCCCCACCCCGATCGGGACAAGCAGGTTGAACAGCGATCCCAGGTCGTAGTAGTCGCCGACCCCACCGACGACCAATGCCAGGCCGGCAGCTGCGATCAGGGTGACCGCGACCGGTATCCAAGGTCCGGGCCTAAGTACCTCGTCCCGGTAGAAGGCGAAGCAGGCGAGCCCGTTGATCGCGTAATAGAAGGCGATCAAGAGGCTCAACGCCTGGAGCGAATCGAACAGGGACGCCTGGGCGAACAGGTTGAGGGGGACGTACCAGGCGATCGCCAGAACCGCGATCACCACGGTCGAGAAGGCCGGGGTGAAGTACCGCTTGCTGACCTCCCCGAACTTCTCTGGGAATGCCCGGTGGAAGGCCATCGAGAGTGTGGTCCTCGCTCCGGGGAGGATCGTCGTCTGGGTCGATGCGAGCGCCGAGGTGAGCACCGCGATGAGCACCAGTTTGTCTAGAGGCGAGCCGAGGATCGGGGTGGAGAGGGCATCGAAGATCCTCGACTCGATCCCCTGGTTATCGGCGGCTTTGAAGGCATCGAGTCCGGCGTAAGCGACCAGTGCCGTCCCCACCAGGACGTAGGTCAGGACCAGCAGGATGGTCGAGGTGATCCCGGCCCGGCCGGAGGCGTTCGAATCCTCGTTCTCCTCGTTCAGGCTGAGCGAGCTCTCCCATCCCCAGTAGATGAAGACCCCGATCAGAAGGCCCGCGGTCAGTGCCGAAGTCGAGGTGATGTCCCACGGGAGGAACCAGGAGATGTCGATCGTCGGGTTCGACATCGTCACCTGGACCGAGCCGATCTCTACCGGGGCAGTGGTTACGTCCCCGGTGATCGCCTTGGCCAGGCCGACCCCCGCCAGGAGCAGGAGGCCTCCTACCTGGAGGACCGAGAGCACGGTCTGGAAGTTGGCCGCGATCTCGGTGCCGATGATGCAGAGGGCCGAGGTCCCGACGATGAAGAGAACGGCCAGGATGGTCACCGCGACGACCGAGCCGTAGAGCCCGTCGAGCCCGAACAGGCTGTAGGTGTAGAGGGCAGCGACGTCGGCCAGCGACCCGATCACCAGGACCCCGGTCATCGTGACTGCCCAGCCGGCTATCCAGCCAGCCCACGGACCGAGCGCCCTGGTCACCCAGGTGAAGGTCGTGCCGCAGTCCGGGTCGGCCCGGTTCATGTAGTAGAAGCTCGCGGCGATCAGGAACATCGGGATGAACGAGACGATCAGCGACGCAGGTGCCTGGAGTCCCACCGCGACGACGATCCCGGCCACCACAGCGGCCAGCGAATAGGCCGGCGCGGTCGAGTTGAGCCCGATGATCAGGGTCGAGAAGAAGCCGAGGTCCTTCTTCAGGCCCTTGTCCTCCTGCTCCTCGACGATCGCCGCCGGCTCAGCCAAATGAAACTCCTCCCCTCGATTCCCTCGTCTTCAGGTTAACGCGAGTCAGGCGATCCGGTCGGGTCCGGATCAAGCGAAGCCTCGGTTCACATTTGGCAACAATTCCGGGTAGCGATAGGCCGATAATCAGGGATCGTGATTCGTCTGGGAATCAACGGGTTCGGGCGGATCGGCCGACTCGCAGCCCGGGTCATCGCCGCTTCTGAGTCGGTCGAGCTGGTCCATGTGAATGAGCCCGCCGCAGATCCACAGACGGCAGCCCACCTGTTCGAGTTCGACTCGGTCCACGGCCGGTGGCAGGGAGAGGTCGCGGCTCTGCGACCCGACGGGATATCGATCGATGGGGTTGCGGTCGGTTACTCCTCGCACGAGGATCCCGCCCGGGTCGGTTGGGAGGAACTCGAGCTCGATCTGGTGCTTGAGTGCTCCGGCCGCTTCAGGACGGTCGCCCTGTTGGAGCCGTTCCTGTCTGCCGGGCTGGATCGGGTGATCGTCTCGGCACCGGTCCACGACCCGGCCGCCCTGAACGTCGTGGTCGGTGTCAACGACGACCTGTTCGACCCCGCCGTTCACCACGTGGTTACCGCAGCATCGTGCACGACCAACTGCCTCGCCCCGATCGTCAAGGTCCTCCACGAAGGCATCGGGATCCTGAGGGGATCGATCACCACCATCCACGATGCGACCAACACCCAGGTGATCGTGGATGCACCGAAGAAGGACCTGAGGCGGTCGAGGGCAGCTGGGCTGTCGCTGATCCCGACGACCACAGGATCGGCAACTGCGATCGGCCTGATCTTCCCCGAGCTCGAGGGCAAACTGGATGGCTTGGCCGTCCGGGTTCCCCTGCTCAACTCGTCGCTGACCGATGCAGTTTTCGAGGTGGCTCGGCCGACCGACCGGGAGGAAGTGAACGGATTGCTGGAGACTGCTGCGGGTGGGGGCCTCGCAGGCATCCTCGGCTTCGAGACGAGACCACTCGTCTCGGTCGACTTCCGGGGAGATCCCCGGTCCGGGGTCGTAGATGGACCGTCGACGATGGTCACCGATGGGACCCAGGTGAAGCTCCTGGCCTGGTACGACAACGAGTGGGGTTACGCCAACCGGATGGTCGAGCTGGCTGAGATCGTCTTCGAGGGGGACGGTTGAGGCCACCCGCAGGAGACGACCCTGAAGCGAGGAGGGAGCTCCGTAACTACGGGCTGGTGACGGCGGCCTACTGGGCCGACACGATCGCCGACGGGGCGATCCGGATTCTCGTCCTCTTCTACTTCTACGAGCGTGGCTACTCACCACTCGAGCTCGCGACAGTCTTCGCTTTCTACGAGGTCTTCGGGATCCTCACCAATCTGTTCGGTGGGTACATCGCTGCGCGCTTCGGTCTGCTTAGCACCCTGGGAGCCGGCCTCTCCCTGCAGACCGTCGCTCTATTGATGCTCGGACTCGCACCGGATGGGCTTCTCGTGGTCGGCTGGGTAATGGCGGCCCAGGCCCTCTCGGCGATCGCGAAGGATCTGACGAAGATGAGTTCGAAGAGCGCGGTCAAGCTAGTGGTCCCCGACGACTCCCAGGGCAAGCTCTATCGATGGGTCGCAATCCTCACCGGGTCCAAGAACGCCCTGAAGGGGGTCGGCTTCTTCGTAGGTGGGGTCCTGCTCACGGTGGTCGGCTTCCAGCCGGCAATGCTGATCCTTGCCGGTCTCGTCGTGACCGCGCTCTTCACCACCGTGCCGTTCATTCACGGCGGCATCGGGGTCGCGGACGCAAAGGCGAAGTTCCGGCACATGTTCTCCAATCGACCCGCCGTCAACGTCCTTGCCGCAGCCAGGGTCTTCCTCTTCGCCTCGAGGGACGTCTGGTTCGTGGTCGGGCTGCCCGTCTTCCTGAGGACAGTTCTCGGCTGGTCTTTCTGGGAGGTCGGGGGATTCATGGCCATCTGGGTGATCGGATACGGGACCGTCCAGGCCCTGGCGCCAAAGCTGATAAACAGGAGAACCGAGAGCGACCACGCTCCCGATGGTCGAACCGCCGCGGGACTTGCCTTCATCCTCGCGTTCCTGCCGGCGATGATCGCAATCGCGCTCGCCGTGGACTTCGATCCGACCTTGGTGCTCGTCTCGGGCCTGATCGTCTTCGGCTTCGTCTTCGCCCTCAACTCGGCCGTCCACTCCTACCTGATCCTCGCCTACTCGGATGGGGACAAGGTCGCGATGAACGTCGGCTTCTATTACATGGCGAACGCAGGGGGTCGTCTGGCCGGCACGATCCTCTCCGGCCTCCTCTACCAATGGCAAGGGCTGGAGGCCTGCCTTTGGGCGTCGGCTGCGTTCGTACTCGCCGCCGGTTTCCTCTCCCTCCTGCTCCCGGGGAGTCCGAGGAAGGGCATAGTTCCAGCTACGGGCTGAGTCCTCAGGCCGGGGCGACGAAGAGCGACTGGGCCGCTACGCCGACCTGGCCGTCCCGGTCTCCGATCACCGTTGTGGTGATCCCGGTCCCCGCGGGGTCGAGCAGCGTCTCCGATCGCATCCAGATCGAGCCGCCCACAGGCCGCCGGAGCAGGTGGATCGTCATGTCGACATTGACGAAGATCAGGTCCTTCGGGCTGGCCACGGCCGAGACCCCGCTTCCCGAATCGACGATCAGGGCGACCAGCTCCTCCGGCCGCGTCTCCCGACCCTCGACCAGGGGGTACTTCGGTCGGGCCCAGACGGTGGCCGGGCCCGGTTCCTCGAACTGGCCTTCGACCCAGCCCCACTCGACCGACTGCAGGTAGCCGCTGCTCCAGCCTTCCGGGCGGATGGTCTCGAGCGGTACCTCGGGCGGGGCCTCCTCCCTGCCGGTGTCGGGAACCTGGACCGGCCCAGTTCTGGAAAGCCAGCCGCTTGCCCTCATCACCTCGTCGCCCCCGGCGGTCATCACCGCTTCGACCAGGGCGACCCGCCTGCCCGGCCTCGCAAGGCGACAGGAGACCTCTACCTCCTCGACCGGGACGGGCCGCACGAACTCGACCACTAGCCGGGTGAGGAGGGGTTCCTCCGGAACCTTTTCGCCCTCGACGAAGTCCAGAATCGCGTGGGCCATCAGGGCGCTCGGCGGCCCGCCGTGCATCATCGCGGTGTTCCACGGCCCGGGCAGATGGTCGGTCGGCCCGTAGAGACCGTCTCCCGAGGGGATGAAGAAGGCATCGGCCACGCCCCCACCCTATTCCCCTCCCAACGCCCCGTTCCACCCCCCCTCCTGACCCTCTGGCGCGGGTCCTGGCAGCCGGGGGCGCACTCACCCTCGTCGTCCCCTCC
>JBMSXD010000071.1:0-8255 GCA_049425265.1 Solirubrobacterales bacterium
GCCCCCCCCCCGCCCCGCTGAGTCCGGCAACGCCTCCCGGGCCCGATCGAGCGTAGCCCTGAAACGCTCCAGCCGGGGAGGGATACGCCTCCTCGCCGTCGGTAGCTCCAGGGCGAGGCCGAGGGCCAGCAACAGCTCGGCCGTGGCCTGGCCCAGGGTTCCGACCGCCGTCCCGTCATCGGAATCCCCGAGCGCCTTCCGGCCCTCCAGCGCCAGGAAGGCGATCCTGATCGCATCGGTCCGGTCGACCATCGCCTCGCACCAAACGAGGGTCTGGGCCCGGACCCCGCTGGTCCCGATCTGCCTGCGCGCCAGGGTCAGCTTGCCGAGCGCATTGGTACTGGCCGGTCCTCCGTCGTGGCCCTTGAGGGCGAAGGCGACGGCCCGCATCGCGACCGAGATGTCGGTCCTCAGGCCCCCGATTCGCCTGGCGAAGAGCGGCAGCACCATGAGCAGGATCTGCAGGCCCCCTCCGAGCAGGACCCCGAGGAGTGCTGGCGGGATGGCCGATATCGGCTCCGGCGTCCCGGCGAAGATCGTGAAGGCGACCAGGCCGAGGACTCCCGCCAGGGCGGCCCGGGGTCCGGCCACCCCGATGTACCCGAGGAAGGCCGCGATCAGACCGGCCACGCCCAGGTGGAGTGGGATCGAGGAAGAGACGGCCAGTCCGATCGCGGTCGCCAGCAAGACCAGGATCAGGGTCAGCATCATGCCCCGAAGGCGATCGGCGAAGTCTCCCCGCTGGTCGGCGACCCCGATGAAGAAGCTGCCCAGCCCGACCGTCACCGCAAACGACGATCCGATCAGCTCGTAGGCGATGACGACGGAGATCCCGGCGACCAGCCCGGTCCGCACCGGCGCGACCCACCGGAGCGAGGCCCAGTCGGTATGGACGAGGGCCTGGGCGATCCGCCTGTGGCGCGGCAGCGGCTGGTGTCCAGTGCCTCCCGATGCGGAAAGTGCGGACATGGCCTACAAGGCTAGAGGCGGAAGCGCCTTAGGATGGCCACCTGGCTGCCCACTACCACCTGCTCGGTGTCAGTCAGGCAGCAGGAGCCTGACTTGGGCGCCGTTACCGTGACCTTTTGCCCCGGTAGGGGTTAGGGGGAGAAGAGCACGAGATGTACGAAAGCAAAGACACCCCGAATCGCCTGCCTGTCGTCATCGCAGCGCTTCTCGGAGCGGCGATCATCGCTTTCGCCCTCGCCTCCCCGGTGATGGCTTCAGGCAAGGTGGCCTCGACGAAGGCCGGGGTGAAGAAGGCGAAGTGGGGCAGAAACCTCACCGTCACCTACGGGGCGGGCAAGGTCCGGCTCCGTTCGAACGGGATCCCGAATCACCCCCGACCCCCCTACTACGCCGTTCCGAACGCAGGCGTGGTCGTGCCCACGGCCGAGACGGCCCGGGCCGTTCCCGATCCGACCCGGGCGACCAGCCTCGACTTCAAGATCACACTCAAGCCGAAGCGGAGCTCGAAGACGACCGAGGCGCCGCTTGGCTCGATCGGGATGATGATCTCGGGCGCGGTGCTCTACAACCCGTACGAGGGCGACGGCACGACCGTTGCCATGTCCAGCAACTTCTCCCTGCTCGCCCCCGACGGCTCCCAGGCTCCCTTCGTGGATAGCTGCTCAGGCCACCCTGGCGGGGGCTCCTACCACTACCACGCACTCCCGATCTGTGCCGTGGCCCGGATGGATACGGGTAGCGGCCCGTCCAGGATGATCGGCATCGCCTTCGACGGTTACCCGATCTACGGCCCCAGGGATGTGAAGGGGAAGAAGGTCCCGGTCCGGAAGCTCGATCGCTGTAACGGGATCTTCAGCAAGACCCCCGAGTTCCCGAAGGGGATCTACCACTACGTCCTGCCTGGGACCTCCGACCAGACCTCCTCGATCCGGTGCTTCAGGGGCGAAGTCGATCCCGACCTGATCACCGACATGCCGGCGATGGGTCCGGGCCAGGGGATGCCCCCCGGCGGGCCTCCCCCGGGAGCGCCCCTTGAGGCGAGCTCCCGAACAGGGGCAACCGCCCCTGCCTCGAGTCTGGTCTGTGACCTGACCGACCACGACGCTCGGATTGCCTCCCCGGGCGCCGTCTGAACCAAGCCCCCTGTTCTCCTCACGTACGGGCCTGACGGGGTGAGCGGCTCCTGCCCCCTCCCTATCGGGGTGGACTAGGAGTCTGTAGCTTGGCCGGCCGGCACCAGGGCCGCGACCTTGCGGATACGCCTTCGGGGTGACTTGGGCCGGTCGCAGAAGAAGAAGACCTCGGGCCGATCGAGCGCCTTGGTCCACTCGATCACGACCAGGGGGACCGCCCCGTCCGGGAGCTCCTGGTCGGAATCGAAGACCACGAACTCCTGTCCCTTCTCGACCCTTGCCTCGATCTCATCGAGTCCGACGTCCGCCCTGATCAGCCGGCTGGCGTTCGCAACCACCTCGGGTGAATCCTCCTTGCCCGGGACCCGGTAGACCTGATCGGGCTCGAGTACTTCGCTCAGGTCCAGGGCCAGGAGCTGGTTGGCGATATCGCTGTTGCTTGCGACGGCGATCACCGAGACTCCACCCAGCCCGATTACCCGATCGGGATCGCGAGGGTTGATCGGCTCGGTCGATACGCCCAGGCCGGCATCCTCGACCCGCTTTGCTTCCTTCGGGTCCACCGTCCAGAACCTGACCGGGGTGCCGGCCCCCTTCAGGGCCTTGCCAAGGGAGATCGCCCAGGCCGGGGTCCCCAGGAACAGCATCGAGGGGTCGCTCTCGCCGAGCATGCCGAGGCGCTTCGCCACGATCGGGCTGAGGATCGAGGAGAGCAGCACCGTACCTGCGATCACCAGGAAGACGATCGGGACGATCTCTTCTGCGCCCTCCACCTTTGCCTCGGTCAGGGCGAGCCCGAAGACCGGCGCGGTCGCCGCGGCAACGATTCCCCTCGCCGACATGGTCATCATCAAGAGCCGCTCCTTCCAGGAGATCGGCAGCCCGACCGTGGTCAGGACGGCCAGCGGCCGGACCAGGAAGGCGAGGAAGAAGATGAAGGCGATGCCAGGGAGCCCCAGGTCGAAGACGTCACCGATCTCGATGTTCGCCGCCAGGAGGACGAAGAGGATCCCCAGCAGGATCGGGATCAGGGTCTCCTTGAACTCATCTATGTAGGTGACGTTGACCCGCTTCTGGTTGGCCAGAGCGATGCCCATGACCAGCGCGGCCGCCAGACCGGCATCCTGGAAGATCGAGTCGGCGACGATGAAGGCGGCGACGACCATCATCAGGGTCGCTGCGACCTTGTCCCGGCTGGAGAGCTTGTGCGTCCCGAGGATCGGCATCAGGAGGCCGGCGAAGATCACCCCCGAGGCGATCCCGACCAGGATCGAGAGGAAGAACTGCTCGACGCTGAAGGCCGAGAGGCCATCGTTTGCCGTCAGCGCGGCGAAGACGACCACGGCGACCAGCGCCCCGATCGGATCCATGATCACCCCCTCCCACTTGAGCGTCGCCCGGACCCGCTTCGGGGGCCGGACGAAGGCCAGCAGGGGCAGGACGACGGTCGGGCCGGAGACGATCAGGATCGCCCCGACCAGGATCCCGATCGGCACCGGCAGGTCGAGCAGCAGGATCGAGCCGACGGCGCCGAGCGACCAGGTGACCAGCACCCCGAGCGTGACCAGCCTGAGGACGGCCGGCCGGTCTTCCGCAGGCAGCTGGCTGAACCTGAGTCCGAGCGCACCCTCGAAGAGGATCAAGGCGACCACGATCTGGACGAAGGGGGAGAGCGAGTTCCCGAGCAGTTCGTTCGGCTCGACTAGCCCCGCAACCGAGATCCCGGCGATCACGCCGATCACCAGCAGCGGGACGATCACCGGCATCCCGACCAGCCCGCCAAAGATCCGGGCGACCACCGAGAGGATGATCACCAGCGAGAGTCCGACCAGCACCGCCTCGGGACTCATCGCGATCCGCTCCCGACTTCGATCACCTCTCTACCTCCCTTCGTGGGATGAAGTCGGCTTTCCCTGCCTACTACTTGTCGGCGAACCTGAGCGCCCCGGCCATCGCGTGGTAGCCGCTGTCGACGTGGAGGATCTCCCCGGAGATGCCCCGGGCCATGTCGGAGAGCAGGAAGGTGATCGCATCGGCGACCGGCTCTGGGTCGTCCGGATCCCACTTCATCGGGGAGCGCATCTCCCAGTTGTCGAGCAGTGCGTCGAAGTCGGGGATGCCCCCCGCGGCGCGGGTGTTGAGCGGACCGGCAGCCACCAGGTTGGAACGGATGCCCTGGGGGCCGAGGTCACGGGCCAGGTAACGGTTTACCGACTCGAGGGCCGACTTCATGACCCCCATCCAGTTGTAGACGGGCCAGGCGCCGGCCGAGTCGAAGTCGAGCCCGACGAGGGAGCCCCCCTCCGGGGGTGCATGCTCCTTGAGCAGCTTGCCGAGGGAGGCAAATGAGACGGCGCTGGTCCGGAAGGAGAGGTCGAGGCGCTCCGGCTTTACCTCGAGGAAGTCGCCCGCCAGTGCGTCCCGAGGTGCGAATGCGGCGGCGTGGAGGGCCCCGTCCAGGCGCCCCCATCCTTCACCGACCTTCTTCGAGAGGGACTCCAGGTGTTCCTCGTCGGTGATGTCCAGGTCGACGAGCTCGACCTCACCGGGCAGGTTCGCGGCGGCCTCCTCGGTCAGCTCCCGGTCGCGCGGGAAAGCGGTGACCAGCACCTCGGCCCCGGATTCGATCGCCTTCTTGGCGGCAGCGAACGCGATGCTGTCGTCGTTGACGATTCCGGTGACGATGATCTTCTTGCCTTCCAGCACTGGGCCCTCCTCCGATTCTCCCCAAACTCTTTTTCCTGAACGTTTCCAAGGTTATTCCTGTTCGGGGCAACGGAGGCGGTCGCCTTCGGTGCTCGGTCGCTCGATCCATAGCGAGGTCTCGCTGTCCTCAGGACCCGTTCGAGCCTGACCTCCGCCGGGCGCTCGGCTCTAGAACCTCTGGCCAGCGCCGGAGCCCAAGGGGCACTCGCTGGTTCCGGCCAGGTTTTGACTGCCCCCCGAGCGGCCACCCGCAGGCGACCGCAACCCACGACCCGTCACGGGGTTCCCGAAAGTAATCTGGTCCTGATGCCCGAAGCTTCGAGAGAGCCACGGCAATGGAGCGCCGCCCTGCCGGCGATCCTCGTCGCCTCTCTGGTCGGCGCGCTTGCGCTGGTCGCACTCCCGTCATCGGCCGGCGCGGCGAAAGCGACCCCGGCCCAGCAGCTGGCCGAGGTGGAGCAATGCATCGAGCGGGGAATATCCCCCCGGGTCTGGGGTTTCTACGAGGCGGTGACCAACCGCAAGAAGAGCACCTGGGAACCGAATGGAAGGCCGCCGCCTCCGAAGTGGATCAAGAAGCGCCTACTCCTCTTCGGGGATATGGATGGGGGCTTCGCCCGAACGGTCTTGAGCGCGATGCGGGCCAACATGGTCACGGTTGCCCCGGACCACGTGGGCAAGCTCTGCCGGATGCTGATCCTCGAAGCGGAGTCGATCCAGCAGGTGAACGGACACGACCTCAAGCAGTACCAGTCGAGCACCCGCGTGGAAGGCAAGCAGAAGAGGATCCTCGCCGCGATTCGCTACCAGAGGGTCGAGGTCGGATCGGTCGTCTGGCTGGGCGACATCGTCTTCGATCGCCTGACCAACAACCTCCCGGTCATGGATCGACTGCTGCGCGAGCTCCACCGGCACGGGGCACTCTTCATCCGTGGCAACCACGAGCAGTACCGCTGGCCCGATCCGACCGGGCAGAACTCCTGCGTCGGGCAGGCCACCGCGATCTACTGGGGTTGCGATGCCCGCTCGCGCGCCGTCTACACGACGACCGAGTTCAACCAGTTGATGGCCGCGGTCTTCGTCAACGCCCACTACGACGCAACCAACAGGATGCTGCTCACCCACAACGGCGTGCAGGCATCTGCCAGCAAGCCGGGCGTGCTGGAGACCGCCTTCGGCGAGCTCTCGGGCTATCAGGCGATGACCCCCGGGCAGATCGCCGACTGGATCCGCGCCAGGCCGATCGATCCCCTGGTCTACGACCGGCTCTTCTCGAGCTTCCGCCCGAGCGACGCCTCGATGGAGTTCACGGTGATCAGGGACGGTGAATCCCGGATCACCCAGGCGCATGGCCACAACGCATGCTTCAGCATGATCAATGAGTGGGTCTTCGCCCTGAACCCCCGCTCCGGGCCGCTCTGCGGTCACTACATTGCCTCGGCCTGGAAATTCGTCCCGGCTTCCTGACGGGACCCCCCGAACCTTGTTCCGGAGCCGGCAATCTCCAGTGAGTGAAGCGAGGACCCCGTCGCAGATCGGGTGAGCCGTCTCCTCGGTTACCCGCCTGGCGGAGCGCGAAGCGGGCCGCGCCGCATCGCCTAGGATCCCGTCGATGCGCCGACTCGCGATCTTCCTCGTCGCCGCTGCCGCCCTGGCCCTGGCGATGCCTGCTACGGGAGCTGCCAAGGCCAAGCGCCTCGGTTCGGGCTCCAAGGTCTGCACGCCCAAGCCGGGCGCCAACTGCGCGGGGGTCAAGGCGAAGGGGAGGTTCGTCTTCCACGGGGACCTGAGCCGGATAAACCTGAAGGGTGCAAGGCTCGTTGGTGCCAACCTGAAGGGTGTGGATCTTCGGCAAGCGAACCTGGAGGGCGCGGACCTTCGGAACGCGAATCTTCAGGGCGCGGATCTTCGTTATGCGAATCTCGAGGGCGCCAGGCTCACCGCGGTAAGGAAGGAGGGATTCGTCCTGTGGACTTGGGGCTGTGGCTCTTCCCCTTGTCCGGGCGCGAACCTAAGGAGGGCAAATCTGTCCTTCGCGAACCTGTCCTTTGCCGACATGACCCGGGCCGACCTTTCCTACTCGAACCTGTCCTTCGCGAATCTCTCCTACGCCAACGTGTCGTATGCGCAGATGACCGGCGCGAACGGGTCGAGCTCGGACACGACGGGCCTCGGGACGACGTGCACACAGATCGAATACGCCGACCTCCCGAACCTGGACGTCTGCTGCGAGGATTGCCCCGCCAACAACCCGGTTTAGCGCGAACGGCAGATCCTCGAGCCTGAACCGGGACGGCATCTGCGCGCCTTCGTAGCGGCCGCGGGGAACACCCCGAGCAGTGATCTCCCTGGACCTCTAAGAACCCCAATGGGCGCGGCTGGGTTCGAACCAGCGAACGGTCTGGGCTAGCCCGTCACGATCAGCGCGGCATTGGCGAGTGCCAGCAGCCCGAGGGCGGCCGCAGGGAGCCAGCCCCGAATCGATTCCGCCCGCCGTTGGAGGAAGCCTGGCGCGATCCTGAACGGATCACCGGCCCGGAGGTGCAGAGCCACCGCGCCGAGCATCAGCAGTGCGAGGCCTATCGAGGAAACGGCGGCGAGCACAGGAGCAACAATGACGCCGACTATCAATCCGACCGCCGCGAGGATTTCGAGCACTCCGACCAGCCGATACGTGCCGGGCGTGATCCCGAGGTGCCCCGGACAGACCCGGGCGAGTTCGCTCCCGCTGAACTTGTTCTGGCCGGCTTGTGCGAAGACAAGTGCCAACAGCACCGAGACTGCGATCGCGACCACCGTCATTGCGCGCCGAAGGTATCAGGCGAAGCTCTGCCGCCCCTCCCCTTTCCATTGCCCGAGTTGGGTTCGAACCACCCAGCATGGTTATCGGCTTTTCATGGGCGCGGCTGGGTTCGAACCAGCGACCTCTCGCGTGTGAAGCGAGCGCTCTACCGCTGAGCTACGCGCCCGGGAACGTCGGGCCGTCAGAGGCTAGCCGTAACCGAGGGTCGGGTGACCCGAGAGATCGGTCGCCACTAGATTGGCGAGAGATGCGCCTGCCCCGCCGCAAGAACATCGCCGACATCGACCCCGCCTATCGGTCGAGCCCCCTCTACGTGGTGGTCGCTTCGATGCTGACCATGGCGACCATCGGGGTCCTCGCGGTCCTGCTGTCAGAGCCCTGACCCTGTTCATCCTGTTCGCCTTCCCGATGGCCCAGGAGGCGAATCCGAAGAATGCGGTCAGCGCCCACCTGATCGGACTCGTTGCCGGAATCGCTGCCCTCTACCTCTTCGGACTGGTCAACGTCCCTCCCGACACCACCGACCTCGACTGGCACCGACTCGGGGCGATCCTCGTCGCGCTCGGCCTCCCGCTTGCGCTGATCATGGGCCTGAGGATCCTCCACATCCCCGGGGTCGCAACCGCACTGATCGTCGCGATGGG
>JBMSXD010000072.1:0-7975 GCA_049425265.1 Solirubrobacterales bacterium
ACGGCATCAACTAGTCGGAGAGTTCCTCGAACTTCTCGGTCATCGTCGGATTGCCACGGGTTAGCTTCTTGACCGTCACGCCCTGTGCCTTGTCATTGGCCAGACGGAGATTATTCTCGGACTTCAGCAGGTTGTCCTTGGTCTTCTCGAGGGCCTTGATCGACTTGTCGATCTCGGCGATCGCAGCCTCGAATTGGCGCGATGCCAAGTCGTAGTTCCTCTCGAAGCCGGTCTTGAATTTTTCGAGTTTCTCCTCGAAGTTCGTCACATCGATGTTCTGTGCCTTGACGAGAGCCAGCTCCGACTTGAGTTTCAGCGTCTTCTGGGCCTCGTTGCGGATCAGTGTGATGATCGGAATGAAGAACTGCGGCCGGACCACGTACATCCTCGGATAATGATGTGAAACGTCGACGATGCCGGTGTTGTAGAGCTCGTCCTCGGGCTCCAGCAGCGAGACCAGTACGGCGTACTCGCAACCCTTCTTGGTCCGGTCCTCGTCCAGCTTCTTGAAGAAGTCCTCGTTCTTTTTTTTGTTCGAGCCCTCGTCGAGTTCGTTCTTCATCTCGAACATGATCGAGATGAACTCCGTGCCATCGTCATCGGACTCACGGAAGATGAAGTCGCCCTTGGTCCCGTCACTGGCGTCGTTGTCCTTGGCGAACTCGGCGTTCGGGAATGCGGCTGCCCGCATCTTGTTGAACTCGACCTCGCAGTGCTGCTCGAGGGACTCGCCGACCATCTTGGTCGACAGCTTCGCTTTCATGTCCCTCAGGCGCTCGATCGCCTCGTCGCGGTCCTTGATCTGGGTCTCGTATTTCTCCTTGAGCGTCGTCTCGAGCAGTTCCCTCTCGGTGTCCTTGGCTTCGAGGGAACGTCTGAGGTCATCCCTTTCCTTCTCGATTTCGGAAAGGGCCTTGTTGAGCGCCAGCTCCCCGGCGACACCCGCCTTTTCCAGGTCTGCCTCTAGTTTCTGGATTTCGGCGTTTTTGTTGGCAACCTGTTCATTCAGCTCACCGGTGACTTCAGCCTTCGCTAGCTCGACGGCATTCTTTTTTTCCTGCTCGGCGATCTCCAGCCGTTCGTGCACCGCCTTCTCGAAGGCCTCGTCCCTCACCTGACTGAGGATCTCGGCATATCCGGCTTCATCGACCTTGAACGCTTCTCCGCAGTGCGGGCATTTGATCTCGTGCATGTTTTCTCTTTTTCTCCCGGTCTTCTCGGCAGCCAAACGAGGTTAGGCAGTGGTCAGTATGCCCTTAATCAGTCGGTGGTAGCAGCCGGAACCTGACGTCAATCATCGAAATCGGGACGCGCCCGGGACCGCTTCGTCTTCGAGCGGCGGCGCTTGGATTCCAGGCGTCGCTCGCGGGAGGAACGGGTCGGTCGGGTAGGGCGGCGTTTCCTCCGGCGGGCGAGCGCGGCAGAGAGTTTTGCCTCCAGCCGGTCGAGGGCGAGCTCACGGTTGCGGGCCTGGGAGCGTGCGTCCTGGGCGACCGCCGTTACCACCGGCCCGAGACGCTCGGTGACCCTCTGTCGCTGGGCCTCGGTCAGGGAGGTCGAGGCGGTGACGTCGAACCGCGCCTCGATGCGCGAGGCGGTCACGTTCGCGTGCTGGCCCCCGGGCCCCGACGAGCGAGAGGCCTTCAGTTCGATCTCGGCAACGGGGATGAATGGGCCGCCTTCCGGTCGGATCCCGCGCTTCACCGTCACCCCGACTCGGTCGGTCGGGCCTCCCGGTCGAACGCCCCGGCGACCAGCTTCCAGGCGACGTAGAGGGCGAGCAACCCGAAGGCGATCTTCAGAGCCCGCTCGGGAATGTTGTTGGCGAGGACCACTCCGACAACCACGCCGACGGGGGAGAGCAGGCCGATCAACAGGCCGTCCCGCAGGTCGACGTTGCCGAAGCGGCGTTGGCTCAGGGCACCGAAGAGCGAGACGATCGAGATCATCAGGAGCGAGGTCGCCTCGGCAGCGACCTGGTCGAGCGATAGGAAGGCGACGAGCGCCGGAACGAAGAGGACGCCGCCGCCGACTCCGATCAACCCGGCGACGACCCCACCGAGCGCGCAGACCAGGATTGCCAAAGCGAGGTCCATCGGATCAGAAGAAGAACATCTGGATAGCGACCCCGACCAGGACTACGGCGAAGACAAGGGAGATCAGGCGTTCCGAAACCCTCTGCTGGAGGGTGGTCCCGACCAGTACGCCGCCGACCGCCGGGATCGACAACAGCAGGCCGGTTCCCCACTCGACGTTCCCGTAGAAAGCGAAGGTGATCACGGCGAAAAGGGCGATCAGGACGATCGCAGCGAGGCTGGTGCCGGTTGCGAGCCTCTCGGAATAGCCGAGGAAGGCGATCAGCATCGGGACGATCACGGTTCCGCCCCCGACCCCGAACAGACCGCTGAAGGCCCCGGCAGCGGTGCCCAGCAGGACCAGCTTGATCAGACGCTCGCGCTCCATCCGGGCGATACTAAAAGCATGACTTCCGAGCCAAGCCTCTCAGTACTCCTGGAAGACCCCGGCTCATCCGCCCTGATCACCGATGTGGACGGGACCCTCTGCCGGATCGTCGGACGTCCTGAGCGTGCCGTGGTCCCTGCCCGGGCCCGGGCTGCCCTCGAAACCCTGGCCGACCGACTGGAGGTCGTCGCCTGCGTCAGCGGGCGCCCGGTGGAGGTGGTCAGCAGGATGGTCGATGTCCCCTCGCTCACCTACATCGGCAACCATGGCCTCGAGCTGATCGAGCCGGGCGGTTCGACGCCGGTGGTCGAGCTCGACTCCGAAGGCGCAGCGCTCGCTTCGGCATTCATCAGGGAGCACGACAGCCCGTTCTGGGTTTCTGCCGGGATCCGGGTCGAGGACAAGGGTCCGATCCAGGCGCTCCATTGGCGAGGGGCAGACGAGCGGACCGAGGCCACCGTCCATGAGATCGCCGACCTCGCTGCGTCGTCCGGCCTGGACATCCACTGGGGGCGGAAGGTGATGGAGATCCGGCCTCCCGGTATGGAGGGGAAGGCCGGGGCGGTCGAATCCCTGCTGGAAGGAGGGACGATCAGGACCGTCGTCTTTGCCGGGGACGATCGGACCGACCTGGAGGCTGCGATCCGGTTGAAGGAGATGAAGGAAGCGGGGTAGATCGACCGGCTCGTCCTGGTTGCGGTGTCGTCGTCCGAAGGACCCCCGGAGCTGGTCGAGATCGCCGACGTGGTGGTCGATGATCCCGACCGTTGGCTCGACATGCTCCAGGACCTGGCCGGCTGAGGGGACGGATTGCCGTACGCCGAGCTGCTCAGGGCGACCGTCTTCCTGACCGCCGGTGGTGCGACAGCCCTGGCGGCGCTCTCGATCATCGGGATCACCCAGGGTGGCGATGACCTGGTGATCGTGGTTGCCCTTGTCTGGTGGTTCCTGGCCGCGGTGATCGGGATGATCCTCGGTCTGCCCGAGAGGGTTCGTGAAGGGGTCGGCCGGACCTTGGCCGAGGCCCGGACGGCACCCACCTCGGGACCGGGGGTTTCGCTCTCCTCGCCGGGCCGGATCGCCTTCGGGAGGACCTGGCCGATCCTGCTCGCAGTCGGCCTGGCCGGGGCGCTCGGGGTCTTCCTGCCGGAAGTGGCGGTGGTCGCCAGCGGCTACTCGCTGCTGGTTTCGCTCGCCTGGAGAAACCGTGAGGCGGCCGTCCTGGCGGTCGAGCGAAGGGACGGGGTCAGGTTCCTGGTCGAGTCCGGTTCGGCCTTCAAGCCGATTCGGCTGCTCCGCTCCCCCGGGCTGACCCAGCTCTAGGGCGCGGGGCTACTTCCACCAGGCCCTGGTGTTCAGGACCTGCTTCGGCCCGAGCCAGGCCCGCCTGGCCGTGGCGACCGCGTAATCCATGTAGTCGAAGTGGGCCGGATCGTGGGCATCCGTAGTCAGGGCGATCTCGACCCCGGCCTCGGCTGCCAGCCGGGCGTGGACGTCGGAGAGGTCGCGCCGCCTGGGGTTCCCGTTGATCTCCATCGCGGTCCCGCTCGCTGCCGCGGCTTCCACCAGGGCCTCTATGTCGACCGGGTAGGGATCGCGCTGGTTGAGCAGCCGGCCGGTCAGGTGGCCGATGCAGTCGACCAGCGGATTCTCGATCGCCTCCCTCAGCCTCCCAGTCATGAAGTCCGGGTCGTCGCGGAACGAGGTATGGACCGAAGCGATAACCCAGTCGAGTTCGGCGAGCAGGTCCTCCTCGTAGTCGAGCGTGCCGTCGACCCCGATGTTCACCTCGGAGCCCGAGAGCAGCCGGAAGCCCTTCTTCGCCTTCGACCGTGACTTGCGGAACTTGGCGTTCAGCTCGGCGATCTCGGTGATCCGGGCTTCGAGTTCCTTCGGGGAGACGTCGTTTCCGAATCCATGTGAAGCGGAGTGGTCGGTGATCGCGATGTACTCGTACCCAAGGGCGATCGCTGCGTCGGCCATCTCCTCGAGGGTCGCCCGGCCGTCGGAGAGCGTGGTGTGGGTGTGGAGGTCGCCCTTGATCATCTCCCGGGTGACCAGCTTCGGCAAGCGCCCCTCCCGGGCGGCCTCGAGCTCGCCCCGACCCTCGCGGAGCTCCGGCTCGATGTAGTCGTAGCCCAGCCTTTCGTAGACACCCTGCTCCGAGTCGAAGCATTCGACCTCACCCGTCTTGTCGTCCGTGATCCCGTGCTCGGAAACATGGAGTCCGTCGGCGACGGCCGCCTCGCGCAGCTCGGTGTTGTGGGCGGCCGAGCCGGTGAAGTGCTGGAGCAGGTTGCCGAAGGCATCGGGCGGGACGATCCGGACGTCGACCCCGACGCCGGAGTTGGTCTCGAGTTTGACCCCCTTGTCCGAGGGGTTGCCCCGGTTTCCGATCAGCGGGTGCTCGGCGATCCGGGCCGCCAGGACCTTCGGCTCGTCCGAGGTGGCGATCAGGTCGAGGTCCTTGCAGGTGCCCGCCATTCGCCTGGCCGAGCCTGCCACTGCGGCCCGGGCGCAGGCCGGGGCGGCCCGGAGGGCCTCGACCAGCTCCCGGGCCACCGGCAGGACTTCGTCGAGCCTTAGACGCGAGGGCCCTTCGGGCTGCTCGGCAAGTCGATCGAGGCCGGCGAGGATGTTCTCCTCGACCTTTGGGCCAAGCCCCTTCAGCTCCTGGACCTTGCCGGCCTCGGCCGCCTTTCGAAGGTCGCCCGGCCCGTCCACCCCGAGTTCCTCGTGCAGTCGACGAACGGTCTTCGGTCCGAGTCCGGGGATCCGGTTGATCTCGATCAGGCCGGGTGGGATCTGCTTCTTCAGCTTTGCTGCCGCCGGGATCTCCCCGGTTTCGACCAGAGCGACGATCTTCTCTTCGAGCGTCTTGCCGACTCCGTCCAGCTCGGTCACCTTTCCTTCCCTGGCAAGGTCCTCGACCGAGCGTGGCTCGGAGCGGACCGAGCGGGCCGAGTTGACGTAGGCCAGGATCCGGTAGCGGTCTGCCCCGTCCAGCTGGTAGAGCACAGCGAGTTCGTCGAGTGCGTCGGCGATCTCGGCGTTGGTCATGGTCGAAAGCTAACGGCCGCACCGCCCTCGTCCCGTTTCCCGCCAGCCTCACTTCATTTTGTATAGTAAGCTCCTCGAGTCCGACCTGGCTGCGGTCCCGGATACGATCGGATCCCCAAGTCGGAGTACACGGCGAAACAGCGACCAACGAGAGGATCAGGTACCAGAGAGATGTCAGGCAGCCTTCCCGAAGTAACCGACACGAACTTCCAGTCCGAGGTGATCGATCAGTCCGGGGCGACTTTGGTCGACTTCTGGGCTCCCTGGTGCGGACCGTGCCGGGTACTAACCCCCGTCCTGGAGGAGATAAACGGCGAGCGCGACGACATCCGGGTGGTCAGCCTGAACGTCGACGACAACCAGCAGACGGCGGCCCAGTACGAGGTGATGTCGATCCCGACGATGATCCTCTTCAAGGACGGCAAGATGGTCGGCAAGATGGTCGGGGCGATGCCGAAGCGCAAGCTCCTCGACCAGCTAGAGCCGGTCCTCGGCGGCTGACGGCGGACGACGTGCCGTTCGTAGAGGTCCACTGGTTCGCCGGCCGGACCGACGAGCAGAAGGCCGAGGTAGCGAAGCGGATCGAGGACGCCCTGGTCGAAGTGGCCGGGGCACCCCGTGAGCACTGCTGGGTCAAGTTCGCCGACTCGGAGAAGACCGACTTCGTCATCCCCGAGCCCGACCGGGACTGACGCGGCGGCAAGGGTTCGAGTGACATACCGCTTGCTGAAGGCGGAAGACGCCCACTGGCGGCCGTCCAATCAGACTGGGGTCGCGAATACGAATCTCGCGGAGCAGCTCGGGGCGAGCACCCTCGGTGCCCGGCTCTGGCGTCTAGAGCCAGGTCAGGCGATCACCCGCCATCGCCACCGCGAGACCAGTGAGCTCTATGTCCTGCTCGAAGGAAAGGGCCGGATGCGGGTCGACGGGGACCTGTTGGACCTCGGACCCCTCGACACCGTCCTGGTCGAACCCGACTCCGTGCGTCAACCGTTCAACGACACGGATACTGAGCAGCTATGGCTAATCGTTGGTGCTCCCCCGGAGCCGGCTGACACGACCGCGATGGACGAGGAAACCCTCGCCGCGCTCTACCCGGATGGCCCGACGGCGATGCCGCCCGAACTGGGGGGTTGACCACTCGAGTTCAGACGTGCCGGGGTTTGAACAGGTAGTGGCTGACCACCCATTCCTGGCCTGAGTCGTAGTTCCAGGTCTCGGCGGCGGCCATCAGGAAGACTCGCCAGGCGGCCAGGCTCCCGCGCCCGCCCGATCCGAGCAGTCCCTTCGCCTCCTCCCTCCGTGCGTCCAGCCGGTCCAGCCAGGCCTCGAGGGTGCGGGCGTAGTGGGTTCCGTCGAACAGCCACCTGTCTTCGAGCACCAGCTCATCCTGGAAGAAGAGGGCGAGGTCGTGGGAGGGCATCGTGCCGGCGGTGAAGAATCGGCTGGCGAACCAGCTGTCGGTGAAGCGGTAGGCGAAGCGGCGGTTCGAGAAGACGTGGAGGAAGAAGCGGCCGCCCGGCTCGAGCCAGGAGGAGATACGCCTCATCAACTCCCGCCAGTTTCGGAGGTGCTCGAACATCTCGATCGAGACCACCCGGTCGAACCGTCCCTCGGGTTCGAAGTGACCGATGTCGGCCGTGATTACCTCGAGGTTGTCGATTCCGCGGGCAGTCGCCTCGGCCTCGATCGACTGCCGCTGGGTGCGGGAGTTGGAGACGGCGGTCACCCGACAACCGGGATAACGCTCGGCGATCCAGAGCGACATCGAACCCCAGCCGCAACCCAGGTCGAGCACGGTCATCCCGTCCTCGATCCCGGCCCTCCGGCAGGAGAGGTCGAGGGTCGCTTCCTCGGCCTCGGCAAGGTCGGTCACCCCGTGTGGCCACCAGCAGGCGCTGTACTTCATCCGGGGACCGAGGAACAGACGGAAGAACTCGGTCGGTACCTCGTAATGCTGGCGGTTGGCCGACTCGACCTGCTCGGCCACCGGCCCGGACGACATCCGCTCGACCATCCCGGCCAGGCGCTCCTCGATGCCGGTCACCCCGCCTGCGCCCTCCTGCCTGATCCGTTGTCGGGCACCCCTTCGGGCGGCCGTCCGGACGACCCGGTCGGGGACCAGGCCGGTGGCCAGGGCTCGATCGAGGGCCAGGTGGCCGGCCGGCTCCCGTTCGCTCACCCGGCGCGCCCGATCCCGATCACCAGCTCCCGGCCGTCGATCTGCTGGGTCTCGGTCGCATCACCGGACCCACCGGTGAAGCTGAGGGAGGTGGCGAGCACCTCTCCGGCCAGATATTCGGAATGTGCCTCTGCTGCGGCGATCAGGTCGGGGCTGCCCCCGAGGTCGAGCGAGATCCGGTCGGTTATCTCCAGCCCCGCGTTCTTGCGGGCGTTTTGGACGGCGTGGACGATCTCCCTCGCCTGCCCCTCTGCGACCAGATCGTCGTCG
>JBMSXD010000073.1:0-7940 GCA_049425265.1 Solirubrobacterales bacterium
GGAGCCATCATCCGAGACCGATGAACGAACCTTTGCCTTGAAGGACACCGACTTGCCGGCTCCGAGCGAGGAGCGGGTCCAGCAGACCGATTGGCCCGAGGCCTTGGCGCCCTTTGCCTCGATAAGGAAGAGGGCTCTGGGGAGCTTCAGGCAGGTCTTTACCGACTCTGCCTTACCCGAGCCCACATTCCTGACTCGGATCCCGACCATGAAACCCCTGCCAGCCCCTACCTTCTTCGCCCCGCCAAGGGCAACACGAAGCCTTGGCTCAGTTGGCTCCGGGTTGCTATCGAAGGTCGCCGAGACCGAGCGAGCCTGGTCGATCGTCACCGTGCAGGAGGGGGCCGACCCCGAGCAGGCGCCGCCCCAGCTCGAGAACTTCGACCCCGACGCGGCCGTGGCGGTCAACGTGACCGAGGTGCCGACGGAGAAGCTTCCCGAGCAGCTGGAGCCGCAGTCGATCCCCGCTGGCGAGGAGGTAACCGTTCCCGAGCCGGTTCCGTGCTTGGCCACCGTTAAGGCATAGAGGCAGTCTGAGCTCGGCGCGTAGCGGGCTGAGAAAAGCTGCCAGCCGTCGCTCGAACCGGTGTCGGCGGTGTACGTGGTAAGGAACTGGCAGGTGTAGCTGTTGAAGCTGAGCCTCGGACGGGTCTCGGTGGGGTAGCCGTCTGCGCCCCCGGCTACGAGCTCTGGGTCCCCAATACCGGAATCAGCGTTGAAAGACAGCGCGTAGATACCTTGATGATTCGAGGCGGAACTGTCGACCAACGGGACTGCGATCAAGTCCTCGCCGGTAAACGGATTGGCCGCGATGACCGGACGGTAGTAGGAGTAGTTGTTCAAGGGCGAAGCAATGACCTTGCTGGAGGGGGAACCCACCTTTGAGCCGTCGACTGCACTGAATCGCTGGACTTCGATCGGGTAAAGGCCGTCGGACTCGCTTGCGACAAGGTCAAACTCGTTGCGGCTCCTGTTATGCGTCAGGGACCCGCTTCCGAACGTTCGGCTCGTGTCCGAAGCGCTGCGAACGGCGGATCCAAGCGGCTGCGCGTTCCCGTCGAGGAGCCACACCCAGGGCGCCGGCGATTCACCCAAGGCCGCACTCGCGCGGAAGGTGACCATGAAGGTATTCGAGGTCGGCGAGTACGCGATGTCGCTTCCGCCCGATATCGAACCCCCGCCGCTCGTGTCGAACGGCACCGGGATGATCGCTCCGGAAGTGCCGCCGCTCGGGTCCACCAGGCGCACCGCCGCGGTGTTGTCGTAGCTGAACATCACTGCGAACTTCCCGAGGACCGGGCTCCAGGCGATGCTGGTTTGAGCGCGTGAAAGATTCGTGACGCTCGATATCGGGAAGGCAGAGCCGCTGAGCGACCCGTCTGCGTTGAGGTGCTGACAGACCAGCTTGTCGACAACATCATCGGCGTAGCAGGCCAGCCAGCCGCCGGTTGCCGGGTTGTATGCCACTGATGGCTGGGTGTTGTTTCTTGCCGGACTCGAGGTGAAGGAATTCGCCACCAGGGTCGTGGCGCTACCGTCGCTCGCCCCGGTGGCGTCGATCGGCTGGGCGACGTTGAGCGCGAATCCAGTCGGGCCAGTACTGATGAAGCCGACGATCATCCCCTTCCCGTTGGTCGGATTTATCGCTGTCTGCTGCCACCGGAAGTTGGCCGGATCGTTCTGTGAGAAAGGGAGCGAAGAAACCTGGATAGGGGCAAGCGGCGAAGCCGACGCGACACCCCCCAGCAGGACGAGGGCCAACAGGGTTACCAGGGGGAGGAAATTCCTTGCAGATTTCATTAACAGAGAAGATTATTAAGAACCGGCCTCGAAGGCCGGGGTCGAGGTAACCGCCTCGGCGATCCAGGCCCATGGGGGATCGGTTTCACCTGGGAGGCCGACGTCCACTGGTTCTTCAAGCGGGCCCAGCTGGACGCAGCCTTCTTGGGCTCGAGCGGTGAGCACGACCGCCGCCTTACCGCCCTGGTCGCGGGATAGCCAACCTCAGGTGGCGAGGCGCTGCCTCGCCGGGCGGCTCTACCGCTTGCGCTTGATGGTCAGCTTGCGGGAGGTGCTGACCGCGGCACCGACGCTCGGCGTGAAGGTCGTCTTGATCGAGAGCTTGAGTGCCTTCTTCTTCAGGGCACTCCTGCCCTTCTTGCCGATCTTGCACTTCAGGCTCAAGGTGGCGGCAGCGGTCGCGCTCTTCGAGGCCTTGCACCAGGTCTTCTTGCCTTGCTTCGCAGTCTGGGCGACTTTGCCGGCACCCGAGACGGTTGCCTTGGAGGTGATCAGGATCGACTTCTTGGTCAGCTTCGCCTTCAGGCCCTTGACCGAAACGGAAGAGGTTGGGGCAGGGGCCGTGGGTGTGACCGCGGCCGACGGATCTGAGGCTCCGGTCTGCCAGGAGTTCAAGTTGGCCCGGGCAGCGAAGGTGTAGGTGGTGCCGTTGGTCAGCCCGGTCACCTGGCACGAGGTGGCGGGGGCGGTAATCAGGCAGGCCTTGGACGGGTCGGCCACCGAGTAGACGGAGTAGGAAGTCGGTGCTCCATAGCGGGCGTCGGTCGGGTTCGCCGGAATGTTTACCGTTGCTGACCCCGCACCGGCGGTGGCCGAGGGGGCCGCGGGCGTATCCGGTGGTGCCGGCTGGATGTCACCGCCGGATGGAGTGATCTTGCTGACCGAGTCGTTGGAGAAGTTGTTGACGAACAGGTTCCCCAGGCTGTCAATTGCGAGACCGCTGGGACTGTTGAGGCCACCGCCACTGACGAAGGAGACCGTGAGCACGCCCGCAGCGGTGATCTTGCTGACGCTGGCCGAGCCGGTGTTGACGACGTAGACACTCCCGGCCGAATCCACCGTGACCCCCCGGGGGTTGAATCCGACGTTGAAACTGGTCGACGTGCCGGCGGCGGTGATTCGGCTTACCGTGTCTGTGCCGTCGTTGGCGGTGTAAACGTTCCCGGCCGAGTCGATGGTTATCGCCCAGGGGTTCGCTCCGGCTCCGAGGCTGACCGGCCACGGGGCCCCGGCCGGGGTGCCTGAAGGGCTGAACTTGGAAACCGTATCGTTGCCATTGTTGGCGGCGTACAGGTTGCCGTCGCGGTCGAAGACCAGGGCGTACGGCGACGATCCTCCTCCGGTGCTGGCAAACGTTGTTGCCACGCCGTCCGGGGTGATCTTGGTCACCGTGTTGTTGCCGGCATTCGCGGTGTAGATGTTGCCGGCCTGGTCGGTGGCGATCCCAAGGGGGACGGAGTTGACGGGGATGGCGACCGGCCATGTCCCACCGGCCAGCGCTCCGGCGGGTGTGATCTTGCTGACCGAGTTGTTGGAGAAGTTGGAAGCGAAGACGTTTCCGGCACCATCGACCGCCACGTTCCAGGGGTCGGAGACAGCAACGGGCCAGGGAATGCCTGCCCCTCCGCCGCCGGGCAGCAGCTTGCTGATATCGGTTGAAGTGGAGTTTGCGGTAAAGACATTCCCGGCGGAGTCCAGTGCGATGCCCTGCGGTCCGTCGCCCGTGGAGCCGAGGGAGGAGACGGTGGCGGCCTGGGTTGGCGCGGCAAGCGCCAGGACTCCGAAAATGAAAACCACGGCCCCCGCCAGTCGGGCGGCGGCCGAAGCCGCTGTCTTTGGTGTCTTTTTCATCAGCAGACCCTGATCGGATCGTGATCGGCGCAATCTCCGAACGATGCAGGCTTTCGCTCAGAACACCCTCCAAGGGTAGATGATGTGGTTCCGGCTAACAGGCGGAAGGGGGCTCCCCTCCACCGAAGACCGAGAGGGGCATTCCGGAGCCGGCTCGCTACGACGCGGTCGGTTGAGCGCCGAACTCCGAGGCTTCGCCGCGGAGCTTCGCCGAGTAGGCGCGGGTGCGGTGCATCGCCCAGACCAGCGCGCCGATCGGGATGATCCAGTTCCAGAGGACGGTGTCGAAGCTCGACGAGCCGAACTGGGTAAGCAGCTGGCAACCGAGCTGGACCAGGAAAGCGAGCACCCAGAAGAGGGAGATGTGCTGGCAGCCGCGCAGACCCCATTCCCGGAAGCCGGGCGTCTCCTTCTCCCATTCGGCCTCGAACTTCGGGCTAAGCCGCGCGTACATGAGGGCGAACGGTCGGCCGATCGCCATCCCACCCAAGGCGATCACGAGCACGGCGATGTCGGACATCAGGTTCGCGTTCTCCATCAGCCACTTGTGGGCACGGTCATCGATCGTGCCGGCGATCAGCATGCCCCCGAAGAGGATCAGCGCGGCCCAGTCGAGCTGTCCGGCCGGTATGTGGTTCATCCGCCAGTTGACGACAACGATCACGATCGCGGTCAGTACGGCCAGGCCGGCCGCATAGAAGAAGCTGCTCGGCGCGGAGAAGAGCGACATGATGATGAACGGCGCAAATCCCGCGATCGGCGAGTTGAAGATGCGCCCAACACCACGGGGGTTGGCGGGCAGGTCGGCGATGGCGCAAGCCCTACCCACTGGACAGGATCACGGCAACCGACCCGCCGACGGTTGACATCGATCCCAACGGAGGGGGTGGGATTCGAACCCACGGTACGCCGAAAGACGCACAACGGTTTTCGAGACCGCCCCATTCAACCGCTCTGGCACCCCTCCGGGACCGCCTAGGCTAGCGACCGCAGCCGTTCGGGGCTCGACCGATCGTCGGCCTGCATCCGAGGCCGGGTGGGCGGTCCGGTCGGCTACCCTGCGGTGACCCGGAGAGGTGTCCGAGCGGCTTAAGGAGCGCGACTGGAAATCGCGTGGGCGGGATCTCTCGCCTCGTGGGTTCGAATCCCACCCTCTCCGCTCCAGGGTGCGGCCCTGAACGGGGTAGTGCCCTACCTTCGCCCGGCGAAGAACTCGGTCAAAAGCGCCCCGCACTCCTCGGCCATCACGCCTGACTCCACTTTCGGATTGTGGTTGAGAGCCGGCTCGGCCAGCACGTCGAGTACGGATCCGGCCGCTCCGGCCTTGGGGTCAGGGGCACCGATCACGACTCGCGGAATCCGGGCTAGGACGATCGCCCCGGCACACATGGCACAGGGCTCCAGAGTGACGTAGAGAGTGGTGTCCGGCAGGCGCCAGCCACCGAGGACCCGGGCGGCCTCGCGGATCACCAGGAGCTCCGCGTGGGCGGTCGGATCACGATCGGCCTCCCGCCGGTTGCCAGCCGCGGCGAGCAGGCTATCCCCCTGATAGATCGCAGCGCCGATCGGCACGTCACCGAACTCCGCGGCCTTACGCGCCTCCTCCAGGGCGAGGGCCATCCGGTCGCGGTCCTCGGCGGCCAATGAAATCCCCCGTCGCCCTTCTCCCGGGCCAGTCAGGTGGTCCGGGCGATGAATACCGAGCAGGGCGCGTGGTGGCTCACCTTGTTCGGCACCGAGCCGAGCAGGTACCGCTTCGCCCCGGTCATTCCCTTGTTGCCGACCACGATCAGGTCGGCCTTGGACTGCTCGGCTACATCGAGGATCGCGTCGGCCGGGTCGCCCTCCATCGGATGGGGCCGAACCTCGACCCCCACCTCGCCGGCGATCCTGGCGGCCGCCTCGAGGGCGAAGTTTGCCTCCTCGCGCTGGCCGAACTCGTAGCTCACGTCGTCCGGGGCGGCGGTCCGCTTGGCATCTGACCTCCAGGTCGGGATCGGTTCCGCAGCACAGACGACCTCGAGCGATGCGCCCGACATCTTCGCTATCTCGGCGGCCTGGCGGACCGCCTCCGCGGCCGTGTCCGAGCCATCCGTACCGACAACTATCCGCTTGAAGATCGACATCAGCCCTCCGTTCGCCCGAACCGTCCTGGCGATCCTACCGCCGCCGGGGACCGCCGGGCGAAACTACCTCGGGAATTCCGTACCGGGCGGGAGGCCGCGGAATCCGGCCCCGAGGATTTCATCCGGGGTGGTCGCCAGACGGTAGGAGCCGATCGCGATCGAGGCAAGCGTCGCCGCAAAGATTACGATGAGCAGGTAGCGCCAGGTCGCCGGCATCCTGGCGAGGTTAGAAGATGGGGCCGGAAACCGGAGCCGAGGAGACGCTGGTGGAAACCGAAGTCGAGAACGACCAACCGCTGCCCGCCGGGGTCGAGGCCGTCGCCGACGGGGTCTACCTGATGAGAGGCGACTTCAGGGGTGCTATGAACATCTACTTCATCCGCGGGCCGGAGGGCGAGCTGGTCCAGTTCGACGCCGGCACCCGCTCGATGACCAAGAAGAACGTAAAGGCAGCGAGGGCGCTCGGCGGCCTCGACCAGGTGGTCGTAAGCCACGCCCACGCTGACCATCGGGGGACCGCTCCGGGCCTGCTCACCCCGGTGCTCTGCCACCCCGACGAGGTCGGGGACCTCCGTTCCCCCGCATCGATCGCCGGTTACGTGGACCTCTCCGAGCTCGACGTCGCCCCGATCGCCTGGCTCTACCGGTTCCTCCTGCCATGGTGGGATGGCGGCCCGGTCGAGCCGGACGGGACCGTCCGAGAGGGGGACACGGTCGCCGGCTTCGAAGTGATCCACTTCCCCGGACACGCCCCGGGACTGATCGGCCTCTGGAGGGAATCCGACCGGGTGGCACTGGTAAGCGACACGATCTATCTGGTCGACTCGGCTCGGATGAAGCCCCTGCCCGAGGGTGAGGCGAGCGTCCCCCACCCGGCCTGGGCCTGGGACCACCAGAAGGCGAAGGAATCCGTCCGCAAGCTGGCCGAGCTCCACCCGCAGAAGGTGCTGGCAGGCCACGGCGACCCGCTCTACAAAGAAGGCGAGGACCTCCACGACACCCTGATCGAGGCCTCGAACAGGTTCTGAGCCAGTGGTCGAGGCGGTCGTAACCCTCCTTGTGGTGCTGGCCGGTGCGGTTCTGACCGGCGCAGCGATCGAGGCCCTGGTCGGCCGGACCGAGCCGACCGGCCTGGAGCCGGCGATCGGCCTGGCCGCCCTCTTCCTGGCCGGGGGTCCGATCGCCCAGGTCCTGGGGATCCGGCCGGCCGTCCTTGCAGGGTTCCTGGGGCTCGCAGCGATCGCGGTCCTCGGCCTCCGGAAGGGGGGCTTCCGACTCGTACCGGGGCCGGCAGGGCTCTGGGTCGCCGCCGGGGTGACGGTGCTCCTGCTCTTGATCCCCTTCGCGACCAACGGGTTCTGGGGGCTGCTCGGGGTCGGCTACAACAACGACCTCGGCCTCCACCTGGCCTGGGCCGAATCGATCAGGTCGGACTTCGGCACCGCGCCTAGCACCGGCTACCCGCTCGGGCCACATGCACTGGCGGCGACCATCAGTCTGCTGCCCGGGTTCGGACTCGGGGAGGTCTTCGTCGGGATGATCATGGCGACCGGTGTGGTGGCCGTGATGACCGGGTATGCGGCGCTCTCCAGGCTAAGTGGGGGCCTCCGGCTGTTCGGCGCGGTCCTGGTCGGCCTTGCCTATCTGATGGCCTCCTACTACGCCCAGGCCGCCTTCAAGGAGATGGCCTCGGCCGCCTTCGTCCTGGCC
This sequence comes from Solirubrobacterales bacterium, assembly GCA_049425265.1. Classification (GTDB taxonomy): domain Bacteria; phylum Actinomycetota; class Thermoleophilia; order Solirubrobacterales; family 70-9; genus 67-14. The sequence goes on from JBMSXD010000073.1 coordinate 7,488, forward strand.
TTCGTGATGGCCCTTCCGGTGGCGCTGGACCGGGCGGCTGGTGGGCACCGTGGGGCCAAGGTCCGGGAGGCCATCGTCCCGGTCGTCCTGCTGGCCGGTCTGGTTGCCGTCTACTCCTTCCCCGGGCTGACCATCCCGATCGTCTTCACCTTGCTCTGGCTGGTGCTCGGGCGGGGGCGAGAGGGACCGATCGCCCACCGGGGCTGGATCTGGGCCGGGGCCGGAGCGGTGGTCGTCGTCCTCGTCCTCGCCTTCCTCGGACCGTTCGGCTTTGGCTCGATCTTCTCCGAGGTGTCCGGCAGCGACACCTATGGGCCGGTCTCCCCGGTAGAGGCGCTCGGAACCTGGCTCAGCCCCGACTACCGGCTGAAGAGCACGATCGACACCCCGGTCCCGGGCCTGATGGCCCTGCTCGGCATCGTCTCCCTGCTGGCCGCGCTCGTCTGGTGGGCC
>JBMSXD010000074.1:0-7848 GCA_049425265.1 Solirubrobacterales bacterium
ATACATCAGGATCGGTACCGGGCCCTTCCATGGACGCCATCCCTTTCGGTCGGGATAGGGGGTATTGGCAGAGGCCTTGGCGCCCTGAATCTTCGGCGCATCCCCCTTCGTCATGGGAGCAGTCCTGCCCACCGTCGCGGGCCCGTCCCCATCACCCCCGCCCGCCCGGGAGAGAACTACCACCAGTGCGATCACCAATGCCACGGCGATCGCCGAGAGCGCAAGGGCCCGGGTTCTGCGCTTTCCACGCTCGACGAATTTACGGTGCTTCGTCCGCAGCCGCTCCAGCGCTTCCTCCTGGGTTTCGGGCTGCTGCTCGGTCATGGTCAGGACGATCCCGTCGGGGAATCCGGTGTTCCAAGCAGACTTCGCCCGGGACCTAGCCCTTCCTGCCCGTGGTTGTGGGGTGTCGGCCGGCGTACCGAGCCTTCGGTCCGAGCTCCTGCGGGGGGCAAGCAGGAGGAGACTGCCGGTCTGCCCCGTAATGTTCTCAAGTGCCCTCCGGGCCGCATGTTGGCGGCGGGGTCGGCCAGGAAAACAATGACCCGTCCAGGGGACGGAGCGAAAGGAACAGGGATGACCCACTCAATCGGGGCGCGACGCCCCCTCGTGACGCTTCTCGTCGCCGCGATGGCGGCGGTCGGCTTCCTCGCGATCGCCGCAGACCGCTCGGATGCAGCCGCATTCAACCGCTGCCCGGGCTACTTCGAGGTCGAGAACAACGACAAGATCGGCGGAGTCACCTTCCCCAAGGGGGACTACTACTTCGCGGTCAGCAAGTATGCCGGCAAGCAGCTGATCTCCTGCAAGGGGGCGTCGAACCAGATCGTCAAGTTCCTCAACGCCGGCCGGCCCACTTCCGGCTGGAAGATGAGGGTCCTCGGTCGCAACCGGCCGGACGTGATCTTCCAGACTCCGATCGAGGAGTCAGAGGCGATCCTGAAGATCAAGATGAAGAGGATCACCAGCTAGCAACGATTCTCAGGCCCGGGAGACCGGGCAGTGCTTCAAGGAACGGGGGCCTTCGGGCCCCCGTTTCGTTTGCCCCCTTCTCGGCCAGGGGTGCCCCGGGAAGGCTCGAACAGGCGGGAAGCCCCGACTTACATCCCCCGGCCGCGTCGCCCGGAAGGCCTGAGCCGCTTCGGTTCGGTGGTCGGTGACCCCTCGGCGGTCGCCTCGGAATCCCCATCCCGAAGCCGGAAGACCGAGATCTCGGTCTCGACCTCCCCGATCCAGGACTTCAACTCGGCGAGGCGGTCGAGGGCATTCTGAAGGGGATCGGCTACATCGCCGCCCTCCTCGATCAGTTGCAGTCGCTCCTCGGCCTCCTGGGTCCGCTCGGCCTCCCGGGCCTCCTCGACCGCGTTGATGATGATTGCGATCAGGATGTTGATCAAAAGGAACGAGGCGATCAGGACGAAGCTGACGAAGAAGACCCAGGAGAACTGGGTCACCTCCTGACCGGCGAAGAGGATCTCGTTCCAGCCTTCGAGGGTCAGCACGGTGAACAGGGTCAGCATCGCCTCGCCGATGTCCCCCCAGCGCTCCGGGATCGCCTCACCGAAGATCTTCCAGCCGATCATCCCGTAGATGAAGATCAGGAGGACGGCGAGTGCAGCCATCGAGGCGATCGGGGGAATCGCCCGGGCCATTCCCGAGAGCAGCACCCGAAGGTCCGGGAGCACACTGACCACCCGGACGACCCGGAGCAGGCGGACCAGTCGGAGCAGGGTCGCGTTTTCCCTGACCCCGGGGATGAAGACGGCGAATACGACCACGAAATCGAACACGTTCCAGCCGCTCCTGAAGTAGTTCCAGGGACGCGAGCCGTAGGCACTTATCCGGAGCAGGATCTCGACGATGAAGACTCCGAGGAAGATCTCGTTGAGCAGGAAAAGGGTGTCGCCGTAGCGATCCTGGATGTCGGGGTAGGTCTCCAGGCCCAGGACGATCGCGTTGAGGATGATCACCGTGAAGATGAATCCCTCGAACCACTTCGAGTGGACCAGGTGCGAGAGGGCCGGAACCCGTTCGCCGGTCTCGGGATTCGGTTCCACGCCCGCCTCCATGCCTAGAGCCTAGTCGGGTGATTCTCCGGCGGAGGGCCGCCCGGCACCAAATGGTGGCCGTACCTTCCCGATCCTCGGATACCTGCGGCTGGACCGCGTCGCCCGGACTAGGATTGCTCTTCGAGGGGATCGGTTGGGGCATCAGGCCTTGCACGGTCCCGGTAGGTGGAGCGGACCTCTCATGGATGATCATCAGTCAGAAAGGGCCGGAACCGGTGGTCGCACCGGTCCGATCCGGACGATCAGGGAACACCTGATGCCCTCGGGCCGGATCCCCGGCACCGAGCCGTCCGACACCGTCTGGACCGGGTGTGACGGACCCGAGGTCGGAAGTGCCAGGGACCGCTGGGCCACGTGCGTTGGCATCGCCTCCTGGCTCCTGGTCGGCTTCCTCGCGGTCTGGCTCCACCTGACCCAGCTCGACGGCTTCGTCGACGCCTTCCCGCTCGTGATCGGGGCCAAGGTCCTGGTCTTCCTCTGGGTCCTCTTCGGGGTGGCCGTGCTACGGCCCCTCTTCCTCAGGAAGTCCCGCGGTCAGGCTCCCGATGGTGGGGAGGCCTAGTCAGTGGCAGAGGCACTCCAGGCATTCTCCGAGACACCGGTCTACCTCCTCTGGATGATCTTCCTCGGGGCATTCCCGGTGATAACCGCGATGCTCGCGGTCGACTCCTCCCGCCGCTTCGTCCTCGACCGGGAGGACGGAAAGCTGGGGATCCTCCCCGGTGAGCGTGACCTCGACAGGGCCCGGGAGGAGTTCGGCCTGCTCTCGGTCCTGATCTCAGCCAGGAACGAAGAGGCGCTGATCGGTGCCACGATCGAGTCCGTCCTCGGCCTCGACTGGCCCGGGATCGAGCTCTTCATCGTCGATGACGGCTCGACCGACGGGACCTTCGAGGTGGCGAAGTCGTTCATCCGGGACCCTTCCCCCGAGGGAGATCACCTTGCCGGTCAGGCTCGCGCTCGGGAGTCGGCCCGCATCCACCTGATCCGACACCATCAGAGCACCGGCAAGGCGACGGCCCTCGACGAGCTGCTGCCGATGACCGAAGGGGGGCTGGTCCTGGTGCTCGACGCCGATGGCCGCCCAGACCGGCGGGTGATCGAGCTGATGGCCCCCCACTTTGTGCGCTATCCCAACCTCGGGGCGGTCACCGGCAATCCCCGGGTTGCCAACACCGACACGATCCTCGCCCGACTCCAGGCGATCGAGTTCGCTTCGACGGTCGCCGTCCTTCGCCGTGCCCAGGCGGGCTGGGGGAGGATCAATACCTGCTCGGGCGTCTGCACCCTCTACCGAAGGAGAGCGCTGGTCGAGGTGGGGGGATTCGACCCCTACGCCGCGACCGAAGACATCATGATCAGCTGGCAGCTCCAGATGAAGGGCTGGGACATCTTCTACGAGCCCCGGGCGCTCTTCGCGATGCGGGTACCGGCCCGGGTTCGCAATCTCTTCCGGCAGCGTCGTCGGTGGGGTCGGGGGCTGGGGGAAGTCTTGAGGGTGTTCGGGCCGAGTCTTTTCAGGCGCTCGAGCTACCGGATGTGGCCGATCGCCCTGGAGGGCTTCCTCAGCATCGTCTGGTGCTTCCTCCTCGTCCTCGCGGTCGCGTTCTGGGCCGTCGCGGCTTCGGTCGGGGTGCCGGGGCTCGGCAACAGCCCGCTGCTCGACCACTGGGGGATCATCATCGTGATCATCTCGATCCTCCAGATCGTCTGGGGGGTCCGGATAGATGCGCCGGAGGACCCCGAGGTAAGCCGGATGCTCTGGGTTGCCCCGCTCTACCCGCTCTTCTACTGGCTGTTCAACTCGGCTGCATCGGTATCCGGGTCGGTCCAGGGCCTGATCCTGGGTCCGAGCCGAAAGGTGCCGGGCGCCTGGAACCCGGACCGGATCGAGGCCCATTCCGATGAAGCGGCCCGGGCCGGGACCAGGCACCGAGAACGGGAGGGCTCGCACTCCTGAGTCGGAGCGGCCGGAATCAGCCGGGGGCCACCTCGACCCGGGCGATCGTGGTCATCGAGAGGTAGTAGAGGTCGCGCTCGAAACCTGGTGCCGGGAAGAGGAAGGCCTGTCCGGGGGAGGGGACGGCAGTTCGGGCCTTTTCCTCTCCCGTGTCGAGGTCCAATACGACGACCGAGTCCGAGCCAATCGGCAGGGCGGCACGGCGCATTGGGGCGCTCCGGCCGAGGCGCCGGAGGGCCGGCCAGAGGTACTTCCGGGCGAAGGGTGCCCTGCGAACCGCGAGGTCGCGGTAGTCCTGGACCACTATCTCCCTGGTATCGGGGAAGACGATCAGGTGGCCGGCGTGGGCGAGGTCGTCCCTTCTCCAGAGCGGCTCCAGCTCGTCACCAACCAGCTTCCACCCTCGGACCACCGCATTGCCGGCGTCGTAGGCGACGACGACCCCCTCGACCGGATCCCAGGCCGGTGGGTTGGATTCGGTCCCGAAGGGCAGGCCGCTTATCTCGACCGAGCGGATCGAGTCGGGGTCGTCCCTCCGACACCACCAGAGCCTGACCGGGTCCGGATCCTCACCGCTCCCGACCATCGTCCAGTCGACCCCGTTTCGGCCCTGGTCCATCCAGAAGACGTGGTTGTCGGCGATCACTGGGTCCCAGCCGAAGCCCCGGCCGGGGGCCGGCCCGTAGCGGGGTCGCCACCTCTCGTCGATCGTGATTCGGCCGGCGTCGCGGTCGAGGACGAGGCGGAAGACGGTCTCGGTCCCGACCGCGATCACCGCCTCGCCGTCGGAAGAGAGCCGGGCGATGCTGGGTTCGGGCAGTTCGAGTTCCGGTACGACCGACTCGAGCGTCTCGGGATCGAGGACAGAGACGGTCGAAGGTGCCCTGCCACGGGGCGCGTCGCAGTCCTTGGTCACAAGTTCGCCGGAATCGAGCACGATGAAGGAGTTGTATGGCCGCTCAACCGGCAACCTGCGGGAGGCCACTTGCTCGAGATCGGGGGTGAGCCGGTAGGCCCCGGTGCCAAAGACTGCGTAGAGGTCCCCGTTCCGGTGGGCGGCGATTCCGCCCGGCCAGTACCTGCCCGACGGCCACCTGTCGGTCGTGGCCGTGACTTCCAGGGTGTGGGGGTCGAGCCGCTCGACCCAGCCCTCGACCTCCCCGGCCAGCGGATCCCCAGCCGGGATCGTGTGGCGGAGCGCGTAGAGCTCCCCGGCTTCCCGCCGGATCACCATGTCGGAGGCAAAAGCGTCCTTCCAGGCCGTCACCTCCAGGCTCTCACCCGGTTCGATCCCCAGGCCCGCCTGGCCATCCGGGAAGCAGAGCCTGCGGGGTCCGCCATCCTCGGAAGTCCAGGGCCTCGGCCAGTAGGCCCCGGGTACGACCCTCTCCGTCCCCCCGGCCATCCGGGGTCCTTCAGTCTCCCGGCGTCGGCAGCGGCCGGGAGGGAATAAGGCGGCTGTCCTCGAGGGCCGCGGCCCGGAAGCGGTGGACCTCCAGGTAACCGGGGTCGGAGATCATCCCGAGGAAGGCGGCAGGGGAGGGGTACTCGACCAGGATCACCATGTCCCACTCGCGATCGCCGGGGCCGATCAGGGCGTCCTCGCAGGCGACTGCCGAGATCACCCGGGCTCCGACCCCCTCCAGAAAGGGGACCGTCTCCAGCGAGTAGCGGCCGTAGGCCTCGGCTCCGGACATCCCTTCGCACGGCTCCCCGGCCTCTTCACGAAAGCGGATCAGGTTGACCATTACGACCGGGTCCTCGCCGAACAGCTCGGGGAGCCGTTCGAGGCCGGCCTGTTCAGGGACGAGATAGACGTCTTCCACGGGGTGGACCCTAGTCGGTGGGGCGCGATCCGGTCAGATGGCGAAGCGGAGCTCTCCGCCCCGGGCCGGGGAGGAGGTGATGAAGCGCTGGACCACCTCTTCGTCATCGCCGACCGGCTCGAGCACCCCGGCCCTCGCCACTGCCTTCATCACGATCTCCATCTCGGCCATCGCGAAGGAGGCGCCGATGCACCGCCTCACCCCGCCACCGAAGGGGATCCAGGTGTAGGTGCCAGGCTTCTCGTCCTTCCAGCGGGAGGGCTTGAACTCAAGCGGGTCCGGGTAGACGTCCTCCCGCCGGTGGACCAGGTGGATGCAGGGCACGACCATCTCCCCGCGCTCGAAGGAATAGCCGGCGATTTCGATCGGCTCATTCACCTGGCGGACTACCACGTCGAGGACGGGCCGCAGCCTTAGCGTCTCCTGGGCGACCGCAGTCACATAATCGTCGTCCCCGCCGGCGACCGCCTGGTGGAGGGCCTCGGTGCTGCCCTCGGTGTGGGCAAGCCTCTCGAAGGCCCAGGCAAGCGCCGTTGCCGTGGTCTCGTGACCGGCGACGATCAACGTGACGATCTCGTCGCGCACCTCCTCGTCGCTCATCGGCCTTCCCTCCTCATCCCGTGCGGTCAGGAGCATCGAGAGCATGTCCTCGCGCTCCTCGAGGTCTGGTTCCTGCCTGCGCTCGGCGATCAGGCGGTAGAGCGACTCATCCAGCGGGTCGAGGACCGGCCTGTACATCCTCCGGACGAGGGGGTGACGTGGCCCCAAGAGACCGGGGGGGAGGAGCCTGAACGGGCGGCCGATCCATTCCAGGGTTCGTCTCGCGTGACCGGCCAGCTCGTCGTGCTCGGAGCCGGTGGACTCGGTTCCCAGCACGATCTCGAGGATCACCTCCAGCGCGATCGCCTGGCTGTGGTCCCGCATCGAGAAGCTGCCGTCCCTCGGCATCCGCTCGACTTCCTGTTCGGCGATCCTCTGGATCGTCCCGGCCTGGGCCTGGAGCCGCTCGCCGTGGAAGGAGGGCAGGAGCAGCTTGCGGTGGCGCATATGCTCGTCCTCGTCGAGGATCAGCACCGAGTGCTCGCCCAACGCGGTCGCGAGGATGTCGTTCCCCTTCCCGGCGTGGAGCGCGGAAGACGGTGCGGTGAAGACCTCCTTTACTGCGTCGGGGTGGGTGAAGACGTTCCACCGACGACGCTGAAAGTTGACCTGGAATACGTCCCCTAGGTGGGCCGCCTTCTCGAAGAATCGCTTCTGGGAGTGGGCGAACCGGACCGCCTGCACCGGGCGCGGCTGGCGGAGGCTCGGCGGTGCGGGAACGGGCATCCGGGCGGGCTACCCTGCGGTCGCCGCCGCCGGGTCGTATGGGTTCTGGTGGGCCCACTCGATGATCTCCTTCGAGCCGGAAATCGTCGAGCCGTCATCCATCTCGAGCACCGGGACCCAGGTCTGCCCGGTCAGCTCCTTCACTTTCTTGCGCTTCGGCTGGAGGAACATCGGCAGCGGCCCGAATCCGTAGACCTTGACCACCTCGGGGTCGTAGCCGGCCTCCTTGACGGCCTTGACGGCCTCACCACAGGGATGCTCGTGGGTCCCGATCTTCCGGGTCCAGTCTCCCCAGCAGACGTATACCTTCACTTCGTCACCTCGTCCCGTTCGATTGCCGAAGATACCGTTCGGAACGGGATGCTAGTGGTCATCTGGTCGTCGACTCAGTCCGATCCGTCCAGGCCCGAGAGGTCAACCCGTTCGGCCAGCAGCTCGAGTACCTCCGAGTACATGGTCTGCTTGATCGCCCTGACGGTGCCTCGCCCCTTCTTCGATAGCGCCCCGGCAGCTCCGGCTGCCTCCGGAAGGACCGAGTCCGCGGCGACTGCGAGATCGACTATCCCGGCCCGGGCCGCTTCGGTACCTCCGACGCGTCGCCCGGTCACCATCCCCTCGTGGGCAACTTGGGGAGTCAGTTTCGACTGGACGAGTGCCGACATACCTT
>JBMSXD010000075.1:0-7738 GCA_049425265.1 Solirubrobacterales bacterium
ACCTCGAGGATGCCTTCGAGGGGGCTGCACGCGAAGGGGAGAAGTTCTTCTCCGACGACCGGGTCTACGTCGAGCGCTACCTCGAGGATCCCCGCCACGTCGAGGTCCAGGTCCTCGCCGACACCCAGGGAAACGTGGTCTACCTCGGAGAGCGTGACTGCTCGGTCCAGCGTCGCCACCAGAAGTTGATCGAGGAAGCCCCGGGCCCCCACGTCGACGAGGAGATGCGTGAGCGGATCGGGAAGATTGCGACCGACGCGGCCAAGGCCGTCGGCTACTACTCGGCCGGAACGATCGAGGGCATGCAGGTGGGCGACGAGTACTTCTTCCTGGAGATGAACACCCGGGTCCAGGTCGAGCACTGCGTGACCGAGATGGTCACCGGGTTCGACATCGTCCGGGAGCAGATCCGGATAGCAGCAGGTGAGCCGCTCTCGATCTCCCAGGAGGACGTCGAGCTGAAGGGCCACGCGATCGAATGCCGGATCAACGCCGAGAAGGCCGAGGCAAACTTTGCCCCGGCCCCAGGGGAGATCACCTTCTACGAAGAGCCGGCCGGACCGGGAGTCAGGGTCGATTCCGGGGTCGAGGCAGGTTCCGAGGTGACCCCGATGTATGACCCGATGGTGGCCAAGCTGATCGTCTGGGACACCGACCGGGAGAAGGCGACGGATCGCATGCTGAGGGCGCTCCACGAATACCGGGTCGGTGGCCTCTCCACCCTGATCCCCTTCCACAAGGCTTTGCTCTCGACCGAGCAGTGGCGGAAGGGCGAGACCTGCCGCGATCTGACCGAAGACAAGGAGTGGCTGAAGACGACCGCCCCCGCTCCCGAAGAGCCGACCAGAGGGGACGAGGATGGCCCGGAGAAGGTGAGTCGCGACTACACGGTCGAGGTCTCGGGACGCCGGTTCGACGTCACAGTGATCGGCGAGGCGAGTGGGCCTGTAATGGCTGCAGCCGGGCCTGCGAACGGCACCGGCGCGCCGCCCAAGCGCAAGGAGCGCTCGGGGGGCGGTGGCGGATCGTCGTCGGCCGACCTGGCTTCCCCCCTCCAGGGATCGATCTTCAAGGTCGAGGTCGAGGAAGGGGCCGAGGTATCCGAGGGTGACCTGGTCTGTGTGATCGAGGCGATGAAGATGGAGAACGAGATCACCGCACATCGGAGCGGAAAGGTGACCTCGCTGCCGATCTCGGTCGGCGATGCAGTCGCCCCCGGCGACACCCTCGTGACGATCGAGTAGTCGGTCCTAGCGCGTCGGGCGCGGCCACTTCGGCGCCCAGGCGCGGCAGGAGGCTCCGGCGCAGTCCCGGTAGAGCTCTAGCTGACGGGCCATGTAGGCCCTGGCCTTGCGGTACCGGGCGTCCTTGACCAGGTTCCTCAGCTCGTTCGGATCCCGGCTCAAGTCGTAGAGCTCCCGGTCCCCGGTCCGGTGGAGGACGTACTTGTAGGGGCCTAGCCTGATCCCACGGTAGAACTCATCCTCCAGCGGATCGGCGGTGCCCTGGCTCAAGTCACCGAAGGCGCTCAGCAGTATCGGCCGCCTGGTGGTTCGGGTCGGGTCGGCCCAGAAGGGGGCCATCGAGCGGCCGTCGAAGCTCCTCCGGGAGCCCATCCCGGCAAGCGAGAGGACGGTCGGGGCGATGTCCTGGTTGGCGACCAGCTCGGCGCTCCTCGACCCCTTCGGGATACCGGGACCCCTGACCAGCATCGGCACGCGGATCGCCGGCTCGTACGGGTACCTCTTGCCCCGGACCAGCCGGTGCTCCCCATGGAAGAAGCCGTTGTCGGAGAACAGGAAGATGTAGGTATTGGAAAGCCTCCCACTCACGGCGAGGGTCCCGATCATGTTGGCAATCGCCTCGTCGACCGACTGGAGAGCCTCGACCGACTTCACGTACTCGGTGCGGATCGAGGCCGACTGCCGGGTGTTGATCCTCGGCAGGCTCTCGATCCACGGTGGCTTGTCGCTCACATTACCCTCGTCGTATCCGATCGGTGTCGGGCGCGGAGTTCCCACCGCCGTGTCGTAGTGGCGAACGGCCGGCTCGGGGCCGATCGGTGGCCGGGAGTCACCGTGGGGGGTGTGCAGGCCGATGTGGGCGAAGAAGGGGGTGTCCGGGGGGGTCGCGGTGATCGCCTGGAAGGCCCTCGCCGCGACGGCATCGGTGTGGTAGTTACAGGCAGGCAGGCCCAGCTCCGGACAGCCCGGCGGGTCCTTGATCGTCCCCGGACCGTAGTTCGCCGCGCCGAACGGCCCGCCGATGCTGCCGTTCAGGTTCAGGCTGTAGCCGTAGTACTCCCGGGTCGACTCGTCGCTGCCGTCGGCCTGCCAGATGTCCCACCCCGGCGGGACGTACTGGGTCGGGTAGCCGTCGGGCTCCATGTAGAAGTTCATGAACTTGCCGAACTGCATCGTCCGGTAGCCGCCGTTCCTCAACCATACGGCCAGGTTCCGGTCGAGGATCGCGTTGTTGCGGAAGGCGTCCCAGCCACCGTTGGACCCACCGACTGCGAGGACCCCGTTGTTGTCGGCGTACTGTCCAGAGAGGAGCGACGCTCGCGACGGAGCACAGATCGGGTTCGGTGCCAGGTAGCGGGTGAAGCGGATCCCGCCTGAGAGGAGCGCCTCGGAGGTACGGGGCATGTTCGGCCTCACCTGACCGCTCGAGTCGACCCAGGTCCCGTCCAGGTGAAGGTTGGCGAAGTCGTCCAGCTGGATCAGCACGAAGTTGGGCCGGGTGGAGGCCGAGGCGCCCTCCGGCCGGAAGGCCGAGAGCAGGCCCAGCACCAGGCCAAGCAGCAGGAGGCCGATCACCTTTACGAGAGGCCGTCCGATGGAGGTATCACCAATCACTCGTTGCTTGGTCCTTTGCGTCGATCACTTGCCAGATGGGTAGATTCCCGACGATGTCCTTGGCGGGAACTTTCTACTTGCAGGGTTTCCAGTTGGGCCGCCCATCCGCGGCCCTTCGAGGCTCCAGGCGCGAACCGGCAATCCCGATCGGCCTCGCCTCAAGTGTTGAAACCCGCCTACTTGCACAGAGTATCGGCCCAAACCGTGAATCCAAAGGGCCTAGCTGAGTGGGTCCGGAGGTCCCAATCCGGATCGCCGGGCCATCCGACAGGGATGCGGTCGTGGCCTTGATCGCCGCCTTCCGTGACTACCTCGAGAGGTCGACGCCCACCGAGGAGGGGATCGAGAAGACAGTCTCGACCCTGCTCGCCGACCCGGGCACCGAATTCCTCCTGGCCGGCGAACCCGAGGTAGGCCTGGCCCAGGTCCGGTACCGACCGTCGGTCTGGACCGGTACCGAGGACGCCTGGCTGGAGGACGTCTTCGTCCTCGAAGGGGCCCGGGGAGACGGAGTCGGCCGGTTACTGACCGAGGCGGCCGTCAGGCAGGCCGGCAAACGCGGCTGCGGGCGGATACAGCTCGAGTCGAACGCGGCCAACGAGACAGCGATCAAGCTCTACGAGTCGATCGGGTTCCGGGCCAGCCACCTTCCCGACCGGTGGGGCGAGACACCCGACATCTGCATGACCCTGGAGCTCGACCCGGCGGACTGACGGGAGGGGCGAGCCGCTGGCCGGTCAGCCGCCGGCGCCCAGCTTCTTTACCGCCTCGCGGAAGTTCTTCACCTCGAGCGAGGGGCGCTTGCGACCGTCGAGCTTCTCCTTGTGGCGGTTGACCCAGATGACCGGCACCTTCATCTTGATCAGTGGGGCAACGTCGGTCTCGTAGTTCGAGCCGATGTGGAGCCAGCCCTTCTTCCCCCCGATCCGGCGGGCGCACTCCTTGAAATGGGTCGGGTCGGGCTTGTAGCTCCTCACCTGCTGGGCCGTGACGACGAGATCGAGGTCGGTCCTCAGGTGGCGGCGTGAGATCCCCAGCATCTTGTCGTCGATGTTCGAGACGATGCCGATGTCGTATTTCTTGGCCAGACGGTCCATCGCGGCATTCGATTCGCGAAAAGGGAGCCAGTAGGCGACGCTGTCGGGAAGGAACTGGGCCCGGGAAGGCTCGATCTCCCAGCCGATCTCCTCGCCGACCTTTATCACCGCCCTCCTCAATACCTCCGCGTAGAGCTCGTAGGAGCCGGCCATGATCTCGGCCTGGACCTCGAAGAATCGATTCATGAAGGGATCGGGATCGAAGCTGAAGCCATCCTTCTCGGCCTCCTTGAGGCAGGCTTCGGAGATCCCCTTTTCCCAGTCGATAAGGGTTCCGTAGCAGTCAGTGGTTACCCACTCGATCGTCTTCAGGCTTGGAAGCGGCATGCCGAACTCCCCATTATGCCGGTAGGCTGCCGGTTCGGCGGCGCCAGTCCCCCGGCGGTGCCCGACTATGGACCTCCTCGAATACCAGGGAAAAGAGCTGTTCTCGAAACATGGCCTTCCGGTTCCGGCCGGAAAGCATGCTCCGACGGCCGAGTCGGCAGTCCAGGCAGCTGACGAAATCGGCTACCCGGTCGCGGTCAAGGCCCAGGTCCTGATCGGGGGTCGGGGAAAGGCGGGCGGGATCAAGATCGCCTCGAACGCCGAGGAAGCGGCCGCCCATGCCGAGGCGATCATCGGGATGGACATAACCGGCCCTCACGGGGAGGGCCCCTTCACGGTCGGTGAGCTCTGGATCGAGGAGGGCTCGGAGATCGAGGCCGAGTACTACGCCTCGGTGATCCTCGACCGGGCAGCGAAGAAGCTCCTGGTGATGCTCTCGGCGACCGGTGGGATGAATGTCGAGGCGATCGCCGATTCCGATCCGGAGGCCCTGGTGCGCCATCACGTCGACCCGGTCACCGGTCTGACCGGCGACGGGGCGCTCGAGGTCGCACAGAAGGCCGGCATCCCGGCGGAGGTCGCCGACCAGGTGGCGACGATCCTGGTCTCCCTGGTCGAGATCGCAAAGGCCGAAGACGCGACCCTGATCGAGCTAAACCCACTCGCCGTGGTGGCCGGTGGCAGGGTGGTGGCACTCGATGCCAAGGTGACGATCGACGGCAACTCCCTCTTCCGCCACCCCGAGCTGGCCGAACTGGCCGACGACCGGGGAGGTGACCCCCAGGAAGAGATGGCAAGGGAGCGGGGTCTCACCTACGTGAAGCTCGAAGGGGACATCGGCATCCTCGGTAACGGCGCCGGCCTCTGCATGTCGACCCTCGACGTGGTCGCCCAGGTCGGGGGCAGTCCGGCCAACTTCCTCGATGCAGGCGGGGGCTCCAAAGCCGACGCGATCGTCGACGCCCTCGAGGTGATCACATCCGACCCAAAGGTCAACGCGATCCTGTTCAACATCTTCGGGGGAATAACCCGTGGGGACGAAGTCGCTCGTGGGATCATCGAGGCGACCGAGCGCACCGGGCTCGACCTGCCGATCGTCGTCCGCCTCGACGGGACCAACTCCGATGAGGGCCTCGCCCTGCTGGGCGAGTCAGGGCTCGACAACCTCCATTACGAGAAGACGATGCTCGGTGCCGCCGAGAAAGTCGTCGAGCTGGCGGGCGGTTCGGGCGAGTGAGCATCATCGTCGACCAGGGGACGCGACTGGTGGTGGCCGGGTTGACCGGTCGCGAGGGCAGATTTCACGGGCTGAGGAATCGCGCCCAGGGGACGGAGGTCGTCGCCGGCGTCACCCCGGGCAAGGGCGGCCAGGAGGTCGAGGGGATCCCGGTGTTCGACTCGGTCGCCGATGCGGTGGCCGACACGGATGCAAACACTTCGATGATCTTCGTCCCGCCGCCGTTCGCAGCCGATGCGATGAACGAGGCGATCGACGCCGGGGTCGGCACGGTGATCACGATCACCGAGGGAGTACCGGTAATGGACATGCTCGGCATCTACTGGAAAGCCAGGGATGCAGGGGTCCGGCTGATCGGCCCCAACTGCCCGGGCGTCCTCTCCCCGGGCAAGGCGAATGTCGGAATCATTCCTGCCGAGTTCTTCGAGCCCGGTCCGATCGGGGTCGTCTCCAAGTCGGGAACCTTGACCTACCAGATCGGGAACGAGCTGGCCACTGCCGGAGCCGGTAATTCGTCGATCGTCGGGATCGGGGGCGACCCGGTGGTCGGATCAGACTTCATCGACGTTCTCGCCCTGTTCGAGGAGGACCCCGAGACCGAAATGATCGTGATGGTCGGGGAGATCGGCGGCGACGCGGAGGAGCGGGCCGCCGAGTACATCGCCGAGAACCTTTCGAAGCCAGTCGTCGCCTACATCGCCGGCTTTACCGCCCCGCCCGGCAAGCAGATGGGCCACGCCGGGGCGATCATCTCCGGCTCTTCCGGGACCGCCCAGGCGAAGAAGGAGGCCCTCGAAGCGAAGGGGATCCGGGTGGGCAAGAGCCCTACCGAGACAGCGGCGATCGCGGTCGAGGTACTCGGCGGTTAGGGTCACTCCGGAATGGAGGCGCGCCGGGCAGACGACCTGATCGACCGGGCTCGCGTGGGCTCGACCCGACCGGGCCTCGCCCGGCTGGTCCTCGGGGCCGGAATGGTGGTTTCGGCGATCCTCGCCCTGACCCTTGGAAGCCACGCCTCTTTCACCGTCGATGAGTACTCCTGGATCTCGCTGAGTGCGAACTTCAGCATGGGTGAGGCCTTCGACGCCTACGTAGGCCACCTGATCGCGGTACCCAAACTGATCTACTGGATCGTCCTCGAGCTGCTGGGGATTCCCGGCTACGTCGTCTTCCAGCTGCTGACCCTGGCAGCCCTCTTCCTGATGGTCGGGCTGCTGTTCGCCTTCCTGCGCAAGCGGGTACCGGACTTCGTCGCGCTCGCTCCCTGCCTGGTCCTCCTCGTCTTCCCGGTGGATCACCTCCATTACCTGACCGGCAACGGAATAGCGATCTCGCTCGCCCTCGCTTTCGGAATCGCCGCCCTGCTCGCCTGGGAACGGGAGAGCCGGGCCGGGGACTGGTGGGCCTTCGCCTTCCTGATCCTCGGGATCTGCACCTATACGGTGGCCGTCCCGTTCGCGATCGGCCTGTTGGTGGTCGCGATCTTCCGGAGTGAGGACCGGCGCCGTGCCTGGGTGCCTGCCATTCCCCTCCTTGCGTATGCGGTCTGGAGGGCGGTCGCAGCCAGCGGCGGGGTCGAGAGCGAAACCGGTAGCACCGACTGGGCCAACCTCTTCCTGCTCCCGGCCTGGACCTTCCAGTCGCTCGGCGCGGTGCTCGCAGCCCTGACCGGCCTCGGGTTCGATTTCTCGAACATTGCCGGCGGTCCGGCAAGCGAGCAGGGACGGCTGGTCGGGCCGGCCTTCGCGGTGGCCGCACTCCTGGCCCTCGCCTGGAGGGCAAAGCTCGGCCGGATGCCGGCAGGGTTCTGGGTCGTCGGAGCCGCGCTGCTGGCCCTGTTCGCCTCACAGGTTCTCGTCTGGGGCACGCTCGACGCCCGGGACCCTGGGGCTCCGAGGTATCTGCTTCCGGGCGCCGTCCTGGTCGTGATGGTCGCCCTGGAGGCAGCCCGGGGCATTGGCTGGACGCGGGCTGCCTTCTCCGGACTCTGGATCGTTGCGGCAGCAAGCCTCCTGATCAGTATCGGCATCCTTGCCCGGAACACCGACTGGCTGAAGACGGCCGACCTGGGCGCAAGGGCGGAAGTCACTGCGGTCCAGATCCTCGCCGGCTCTACCAAGGAACCCCTGCCCCCGACCGAGCAGCCCCGGGAGCGGATCAGGAGCGAGTTCGACCCGGCCGCCGCTGCGACCTACGGGAACCTCGGCTACTCCGAGGAG
>JBMSXD010000076.1:0-7619 GCA_049425265.1 Solirubrobacterales bacterium
CGCTCGAGATCAACCCGCAGAACATCATGTGGGACCCGAAGACGTACCCGGACGTGAAGACCATCGCCGACCTGAAGGCGAAGAACGCGAAGGTCCGGTACTTCGAGGGCGGCGCCTACATGGACTACCTCGTCGGTGCAGGGATCGTCGACAAGTCGCAGCTCGACGGGTCCTACGACGGTGCCCCGGCGGTGTTCGTCTCCCAGCAGGGCAAGATCGCCCAGCAGGGCTTCGCCTCGGCCGAGCCGTACATCTACAAGAACGAGGTCAAGGAGTGGGCGAAGGACGTGTCCTTCCAGCTCATCCACGACGCCGGCTGGCAGGTCTACGCGGCTCCGCTCGCAACCCGCACCGCGGACTTCGAGAAGAACAAGGACTGCTTCGCGAAGCTCGTCCCGATCGTCCAGCAGGCGCAGGTCGACTACATCAACAAGCCTGATGCGGCGAACAAGCTGATCCTCCAGCTGGTGGAGAAGTACAACACCGGCTGGGTGTACTCGCAGGGTGTCGCCAAGTTCTCCGTCGAGCAGCAGAAGAAGCTCGGTCTCGTCGGGAACGGCCCGGACTCGACGCTCGGGAACTTCGACGAGGCCCGCATCACCAAGGTGATCGGCCAGGCGAACCCGATCTTCAAGGCGGCGGGCAAGAAGGTGAAGGACGACCTCAAGGCGTCGGACCTCTTCACCAACGAGTTCATCGACACCAAGATCAAGCTCTGATCGGGGAGCTCCCCCGATCCTTCCTGCGGTGAGCCGGTCGGGGACAATGCGTGGCATGCCACCCAGCGTCCCCGGCCGGGACACCGACGTCGTGGTCGTCGGCGCCGGCCACAACGGTCTCGTCTGCGCCGCCTACCTCGCCCGGGCCGGTCTGCGCACCGTGGTGCTCGAGGCGAGGGAGAGCGTCGGTGGGTGTGCGTCCACGGTCGACGCACTCGGCGCTCGGGTCAACATCTGCAACTGCGACCACATGGCCGTCCGGTCGGTCCCGCTGATCGAGGAACTCGAGCTGGCGGATCACGGACTGGCCTACGTCGATCTCGAGCTCGCCATGGTCGCCCAGTCGCTCGACGGCGATCGGCCGGCGTTCGTGTTCCACGACGTCGACCGCACGATCGAGGCGCTGCGGATCACCCATCCCGACGACGTCGAGGGGTACCACCGCTACGTGCGCGACGCCCTCCCCGTCGCCCGACTGGTCGCCGATCTCGCACTCGATCCGCCGACGCCGGGGAAGGTCACCCGTCGGCTCGCCGCACGGCGCGCCGACGGGCTCGCCACCCTGTTGCGATGGTCGCGTCGCTCCGTCGCCGAGGTGCTCGGCGACTACCTGCACTCGGCGAGCCTCCGCGGGGCCGCCGTCGCTGCCGGACCGGCGGTGTGGGGCCTCTCGCCCTACACGCCCGGCACCGGGCTCGGCGTGCTCCGCATGGCGATGTGCCACACCATCCGCCCGGGTCGCCCCGTGGGTGGGAGCGGTGCGCTCACCGACGCGGTCCGGGCAGCCTTCGAGGCAGCCGGAGGCATGGTGCGGACCGGCGCACGGGTCGATCGGATTCTCCTCGAGGGCGACGGTGTCGGCGGCGTGCGGACGGCGGACGGCGACGAGATCCGGGCCGACACGGTGGTCGTGGCGAGCGACCCCCGGGTCGCGTTCACCGAGTGGCTGACCCGGGTGCCCGCAGCGGCCGTGCCGTTCCTCCGCCGGTGGCGGGACCGTCCGGCATACGACGGTTACGAGTCGAAGATCGACGCCGTCGTGGGCGAGGTCCCCCGGTTCCGGGCCCTCGACGACGCTCTCCTCGACGCGGTCGGCGTGAGCGACCCGCTCGAGGCGACCTCCTACGTCGCCCCGGGTCTCGACGCGATCGACGCCGCGCACCGCGCCGCCGCGGCGGGACGTGTGGCCGACCGGCCGATCCTGCTCGTCAACGTTCCCTCGGTCGCCGATCCGACGATGCGCACCGCTGCGGGCGACCACGTGCTCAGCGTGGAGGTCGTCTACACGCCCTATGCGCTCGAAGGCGGTTGGCCCGGCAGCGACGAGCCCTCGCGATGGCTCGACGTCTTCGCCGCACTGGTCCAGGACGGGTACCGGGACACGGTGCGGGGCTGGCGGGTGATGACACCCGATCGCTACGAGTCCGAGTTCCACCTCCCGCGGGGCTACGCACAGTCCTTCGCCGGTACGCCGGTGTCGGCGCTGTTGGGCCGAGATCCCGAGCTGTCCCGCTACCGCACGCCGGTCGACGGACTCTTCGTGACCGGGGCGGCGTCCTTCCCCGGTGCCGGCGTCTGGGGCGCACCCGGCCGGAACGCCGCGGCCGTGGTACTCGACACCCTCGACCGTCCCGCCCGAACCCGGAGGAACCCGTGACCACCGATGCACCCCATCCTGCCGTGATCCCCCTGCTCGCGCTCGTCGGGGCCGGGGCGGGCGAGGGGACCGGCCCGGGCGGTGCTACCTGGTGGCCGGTCGTCCCGGGGGGCGCGCGATGGAGCGCCTCTCCCGACTCGCCGGTGAGTCGGACGGTTTCCGGGTTGCCGAGCTGGACCTCGAGTTGAGGGGGGAGGGTGAGCTGGCCGGCACCCGCCAGCACGGACTACCTAGGTTCAGGGTGGCCAGCCTGCCATCCGACCGTGAACTTCTCGTCGCGGCCCGGACCGAGCTCGAACGTCTTCTGGGTGGAGGGGAGCGGCTCGACGGGCCCCTGCTCGGCCCCTCTCTCGCGGAGGCCCTCTCGCGTTTCGGTCCGGAGGGGATCGCAAGGTGAGGGTGATCGGTGGATACCTGGGCGGGCGACCCCTGGTCGCTCCGAAGGGGTGGACGGTCAGGCCGACCCCGGCCAGGGTCAGAGAGGCGGTCTTCTCGGCCCTGGGGGACGTAACCGGGACCTCAGTTCTCGACCTCTTCGCCGGAACCGGGGCGATGGCGATCGAGGCGATTTCCCGGGGGGCGTCCCTGGCGATCCTGGTCGATCGTGAGCCTCGACCGGCCGAAGGGAACGTGCGGCACCTGGGGATTGCCGATCGGTGTGAGGTGGTTCGCTCCGGGGCGATCCCCTGGCTCGAATCCCACCAGGGGGAGGCGCGGTTCGGCCTCGTATTCCTCGATCCGCCCCATCGATTGTGGCCCGAGCTCGGCCAGGAGGTGGGTCCCCTCCTGATGGGGATCCTCGCTCCGGGAGGGCGGGTGGTGGTCGAGAGTGGAGCTGGCAAGCCTCCCGGGTTGCCGGGTTTCGAGACGGTGCGGGAGCGCCGTTATGGCCGGACAGTGGTTACATTTCACGCCCTCCCGGACTGAAGGCCGGGCGAGTCCGTCCCATGAGAGCTGATCGAGCGAGGAGAATCCTTTGACCGAGTTGCGGACCGTCGTCTGCCCGGGAAGCTACGACCCGGTCACCAACGGTCATCTGGACATCATCACGAGGTCTGCCGCCCTGTTCGACAGGGTCGTCGTCGGGGTCGTGAACCAGCCGATCCGCAAGCAGAAGACGGCCTTTACGGCCGATGAGCGGAAGGCCTTCATCGAAGAGGCGATCTCCGATCTCGGCAACGTCGAGGTCGCGATCTTTTCGAACCTGCTCGTCGATTTCGCTCGCGAGGCGGGGGCGACCGCGATAGTCAAGGGCCTTCGCGCGATTTCGGACTTCGAGTACGAATCCGAAATGGCCCAACTGAACCACAAGATCGACTCCGGGATAGAGAGCGTCTACGTCTTCGCCCGTCCCGATTACAGCTTCCTCTCTTCGACCGGTGTGAAGGAGATGGCGACCTTCGGGGCCGATATCTCGGATCTCGTCCCTTCCCCTGTGGCGGCGGCCCTTGCGGATAGACTCGAGCGCGACCGAAAGTGAGAGGTCGAGACGGCAAGGGGACCGCCTGGAGGGCCGGCCGGGCCGCCGAAGCCCGGCATGCAGGAAGCCGCCCCCCGATCACCCGGCCCCGACCGATTCAACGAAAGATGCTTAGGGTTTAGCGCCAATGGACGTTCTAGTGCTGATCGACAAGCTGGACGACCTCGTCCACAACGCTCGTCCCGTGCCCCTTACCGACCAGGTGAGGGTCGACCGGGAAGAGATCTATGACCTGCTCGACCAGATGCGGGCAACCATCCCTGAGGAGATCAAGCAGGCACGCTGGATCGTCAAGGAGCGCCAGGAAATGCTCGAGGAAGCGAAGCGCGAGGCCGAGCGGGTCGTGCGTGAGGCTCGTGAGCAGCAGGCCAGGCTCGTCTCCGATGAAGAGGTGACCAAGCAGGCAGAGCGGGCTGCCGATGAAATCGTCGAGGACGCAAGGGCCCGCGAGCGGGAAATCCGGCTCGGAGCCGAGGACTACGCAGACGACATCCTCAGCACCCTCGAGGTGAACCTGGAGAAGTTCACCGCCGCTGTCAGGAGGGGCCGCGACCGGCTTGCCGGACGCGACGAAGAGCCCCTCGAAGAGTCCGAGTAAGCCCTTACGGACCACGGTCCGTCACTCGGTAGGATCGTCCCGGGGTCGATCGGACCCCCCAAACCCACGGCCGCCCGGAGGCGCCATGGCAACTGAACGGATAGATCTGGCAGGGCTGGGGCTCGCCTTTGGCGAGGCGACTTCGGTCGAGGGCACCGTCGCCGTTGATGATGTCCTCCTGGGTGGTCAGAGCTACCGGGTCGAGCCGACGGAGATCCCTTTCCGACTGGACGTTTCCCGGACCAGCACCGGCCATGCCCTGAGGCTCAGGCTCACAACGGTGATTGCCGGCCCCTGCTTCCGGTGCCTCGAGGCCGCCTCGGTCGAAATCCCGGTCGATGCCCGGGAGGTCGACCAACCCGAGTCGGCCTTCAGGGACCCTGGGGACGGCCCCACCGGGGAAGGAGAGGATGCCGGGTCCCCGTACGTCGATTCAGCCGGGGAACTCGATCTCGCGGGATGGGCTCGCGATGCCTTGATCCTTGCCCTCCCGGAGCGGATCCTCTGCAGCCCGGACTGCCCCGGCCTCTGCCCCTACTGCGGCAAGAGCCTGGCCGGGGCGGATCCCGAGGAGCACCGTCATGGCGAGGGGGGCGATCCGCGCTGGGAGAAGCTCAGGGAGCTCGGCTGAGGCCCTTCGTCCCCCAACCGCGTGGGATGGGGCCGGGCCGGTTGCCCTAGACTGTCGCGCCATGGCCGTACCGAAGAAGAGGACCTCCAGGGCCCGTCGCGATCGTCGCCGGGCCACCCACCGGGCTGAACGGGCCCGGACGAACCTCTGTCCCAAGTGCTATTCGCCCCGGCTTCCCCACCGGGTCTGCCCGACCTGTGGCGAGTACGGAGGTCGTCAGGTGGTGGCCCCTCCGGTGGTTGAACCGGAGCCGACCGAGCCGGCCACGGACGAGTAGTTGTCCGGATCCGGACCGGTCGTCGCCCTGGATGGCTTCGGGGTCGAGGGCGGCTTCGACGTACTTGCGGAGGGGGCCAGGAGGGCCGCCGCCGACGGGATCACGATTCGGATCTTCGGCCCCCCCGACCCGCTCGAGGCTCTGCTCGACCGGGCCTCCGGGATCGAACTCGTAGGGACCTCCGACTGGATCGCAAACGAGGACGATCCAGTTCCTGCGGTCCGCTCGCGGCCGGAGGCGTCGGTCGTCCGGGCGGTCAGAGATGTGGCCGAAGGACGAGCCGGTGCAGTCACCAGCCTGGGATCGACCGGGGCGACGATGGCCGCGGCGACCTTTGGCCTCAAGCGGATCAAGGGAGTCAAGCGTCCGGCCCTGGCCGCCCAGGTACCGCTTCCCGGAAGGACGGTCCTGTTCCTCGACGTCGGGGCCAACGTCGAGGTAAGGGCACTCCACCTCGTCCAGTTCGCCTGCCTCGGGGCATCCTTCATGTCGGCCGTGAAGGGCATCGAGTCACCGGAGGTCGGCCTTCTCTCCGTCGGCGAGGAGAAGGGCAAGGGCAGACCGGAGGAGCTCGAGGCCCATGAGCGCCTCGAAGCCCTGGTCGGATCGGGGGATTCGGGTCAGCCCCTGCCCTTCCGGTTCATCGGCAACGTCGAGGGAAACGACATCCCGGATGCGTCCGCCGATGTGGTCGTCACCGATGGCTTTACCGGGAACGCCGTCTTGAAGGCGATGGAGGGGGCGGTGAGGCGGGTGACCGGGGCGATCAGGGACGCGGCACGGTCCAGTCCGCTGGCCGCCGCCGGGGGGATTCTGTTGAAGCCAGCCCTGGGGGGCCTTCGGGACGATCTCCACCCCGACACCACCGGTGGTGCCCTGATGCTCGGCCTTCGCCACGTTGCGGTGGTCGGTCACGGCGGCTCGGGGCCAGACGGCGTGGCCAATGCCGTCCGCCTGGCAGCTGCGTCCGTCGAGGCCGATGCCCCCGCCAGGACGGCGGAGATGCTTCATCGGTTCGGCCTCGACCGGCGGGAGGAGCGTTCACCGGGGCACCCCGAGCCATCCACGGGTGGCACCTGATAGGAACCCGGGAATGGAGCGCTCCGAAGTCATCGATCTCGTCAGGAGCCACCTGGCGGAGGAGCTCGACCTCGACCCCGCCCGGATCAACGAGGATTCGCGTTTCAGGGAAGACTTCGACGCCGATTCGCTCGACCTCTACGAGCTGGTCATGGAGCTCGAAGATCGCTACGGGATCTCGGTTTCCGAGCAGGAGGCAGGGGAGATCGTGACGGTCAAGGACGCGGTTGACTTTGTCCTGGTCAAGGCGGATTCGTGAACGGGGCCGCAGGGCCCCCGACCCCGCTCAGGGTCGGGAGTCGCTGCGGGAGCTGATCGCGCAATTACCGGCAGGACGGAGGGAGGAGGCGCTCCGGCATACCTCCTGGACCAGTGAGCGGCTCGGCTCGTACGAGCGCCTCGCCTTCCTCGGCGACAGCGTCCTCGGACTCTCGGTGGCGGAATCGCTCCACCGCGACAACCCGAGGATGGACGCCGGTGAACTGACCAAGATCCTCAACCAGGCGGTGAGCGGCGAGGCCTGCGCCGAGGTAGGGGAGGAGACCGGGATTCCGGAAATGCTCCGGGAGGCCGAACCCGAGGGAGATGATGGCGGGCATACCTCGGCCGCATCGCTCCTGGCAGCAGAGCGACCGCTGCCGGAGGTGACCGAGGCCCTGATCGGGGCCTGCTTCCTCGAGTTCGGGTTCGAGCGGACCTCTGCAGCCGTCTCGAACGCCTTTGCGCCCCGGATCGAGCGGGTCCGCTCGAATCGGACCGACTTCAAGTCGGCACTCCAGGAGCTGCTCGCGTCCCGGGGGGAGACGGTGACCTACGAGGTCCTGGCGACCGAAGGCCCACCTCACGATCGGACCTACGAGGTCGCCGCCCTGGTCGGCGGAACCGAGCTCGGGCGGGGCTCGGGCCGGAGCAAGAAATCGGCTGGCCAGGCAGCGGCCGAGGCAGGACTCGAGTCCCTTGAAGAGAGCGGCCCCTCTTGAGGCAGGCCTCGCCCCGGGAGTACCGCTTCCCCGCTGGATGTGGCGTCCGACGGGAACGTAAGCCTTAAGCCCCGGTGTTTCTCAAATCGCTGACCATCAACGGCTTCAAGTCCTTCCCTGAGCGGACGGAACTGGAGTTCTCCCCCGGGGTGAGCGTGATAATCGGCCCCAACGGCTCGGGCAAGTCGAACGTCACC
>JBMSXD010000077.1:0-7563 GCA_049425265.1 Solirubrobacterales bacterium
AAGGCCCCGATCATCGCCGGGATGATCGTCAGGGCCGAGACGACCACCGCGGCGACCCCGATCGCCGCCCCGACCCCCATCTTCCCGATCAGGGGGATCCCGACGACCAGCAGGCCCGCGATCGCCACCATCACGATCAGCCCGGCAGCGACCACGGCCGAGCCAGCGGTCGCGGCGGCCTTGGCGGCGGCATCCCGGGTCGAATCACCAAGTGCTGCCTGCTCCCGGAACCTGCCGATGATCAACAGGGCGTAGTCGATCCCGGCGCCCAGCCCCAGCATCACTGCGATCGTCGCGGCGAAGTCGGGCAGTCCGAGCGGTCGGGCGAGGATGACCAGGAGCAGCTGGCCGACCATGACCCCGATCAGCGCCGCTGCAAGGGTCGAGACCATCGCCGCACCGGAGCGGAACAGGAGGGTCAAGAGGACGATCGCGATCAGCACCCCGATCACCTCGCCGATCGGGAAATCCTGCTGGGAGGCGGCGTCGATCACCGGGCCACGGAATGAGGTCTCGACCCCTGCCGAGCGGGCCGGGGCTGCAGCCCGCTCCAGCCGCTCGGCATCTGCCGGGGTAACGTCGCCGTACTCCATGTCGTAGCGGACGTCGATGAAGGCGATCCGGCCGTCGCGGGAGATCGTCGGAGCCCCGGGGGCGAAGGGGTCGCTGACGGTGAGGACGCTAGGCAGCTCGCCGATCTGGGCGACCGTCTGCCCGATCGCCTTCCGATCGGCCGGCGAGGTCAGTCTCCCCTCCCCCGACTCGAGCACGACCGTGGCATCGACCCCGGCCAGGGCCGGGGTGTGGTTCTGGAACAGTTCGAGCGCTCGTTCGCTTGCGGAGCCCGGCACTCCGAAGGCGGCGGCCGGAGGCTCGCTAGCGGCGCCGGCCAGGACCACGAGGCCGGCCAGCACTGCGAAGGCGACCAGGAGCGACCGCTTCCAGTGGCCGGCTATCGATCGGGCGAGGGCTGCGAGCAGTTCGGACAAATCCGCGGGTCCAGGTCGAGGGGTTCGAGGGGAACGGCACCGCTGCCGGTCCGGCAGAGGCCTACCCAGTTTAGCCCCGGCCCCCGGGGACCCGCGGTCAGTCCTTCACGTACCAGCCGTACTTCTTGATCGGGCCGGTGATCCCGCCCTTGGTCGCCTTGACCCGGAAGTTGTGGTTGCGACCGCGCTCGAGGTTCTTGTAGGTCTTGGGCGAGGAACACTTGCCCCAGTTCTTGCCGTCGAGCTGGCACTTGAAGCTCGAGCCGGACTCCGAGGACTTGAACTTGAAGGTCGCCTTCCGGCTGTGAGTCTTGGCTTGCGGCTTCGCCTTGAGGGAGGCGGTCGGCCCCTTTGCGAACTCGGCCCCTACCTGGGCAGCAGCGGTCAGGAGCACCTGACAGCTCCCGGTGCCCGAGCAGGCTCCACTCCATCCCTTGAAGCCCGAGCCGGAATCGGCCTTGGCCGTTAGCGTGACCG
The DNA here is from genome assembly GCA_049425265.1 of Solirubrobacterales bacterium. Lineage (GTDB taxonomy): Bacteria > Actinomycetota > Thermoleophilia > Solirubrobacterales > 70-9 > 67-14. The sequence continues at coordinate 1,467 of JBMSXD010000077.1, forward strand.
TGGTCCCGTAGGTGAAGTCGGTGGAGCAGGACGACCCGCAGGAGATCCCGGAGGGGCTGGAGCTGACCGTGCCCGAGCCACTCCCCGACCTGGTCACGCTCAGGCGGAGGTTCTCTCCGAGTGTGCCCAGTATCCAGCTCCGGGCGGAGGCGACCCGTGAGTAGACCCCCGGGTAGTTGGGAAGGGCGCATTCGTAGCCCCAGCTCGTAAGCCCGGCCAGCAACCTCTCGCCCCCTGGACCGAAAGCGATCAGGGGTCCTCCGCTGTCTCCGTAACAGGTGTCCGGAGAGCCGAGGGTGAAGCTGCCGGCGCAGATCATCGATGAGGGGTAGAAGGCCGCACCGTAGGAGGCGCCGCCCAGGCACTGGGCATCGGAGATGAAGTTCACGTTCGCCTCCATCAGGTCGTCCGGATAGCCCCCGGGATTGCAGGCGCCCGCCGTCTGGGAGGTGCATCCCCAGCCGGCGACCTGCGCGGGCTGCCCTCCAGCCGTAAGCGAAGTCTGGCTCGAGGAGATCAACTCGGTGGTCGGCTGGTTGGAACGGGAGCTCAGCTCCAGCAACGCGAAGTCCCACTGCTCGGTCGCCGGGTTCCAGCCCGGGTTGACCTTGATCGAGGCCAGGCCGATTCGGTTCGAAGGCGCGATCGCGGTCAAGTCGTTGATCCCGACCGCAACCTGGACCGCCGAGGCCGGGGTGACAACCCCGTCTTCATCGGTGACGCAATGGGCTGCGGTCAGGACCCAGTACTCGTCGATCAGGGTCCCCCCGCAGAACTGTGCCGCCGAAGGATTCGAGACCCCCGAGAAAAGGAGTGCGGCCTGGGAAGGCCAGGATCCATTCGCGGCAACCGAACCGCCGATGATCCTGGGGCTGACCTGCCCGCCCCCATCCCTCTCTGCGGTGGTAGCTCCTGCCATCGGAGCCATTCCGAGCAGGAAGAACCCGAGGAGGCAGACCCCGATAAAGATTCTCCTGTCCACACCTTTCACTTCGACGCTCCGTTCGCTCTTTGTCCACCGGCCGGGTTATGGCCTCGAAGGACGGTAACCATCGCTCTACCCGGGCCTCGCCGTCGCTCTTCTAAACCCGGTGACCCCGCCGGGTTCCGAAAGTAACGCCCACCACGCGGCCTGGCGACGCCGAACTCGTCCGCTCGCCTAGGGTTGACGATGTTCGCCAGCCCGGCGAACGATCCAGGAGAAGAGGCGAAAGGGGAGCGGGAGATGGCTGAGGAAAACCGGATGTGGGTGCTGGCCGAAAGGCCCGATGGCCCGGTCGACGAGAACACCTTTCGGATGGAGAGCGCTCCCGTCCCCGAGATCGGCGACGGCGAAGCCCTGGTCCGGGTCCGGGTCATCTCGATCGACCCGACCAACCGGATGTGGATCGGCGAGGAGCCGACCTACCTGCCGCCGGTCGCGATCGGCGAGGTGATGCGCGGACTGGGCCTCGGCGAGGTAGTCGAATCGAACAACCCGAACTTCCCCGTCGGGGCCCGGGTCCAGGGCCTGACCGGTTGGCAGGACTACGCCGTGATCAGCGACGAACAGCCCCTGATGGTCGTCCCCGACGGGGTCGAGGCAGATGACGCCACCCTGCTTGGCGCCCTCGGAATGACCGGGGCGACGGCCTGGTTCGGAATGAAGGAGATCGGTCAGCCGAAGGAGGGCGAGACCGTGGTCGTCTCGGCCGCGGCAGGAGCGGTCGGCTCGGTCGCGGGCCAGCTGGCCAAGGCCGAAGGGGCCCGGGTGGTCGGCATCGCCGGCGGCCCCGAGAAGTGCGCCTGGATCGTCGATCAACTCGGCTTCGACGCCGCCGTCGACTACAAGGCCGATGACTGGCGCGAGCAGCTCAAGGCTGCAACCCCCGACGGGATCGACGTCGATTTCGAGAACGTCGGCGGCGAGATCATGGAGGCCGTCTTCAGTCGCCTGAACATCAATGCCCGGGTCGTCCTCTGCGGCCTGATCTCCGGCTACAACGACACCGAGCCGCCGCCCGGTCCCCGGACCTTCGGCAACCTGCTGGTCAACCGGGTCAAGCTGCAGGGCTTCATCATCCTCGACTACTACCCCCGGTTCGGCGAGGCGGTCACCGGTCTCTCCGAGCTGGCAGCCGAGGGAAAGCTGAAGGCCGAGGAGACTGTGGTCGAGGGCTTCGACCGACTCCCCGAGGCGCTCAACATGCTGTTCTCGGGCGAGAACCGCGGCAAGCTGGTCGTCCAGATCGCTGATTGACCCACGGGGACCGGCTCGGTTCCTGTGGAAGCAGACGAAGGGGTCCGGTAACGGCTCTACCTTGGACCCATGGAGACCCTTCTGCTGGGCGACGGGGGTCCACTCTTCCGGGTCACGGAGGAAACCCTCCAACAGGGTCCCGGGGCTGACCTGGGCAGCCTGGTCGATCCGACCGACGATGAAGTCCGGACCGCCCTCGAGGGATCCCCCAGCTCGGTCGCGATCGTCACCAGGGATGACGTCCTTGCCCTGAGGCTCGCGCTGCTGGTCGAGGCCCTCTCCCCCGGGATCCACCTGGTCGTCACCGTGTTCGACCGGACCGTTGCCGAACGACTGAGGAGCGGTGTCCCCGACTGTCAGGTCCTCTCGTTCGCCGAGCTGGCCGCGCCGGAGCTGGCCGAACCCTGTCTGGACCCGGACATCTCGCGCGGCGGCCCCTCCCGACGGGCGCCGTTCGACTGGCTCGTCTCGATCCTCCGGCCGGTCCCCCTGGAGGCCCGGCTCCTGATCGGGGGCCTGGCCGGGCTGATCACGGTGATCCTCGCCGACATCGCACTGCTCCTGGCGGCGACCGACCTCGGGGTGGTCGACTCGATCTACGGCTCGGTCCGGACCCTGACCACCGTCCAGGCCGAACCGGCCGTGAGCGAAGGGCCGGCCTGGCTCAAGCTCGCATCTGCCGCGGGCATGCTGCTCACCCTCGGCTTCGCGGCGCTCTTCACCGCAGGGCTGATCCAGTGGCTGCTCGACCCCAGGCTGACCGGGATCGTCGGCAAACGGGCCGTCCCCAGGCGTGACCACGTCGTCGTGGTCGGGATGGGACAGGTCGGGCTCCGGCTCTGCACCTACCTCCGGGAGCGGGGCGTCGGGGTCGTAGCGATCGAGCTGGAACCGGAGGCCTCGGCAGTTCGGTTCGCCCGGGCGAGGAAGATCCCGGTGCTGATCGGCCATGGTGAGGACCGGGGGTTACTGGAGCGGGTCTTCCTTCCGAGGGCCCGGGCCCTGGTCGCAGCGACGGCCGAGGATCTGGTCAACATCGAGATCGCGATCACCTCGGATGTGGTCAGCCCTGGCAAGCCGGTCGTGCTGAGGGCCAGGGAAGGGGTGCTGACCAGGGAAACCCTCGAGCTGTTCGGCCTCGGGATCGTCCGCGACGTCCACCGGACCGCCGCCCGGGCGATCACGGAAGCCTGCAGGGCCTAGGGGCCGGTCGACCGGCGATCCGCGCAGTCCCTAACGGACTACGCAGGCCTTGCCCTTGCAGCCCCGGAGTTTCTCGGCCAGAGCGAGCAGCCTGGCCTTTTCAGCCGCCATGGCGGGATCATTCGCGAGGTTCTGCATCTCGTAGGGATCGGTCTTCAGGTCGTAGAGCTCCTCGCCCCCTGTAACCCACTGGCCATCCTCACAGATGCCCCGGGCCGAACACCAATTGACGTACTTGTACCGGTCGGTCCGAACCCCGAAGTATGGAACGTCCCAGGCATAGGGGAAGCCGGGCTTGACGAACAGCGAGCGGGTCGCCTCGATCAGCGCCGCCGTTCGCGGCTTCGACTTTCCGCGGGCCAGCGGGAGTAGCGGTATCCCGTCCTGAGTCCGGTTCGCCCGGGCTCCGGCGGCATCGAGGATCGTCTTCGTCAAATCCACGTTCGAGCCAAGTGCCGAGACCTTCTTCCCCTTCGGCCAACCCGGACCCCGGATCAGCGTTGGGACGAGCAGGGACTCCTCGTACGGCATGAACTTGTCGCCCGCGATCCGATGCTCGCCGAGCAACCAGCCGTTGTCGGAGTGGAAGATGATCAGGGTGTTGTCGAGCTCGCCCCTCTTCTTCAGCTCCGAGACGATCCCTGACACGGCATCGTCGAGCGCCCAGAGGTTCCCGACCCGTCCCCGACGGTAGTTATCGATCTGCTGTAAGCCCGTTATCGGTCGGTTCGGAAGACTCTCCCCGAGCGGCCTGAAGTTGGATAGGAGCGGGGGCTTGTCCGAGATGTCCGCCTCATCGAAAGAGGGCAGGTTGGCGAACTGGAGGTTCTCGATCCTCTTTTCGTAGCGGGCCGGGACCCTTGGGTTGATCCCGCGATAGCCGACGTTCTCGGGCACGTCCTCCCGATGGGGCGCGGGCGGGGCGAAGTGGAGGAAGAAGGGGGCCTTCTTTCGCGATGCCTCCCCGATGAAACCGACCGCCCGCTTGGCGAGCTCGTCGACCTGATGGTTCTTCCGGGAGGTCGTTCCGAAGTTCCCGTTGGCCGTCAGCCCGGAAGCGACGAACGTCTGGATCAGGCCAGTCTGGAAGGACGCGTAGTCCGGGTAGACCTGGTTGGAGACGTCCCTGGAGAACTTCATCACGGCCTCGTTCCAGGCCGCGTCGCCGTACTTCGTGACCTTGCCGTCGTCGTTCAGCCAGTAGTTGAACATGTCGTAGGAGGTCTGGTCGATCGAGCCGTGCCAGTCGGTCCAGCCCGGTGGGATCTCGGTCTGGTTCAGTGAGCCGTAGCCATTCAGGTACTTGCCTACGTGGGAGGTCTGGTAGCCCGCCTTCTTCAACCAGACCGGGAGGGTCTTCAGCTGCTCCTCGCGGGTCAGGCCGAGGTAGCCCTCGGGCGGGAAGTTCCCGTCCACTCCGTGGTTGTGGGGGTATTGCCCGGTCATGATGCTCATCCGGGCAGGGCAACAGAGAGGGAAGGGGGCCATGAAGCGCGAGAAGGTCGTTCCCTTGGCGCCGAGCAGCTTGCGGGTCTTCGGCATCCACTTCATGTCGTCCACCCGCTGGTCGTCGGTCAGGATGACCACCACGTTGGGCTTCGACGGCTTCTTCGGGGCGGCATCGGCGCCGCGGGCCAAAGTCCCCAGAAGTACCGAGGCAACGGCGAGTGCGGCCAGAGCGAATGCCGAAGCCATCCCGATGCGCAGGGTTCCTGTTCTCCCGTTCACTCCCTCTACTCCTCTGAAGCTGTAACCCGGCGCAACCTACCGGGTTCCGGTCCCGTTCGGGGAAAATTACGCCCATCCCTCGACGGGATACCGTTCCCCAAATGGCTGGAGACCAACTTCCCACTACCCTCGCCGGCTTCGAGGCCTCCTTCCGAGAGGGCCTGCCGGAGGGCACCCTCGCCTATTACGCAGGCGCCGCTGCCGACGAGATCACCCTCGGCCGTAACGTCGAGGCCTGGCGGGAGATCGTGCTGAGGCCCCGGGTGATGGTCGACGTCTCGGACCGCGATCCCTCGGTCGAGCTGTTCGGCCGAAGCTACGAATTGCCGATCGCGGTCGCTCCTACCGCTTACCACCGCCTTGCCCACCCAGATGGCGAGGAGGCAACCGCCAGGGGCGCCGCTGCGGCAGGCTGTCCCTACACCCTCTCCACCCTGGCCACCTCCCGACCGGCCCCGGTCGGGGAGGCCGCGCCGGACGGACCGAAGTGGTTCCAGGTCTACGTCTTCAGGGACCGCGCCGTTACCCGCGAGCTGGTCGCCGAGGCCGAGGAGGCCGGCTTCGAGGCCCTGCTCCTGACGGTCGACCTGCCCGTGCTCGGCCGCCGCGACCGCGAGGTCGGGACCGGGTTCGTGGTCGGCCAGGCCGAAGGGGTTCCCGGCGTCCACGCCGCTGGCGGTGAGGGCGTGATCTCCATGCAGGACACCGCCGACCTGATCGACCCCTCCCTCACCTGGGACGACGTCGGGGAACTGGCCGGGTCGACCGACCTGCCGGTTCTGGTCAAAGGGGTGCTGCGGGGAGACGACGCGAAGCTCGCAGTCGAGTCAGGCGCGGCCGGGGTCGTGGTCTCGAACCACGGCGGCCGCCAGCTCGACACCGTTCCGGCCACCGCCGCCGTGCTGCCGGAGGTAGTCGAGGCGATCG
>JBMSXD010000078.1:0-7549 GCA_049425265.1 Solirubrobacterales bacterium
CTGACGCAGAGCCCGGTATCGATGTAGCTCCCTCCGGCAGGGGCCTGGGCCCAGCTCGGCGCCGTGATCTCCCGACCGCTGCCGGTCCCGCTCAACGTCCCGTTCCAGGAGCTGGTGATCGTCCCGCCAGACGGCACGGTGAAGGCGAACTTGTTGATGCTCACGGCTACCGAACCGGTATTGGTGACCTTCAGCTTGCCGCACCACCCGGTGCCCCAGTTCGAGTCGAGCTCCAGGGCCACGGAGATCGATCCCGGGCTCGGGGTTGGGGTAGGCGTGGGTGTTGGGGTCGGTGTTGGGGTTGGGGTCGGACTTGGGGTTGGGGTCGGACTTGGGGTCGGCGCGGGGATCGGATTGGTCCCGCCCGTGTAGGCGCCCCAGATCCTCGAGAACTCGAACGCCTGCTGGGTCACACCGCTGCAGGTGTTGCCGGTCCTGGTGGTCGGCGCCGGGCACTGGGAGTCCCGATTCAGCGACCACATCGCGATCCGGCCGATCCCCTTCGAGTTGGCGAAGTCGAGGACCTTCCTGGCGTCGGATGTCGTGAAGATCTCCGTCGGGTTGTCGTTGATCCCGATCATCGGAGTAACCCCGACCATCTTCCAGAGCTGGGCCTCGCTTCGACCCGGGTACAGCTGGGCGAGCTGAGCCTTGAGGCTCGTCGCGGCCTGGATCGCCAGGTCTCCCATCCGCCCGTTTACGTCGAGCGAGGGATCGAAATAATCCATGGTCATGACGTTGACCACGCTCACGTCAACACCCTTGGCGATGGCCCGACGCAGGACGTTCAGGCCGTCCCCCGTCAGACCGGTGGGCATCACCGGCAGGGTCAGGGACACCGTCAACGGCTTGCCCCTTGCTGCGGCGTCCCTCTGGACCTGGGATACCGCTTCGAAGCGCCGGTCGAGCGAAGCGTTGTCGCCCTGGTCGGCTCCTTCGACGTCGAAGTCGATGCTCCGCAGGTTGTAGGCATCGACTACCGCCTGGTACTGGGCCGCGAGCGCGCTCGAGGTCGAACAGGTCCGCGCCAGCTCCTGGTTGGCTGCGCCACCGAAGGAGACGATCGGCTCGGCCCCGGCGGCCCTGGCGTCGGCGATCACCTGGCGGGCATCGAACCACTCGTCAGAAGCATTGATCCCGTAGTACCCGCCCCAGGAAGCCTCGCAGGGTCGCCCACTAACGATGAAGCCGAGGGAGACTGCCTTCGCCCCGGACTGACGGATCGCCGCACTGTTGGTGCTCTTCGACTGAAGAGTCATGTCGACGTAAGGCGCGAAGCCCTGCTGCGGTCCGGGTGTCGGTGTTGGGGTTGGTGCAGGAGTTGGGGTTGGAGTCGGTGTTGGGCCGTTCGTATAAGGGATCGCCTCGCGGTTGATCAATCGCCGCAGGAGGTCCATCTTGGTTGGGTTGACCGTGTTCCAGTCGTCCTGGAGCACGCCACCGGTGTCGCCCGAGTTCGGGTTCCAGGCCCAGAAGGTCCAGCTCATCCCCTTGCGGCCCATGTAGTCGGCGAACTGCCGGATCCACCGGCCCTCGACCGTGTCCGTTCCCACGTTCTTTGCTCCGAATTCACCGACGAAGATCGGTGCGATACCGGCCTCGTGGATGTATCCGAAGCCCTTCTGCCACCGGTCTGCGAGGATCGTCTGGACGTTGGGGTCGCTGAACCATGGCTGGTTGAAGACCCCGGGTCCGTACTCGTGTGGCGAGTAGACCACTCGATTTGGGACGTTGAGTCTGACCGGGTGGTTCCTTACCCCCTCGAGGTTTCCGCCCCACCAATGCCGGTCGAGCTGCTGTCCCCCGGCGACCGGTCCCTCGATGCCTTCGACGATTACCAGCCAGTTCGGGGCGGCCCCGAGAACGACGTTGCCCGCCCGCTCCGCGGCCCTTCTCCAGTCGTTGGCCTGACCGGTGCCCCAGGTTGCCTCCCCATGGGGCTCGTTCTTCAGATCCGCACCGATCACGTTCCTCTTGCCCGCGTACCGGGTCGCAAGGTCGCGCCAGGTGTTCACCCAGTCGTCCTCGGTGAAACCACCCAGGCCGTACCAGAGTGGGTGCATGAAGGAGTCGTCGGTCGTCGAGTGGTTGTCGAGGATGACCATCAGGCCCTGCCTCCCGGCCTCGTCGATGATCTCGTCCATTACCTGGAGCGGAGTCTTTCCAGCGAGCGCAGCATTCCTGCCTCCTCCGTAGTCGATCCCACTGGTCGTGGTCGACCGGATCGCCTGGAGGGAGAACGGCAGCCTGACCGTGTTGAAGCCCTGGGCCTTGATCTGGGCCAGCATCTGCTTGTAGTCCCGGGTCCAGAGGCCGTGGGGTGCATGGTTCGAGGTCTCGAAACCGAACCAGTTGACGCCCTGGAGGATGATCTCCTGGCCACTCGAGTCGACGATCTTTGCGCCCTGGGTCTTCAGGGGCAGCTGCGGATCGGCGGCCGAGGCCTGCGAGGCAAATGCTGCCACCGAAAGCGTGCCTGCGATCAGGAAGGCCACCAGGCGAACTGGGATCGAGTTACAGGGGGTTGACATCGTCGAGCACCTCTAGCTCCCCGCGAATGCGGCGTCGTTTGCTTCCCCCTGCCTCTAAAGACACGGCCCGAACGAATTAGTTACGGCGACCCGTAAAAGATTCGCGGGAACTCAGGTGCCAGGCTAAAAGAGCGCCTGGCCGCCGCCAGGGACCGGCAGGCCAAGGTGCTCGAAAGCACGCGGGGTGAGGACGCGACCGCGCTGGGTCCTCTGAAGCATCCCCAGCTGGAGCAGGTAGGGCTCGAGCACGTCCTCGATCGTGTCGGGTTCCTCGCCGATCGCCACGGAGATGGTCGAGAGCCCGACCGGCCCACCTCCGAAGCGCTCGGCGATCAACTCGAGCAGCGCCCGATCGGATCGGTCCAGCCCGGCGTCGTCTACCTCGAGCATCTCGAGGGCCGCCTCGGCCACCGCAAGGTCGACGGCACCCCTGCCCTTTACCTCCGCGAAGTCCCTGACCCGCCTGAGCAATCGGTTGGCCACCCGCGGGGTACCCCTCGACCTCATCGCGATCGCTTCCGCACCGGCATCGTCGATCTCGACATCGAGGAGTTTGGCCGACCGCCGGACGATCACGGCCAGGTCGGCTGCGTCGTAGTACTCGAGTCGGTGGGTCACGCCGAACCGATCCCTCAAGGGGGTGGTCAGCAATCCGCTCCGGGTGGTTGCACCGATCAGGGTGAACGGCGGCAGCGGGAGGGTCACGGTGCGCGCGCCGGGGCCCTGGCCGAGGACGACGGGCAGCTCCGAGTCCTCCATCGCGGGGTAGAGTGTTTCCTCGACCGCTCGCCCTAGCCGATGGATTTCGTCGATGAAGAAGACCGACCCCGGCTCCAGCGAAGTGAGGAAGGCCGCAACGTCGCCTTTCTTCTCCAGTGCCGGGCCGGCCGTCTGGACCAGGGGAACGCCCATCTCCCGGGCGACGATGTTGGCCAGCGAGGTCTTTCCGAGCCCCGGGGGGCCCGCGAACAGGACGTGGTCGAGGGGCTCATCTCGCTTCTTGGCCGCCTCTATGAAAACCGTGAGCTGCTCGGTTACCTGGACCTGGTTGACGAAGTCGGAAAGCGTCGGCGGCCTGAGCGAGGAGTCGAGTTCACGATCGGGCCGGTCGGCCCTGGCGTCGTGGATCCTCGGCTCGGCACCCTCCGGGAGCTCGGCCTCGACCCCCAGATCGATCCGACTTCCCCCAATCTCCGGGCGCTTGGGGGTCATCCGCCGACCGTCTTGCCGCTCGCGCCGGCCTTTCGCAGGGCCTCTCCGATCAGGACCTCCGGATCGCCTTCGGGATCGAGGCCATCCAGCAGCTGCTCGGCCTCGAGGGGCGGAAACCCAAGGTTGACCAGGCCGTCGCGGGCAAGGCTCCTGCCGCTCCCCCCTGCCGCCTCGGCCACCGGTTCCCCGGACTCGTCTACCCAACCGGTTACCCGGTCCTTCAACTCGAGGATGATCCGCTCGGCCGTCCGTTTGCCTATCCCGGGCACGGCCTGGAAACGCTTTGCGTCCCCGGCGACGATCGCCTGCAGGAGGTCACGCACCGGCCCCCCCGACAGCACCGCGACAGCAACCTTTGGCCCGATGCCACTGACCCCGATCAGCTCCACGAAGAGATCTCGCTCCTCCTCGGAGGAGAAGCCGTAGAGCGAAATTCCATCGTCCCGACCGATCGTCTCGCAATGAAGGAAGGCCTCCTGCCCCGCGGCCGGGACCGAACGGAGCGTCTCCGAGCTGACGGTCAGCCGGTAGCCGACGCCGGATGCCTCGACGATGATGTAGTCGCCTCGGCGAACCAGCACCTCGCCCCGGACTGCGGCGATCAACTTGCCACCCGGAGCTTCGAACCCGCCCCGGCTGCCGCATCGGCTGCCTCGCCGAACGATTTAGTGCCGGCATGGCAGATAGCTACCGCCAGGGCGTCTGCGGCGTGGTCCGGTTTCGGAACCTCGTTCAGGCCGAGCAGGGTGGCGACCATTCGCTGGACCTGTTTCTTGTCGGCTCCTCCTGCTCCGCAGACTGCCTTCTTGATCGCCTGTGGGGTGTAGGAAAAGCACTCGATTCCGGCCTGGGCCGCAGAAAGGAGGGCGACCCCGACCGCCTGGCCCACCTGCATCGCCGAATCTGCGTTGGCCCCGAAGAAGACTTCCTCGGTCGCGAGGGCCGTCGGCCGGTGCCAATCGATCAGCTCGGCGAGGTCCCGATGGATCGCCTCGAGTCGCTTCTCGGGGGAGAGCGTGGAAGCGGTCTCGATGACCCCGCCGTCAAGCGGCGCCAGATGGCTGCCCTCGACCCTCACGACGCCAAAGCCGAAGTTAGCCGTACCCGGGTCTATGCCCATCACGACCTTCATCTAGTGGTGATTCTCGCCCCGGGGTCGGATGCCTTCCCGGGTCGGGCGCTCAGTCCCCCGCGGCCAGCTCCTGGAGTACGTCCTCGGGTATGTCGAAGTTGGAGTGGACCTCGCTTACGTCATCCTGCTCCTCGATCGAGTCGAGCATCCTCAGGAGGGCCGCGGCATCCGATCCCGTTACCTCGACCGAGGTGCTCGGCTCGGTCGAGAGACCGGCCGAGACGACCTCGACGCCCCCCGAAACGAGTGAATCCCGGACCGCAGTGAGATCCGAGGGATCGCAGGTGATCCTCAGTTGACCATCCTCCTCGATTACGTCACTTGCCCCGGCATCGATCGCCGGAATCGTGTCGTCCTCCCCATAACGGCTGCCATCGAGTACGACCAATCCACGGGTCTCGAACATCCAGGCCACCGACCCGGGTTCCCCAAGGCTTCCGCCATGCCTGGTGAACGCGTGTCGCACCTCGGCGCTGGTCCTGTTTCGGTTGTCGGTAAGGGCTTCCACGAGCACCGCGGTACCCCCGGGCCCGTAACCCTCGAACTGGATCCGTTCGACGATCTCGCCATCGCCACCCTCCCCGGTTCCCCGACCGATCGCCCTTTCGATGTTCGCCTTCGGCATCGACTCGGCCCGGGCCTTCTGGATCGCCGTGGCGAGGGCCGGATTTCCGTCAGGGTCGCCCCCGCCCTCCCGCGCTGCAACCGTGATCGCCCGGGCCAGCTTGGTGAACAACTGGCCCCGCTTTGCGTCGGCGGCGCCCTTCCTGTGCTTGATCGAGGACCATTTCGAGTGTCCGGACATGACCGGCCTGATTGTATGGAGGAGGGATGAGCGAGCCAAGCGGCAGGACCGGAACCCGCACCACCGCGGCGTACCTGATCGCGGTGGTAATGCTGATCGCTGCCCTCTCCCTCTGGACGGTCATACCGCTCGCCTGGCTCTGGATCGGATCCCAGATAGCGGAGACCCAGTTCCCGAGCGTCGGCCCTTACGCGATCGTCTTCTTCGGGGTTCTGGTCTCGATCCTTATCGTCGCCTGGATCCTCGGTCGGCTGAACGAGGCCTACCTGAGGCTCACCGGCAGCCAGTCGGTCGAACCGATCCGGATGGGCTGGATGAAGAGCTTCAGCGAGAAACAGGGGGGTCGCGCCCCGACCCTGCTGGAGGCGGTGATCGTCGGGTCGGTCCTGATCGCCTGCGTTGCGCTGGCGATCTGGTTCTTCACCATCGCCGGCTCACCGGTCGCCTGAGTCTCTGACTTCGCGGCACTCGGCCGCGAACGCTCCATGGATCCGGTCGTCGTCGGAGAGTTCGGGGTGGAAGGAGAGCGCGAGGATGCTTCCCTGGCGGACCGCGATCGGATGTTCATCCAACTCACCGAGGACCTCGACTCCGGGTCCGGCCCGTTCGACCCATGGCGCCCGGATGAAAATGCACGGGAAGGGGTTCCCCGGAGCAAGACCGGGAAGATCCAGCTCGGCCTCGAAACTGGCTCTCTGCCTGCCGAAGGCATTTCGCCTGACAGCGACATCGAGTAGGCCAAGATGATCCCTGCCCAGGAGGATCATCCCCGCACAGGTGCCGAGGATCGGACGACCCTCCCTGCCGAACTCGACCACCCGATCGGCAAGGTCGTCCCTTTCGAGGCCCTTCGAAATCGTCGTGCTCTCGCCGCCGGGAAGGATCAGGCCGTCGAGGCCGATCAGGTCACGGGGTTCGCGCACCTCCAGGCCCACCGCCCCGACCGATGCAAGATGTTCCAGGTGTGAGGCGAAGTCGCCCTGCTGGGCGAGGACTCCAATCCTGACCGGGTCAAGTTCGGGACCCGGGAACGGCTCGCTACCAGCCTCGCTCGGCAAGTCTTCCGTCGTCGCCGAGTGCCGACATCTCGATACCGGTCATCGCATCACCCAAAGCCTCGGAGGCGGCCGCAACCCTCTCTGGATCGGCGAAATGGGTGGTCGCCTCGACGATCGCCCGGGCCCTGCGCTCCGGATCCTCGCTCTTGAAGATCCCCGAGCCGACGAAGTTACCCTCGGCCCCAAGCTGCATCATCAATGCCGCGTCGGCCGGAGTCGCGATCCCGCCGGCGCAAAACAGGGGCACCGGCAGCCAGCCACTGGTCGCGACCTCCCGGACGATCTCGAGCGGGGCACCCAACTCCTTCGCTGCACTCGGAAGTTCGGTTGCGCTCAAGGTCCCCAGCCTCCGGATACCTCCCGTGATCTCCCGCATGTGCCTGACCGCCTCGACGATGTTGCCGGTACCGGCCTCGCCCTTCGAGCGGATCATCGCCGCCCCCTCGCCGATCCGGCGGAGCGCCTCCCCGAGATCGGTCGCGCCGCAGACGAATGGGATCTCGAACTCGAACTTGTCGATGTGGTTTGCCTCGTCGGCCGGAGTGAGGACCTCCGATTCATCGATGAAGTCGACATCGAGGGACTCGAGGACCTGGGCCTCGGCGATGTGTCCGATCCGGGCCTTGGCCATAACCGGAATCGAGACGGCCTCCTGGATACCCCGGATCATCGCCGGGTTGGACATCCGGGCGACCCCACCGTCCCGGCGGATGTCCGCCGGTACCCGTTCGAGCGCCATTACCGCGCATGCCCCCGATTCCTCGGCGATTCGGGCCTGCTCGGCATCGACCACGTCCATGATCACCCCGCC
>JBMSXD010000079.1:0-7496 GCA_049425265.1 Solirubrobacterales bacterium
GCGCTCCGTGAGCTGACCCGAAAGCACGGGACCCTGCTGATCATCGATGAGACCCACACCTTCTCTGCCGGCCCGGGTGGCTGCACCAGGGCATGGGGACTCGAGCCCGACCTGTTCACGATTGGCAAGGCGATCGGGTCCGGCGTCCCGGCCGGAGCCCTGGGCATGACCGTCGAGGTGACCGAGCGAATGCTCTCCGACGCCGAGGCCGATTACGAGGACACAGGCGGAGTCGGCGGCACCCTGGCCGGCAACGCCCTCTCGATGGCGGCGATTCGGGCGACCCTCTCCGATGTCCTGACCGAGGAGGCGTTCGAGCTGACGATCCCACTTGCAACCCGGTTCAGTGACGGCCTGCGTGGGGTCTTCGAGAAATATGGCCTTCCCTGGAACGTGACCCAGCTCGGCTCGAGAGCCGAGTACCGGTTCGAGCCCGAACCGGCCCTGAACGGCACCCAGGCCCACGACGCCTCCGACCCCGAGCTCGAGCGGTTCCTCCATCTCCATGCACTGAACCGTGGGGTGATGATCACCCCCTTCCACAACATGGCCCTGATGTCCCCCTCGACCACCGAGGCCGATGTCGACCGCCACACCGAAGTCTTCGAAGAGGCGGTGCGGGACCTGCTCGACCTCCCGGCCGGGCAGGACCGGGCTTGAACCCTCCCGGCGTCGTCCTGATAACCGGGGCCTCGAGTGGGATCGGCGAGGCGGTTGCCCGGCGTTTCGGTCGTCAACCCGGGGCGGAGCTGGTCCTCGTCGCCCGGCGCGGAGAGAGGCTGGAGCGCCTCGCCTCCCAGCTCCCCTGCCCGGCCACCTGGCTCGCCCTCGACCTGACCGACGAAGATGCCCCCACGCGGATCCGGGCCCACCTGGAGGAGCACCATGGCGGCCGACTCGATTGTCTGGTCAACAACGCCGGGGCCGCCTGGCGGGCCACCTTCGAGGAGGGGGGCTGGGAGAACGTCCAGAAGACGATGGAGCTCGACTTCGACGCCCAGGTCCGGCTGACGGGTGAGCTCCTGCCGATGCTCCGCCGATCGGCTCCGAGCTCGGTGGTGATGGTCTCCAGCACGGCGAGCCGGATCTCCCGGCCCGGCTCCGGTGCCTACTCCGCGGCCAAGTTCGCCCTCACCGGCTGGACCGATGCGCTCTTCCAGGAGGAGGCACCGCACGGGGTCCACGTCGGCCTGGTGATGCCGGGTTTCATCGAGACCGAGGGCTTTCCGGCCGCAGAGCTGACCGGGAAACCCCTGCTCCGGCGCCTGGTCGGGAGCCCGGAGGCCGCCGCAGAGGCGATCTGGGAGACCGGTCCAGGAGGACTGGCCGAGCGCTACGTTCCCCGGATCTACGGGCTTGTAGGGGTCATCCGGATCCTCGCGCCGGGGCTAACCCGCCGGATCCTCGGAGGCTCCCTGGGCAGGAACTCGGTCACCAGGACCGGCGCCGACGGCTGAAGGGACGGGACGGCTCAGGCGTCGGGTCGGTCGGGGTAGATCTCGTCGACCGTCGTCAAGGCCTCGAAGGGCGCTTCGGCAGCCTGTGCGATCGCTTCGCCGCCGCCGGCGAGGCGGTCGACCAGGGCTACCACCCCGACGATCTCGAGTCCCTCCTCCTTGACCCGGCCGATCGCCTCGACCGTCGAGCCACCGGTCGTGACGGTGTCCTCTACTACCAGCACTCGATCGCCCGGCTCGGCCGCCCCCTCGATCCACTTCTGGAGGCCATGCTCCTTGCGGCTCTGTCGGACGAAGAAGCCCCTCAGCCCCTCTCCTTCGGGAACTGCGATCGCCGCACAGGCAAGCGCGATCGCGGCGGTCACGGGGCCCCCGACCGAGTCGGCGCCGAGTCCGCTCGCGCGGTCGGCGATCAGCCGCCCACAGGTGGCGAGTCCTTCCGGCCTCATCACCGTACGGCGTGCATCTATGTAATAGGAGGCCGTCGCACCGCTCGCCAGGGTTACCTCGCCGAGCACCAGGGAGTGCTCCCTGAGCAGCTCTACCAGCCGCAGCCTGTCCTCTTCCGTTCCGCTCACCCGATCGATCCTACGAGGCGCTCAGGACCACCATGGCGAAGCCGTTGTTGATCGCGTGGAGGATGATCGGTGGCCAGAGGGAGCCGGTCTTCTCGTAGAGGATCGCGAAGAGGGTGCCGAGGAAGATCAGGACCGGCACGGCCGACCAGCCGGTCGAGAAATGGAGCAGGCCGAAGAACAGCCCGCCGATCAGGGCGGCCGGGATCATCGGCAGCCGTCGCCTCAGCCCACCGAATAGCAACCCACGGAAGGCGATCTCCTCGGCGATCGGGGCAAGGATCACGATCAGCAGGATCTGGAACCCGAGCGGTCCGAAACGGTCGACGATCTCTTCCTGTTCGGGCTGTCCGACGACGACCGAGTAGAGGATCGCGAAGGCGAAGTAGATGCCGACCGCTCCGGCGGCCCAGGCCGAAGCCTTGCCGACGTCGAACGAGCGGAACCCGAGCGCCCTGAACCCGGCGCTCAGCCCACCCGACCAGCTCCAGGCGAAGACGATCGGAATCAGCGCGAGGCCCAGACCGGTCACGGCCTGGATCGCGATCGCGGTTGCGCCCTCGAGATCCCGGTCGGACTCGATCCCGCCGATCAGGTAGAAGGGGACGCTCGCCAGCATTCCGGCGAACAGAGCCAGCAGGGTTGCACCGACTGCCCCGAAGGGTCCCCAGGTCGCGTAGGGGAAGGTGTCGTTCTCCTCCTCATCGACCGGCTGCCCGACCGGTAGGGGTGGCTCCTCTCCGGCGGGCCTGTTCGTGGTCCATTTCACTACCCCATTCTCACACTCCCCCGGCCCGGCCGGTGGTGCGCCCGCGCACCGGGTCGCGCCTGGGACGTCCGGCTCGTGAAGCCGGTTTCCGCGGGGAGGGGTCCCTCCATCGGTACCCTTTCCCTCGTGACGAAGCGTCAGCGGCGCGTCAGGCGTCGGTCAGGGAACCCGAAGCGAAAGGTGGGCGGCGCGGCCGTGGTAGCCGGCGTGGTCGCCGGCTTCATCCTGCTCGCAGGAGGAGGCTGGGTCGTCGGCGTCGCCGGAGATGCGCCGGACGTGAACGGGATGAAACCGGTCAACCAGGGCCTCAACTCCATCGTCTTTGCTGGGGACGGCTCCCGTCTGGGTCTGGTCGACTCGGACGAGTTCCGGATCCCGGTTCCGCTCGACACGGTCCCGAAGGATCTTCGAAACGCAACGATCGCGATCGAGGACGAGCGGTTCTACAGCCACGACGGGATCGACGTTCAGGGTGGGCTCCGGGCGCTGATCCGAAACGTCGAATCGGGCCAGATCTCCGAGGGCGCCTCGACGATCACGATGCAGTTGATGAGGAACCTCTACATCGCAAACCCGGATCGCTCGGTCGAGAGGAAGATCGTCGAAGCCCGGATGGCGATCGATTACGAAACCGAACATTCGAAGGCCCAGATCCTCCAGGCCTACCTCAACTCGGCCCCTTACGGCACCAACGACGGACGGACCGCGATCGGGGTCGAGGCTGCCTCCAAGGTCTACTTCTCGAGGACGGTCGAGAAGCTGACCCTGCCCCAGGCCGCCCTGTTGGCTGGACTGCCCCAGGCTCCCACCACCTACAACCCCGTGCTGAACCCGGGAGGCGCGATCGCCCGTCGAAACGAGGTCCTGGACGCGATGGCGGAGCAGGGGATGATCTCTCCCGCCCGGGCGAGTACGGCGAAGGCAAAGGGACTCCAGGTCGATCTCAGGGACGACCTCTTCGAGCGAACCCAGCCCTTCTTCTTCGATTACGTCGAGAGCGAGCTGATCAAGAAATACGGGGTCGAGAGGGTCCGCCAGGGTGGGCTCAAGGTCTACACGACGATCGAGCCGGCGCTCCAGGACGCCGGTGTCGAGGCGATCGGCTCGACCCTCCCCTACAGCTACGACCCGGCCTCCGCCCTGGTCGCGATCGACCCCCAGTCGGGTGAGGTCAAGGCGATGGTCTCCTCGGCCTCCTACGACGAGACCCAGTACAACCTCGCCGCCCAGGGGCGCCGGCAGCCCGGCTCGACCTTCAAGACATTCGCCCTCGCCGCTGCGATCGAAGAGGGGATGGACCCGGATTCGACCTACTACGAGTCGAAGCCTCTCAATCTCGACGACCCGCAGTACGGACCCTGGGAGGTCGCGACCTACTCCGATTCCTACTCGGGCACGATGAGCGTCTCCCAGGCGACCCTTGCCTCTGACAACACCGTCTACGCCCAGCTCGCTCTCGACGTCGGTCCCGACAAGGTTGCCGAGATGGCGCGGAAGATGGGGATCACTTCAAAGCTGAACGGCTACCCGGCCGAGTCGCTCGGTGGACTCGAGGTCGGCGTCTCACCGCTGGAGATGGCCTCCGCCTACGGCACCCTGGCCGCCGGCGGGGTCCACCGAGACCCCGTGGCGATCCGCAAGGTCGTCTTCCCCGATGGCGAGGTCGACCGGCCCGATCCCTCCAGGCCCGAGCGGGTGATGAGCGAGGCAGCGGCATACGAGGTGACCCAGATCCTCCACGCCAACATCACTGGTGGAACCGGAACCGGTGCCTACACCGGCTGCCTCGGCCAGGCCGGGAAGACGGGCACGACCGATAACTACACGGATGCCTGGTTCGCCGGGTACCAGCCCAACCTCTCGACCGCGACCTGGGTCGGCTACCCCGAGTCGAATGAGGTCTCGATGAGCTCGGTCCACGGGATCACCGTGGCCGGCGGAACCTTCCCGGCCGATATCTGGGGTCTCTTCTATTCCTACGGCGGCATCCCGTGCGAGGACTTCCCCGTCCCGTCCGAGGCGATGATCTGGGACTCCTTCGCCGGCGACTACACGGTCTCCGGGGACACCGTTAGCGAGTACGACGACCCGATGGCCGAGGAAGGAACGGATGGTGGCGACACCGACCGGCCGCAGGATGGCCAGGACGGCGGCAACACACCGGAGCCTGCCCCTGCACCGGCTCCTGCTCCTGCTCCGGCGCCAGCTCCGGCCCCGCCATCCGGTGGAGGCGGTGTAGCGCCCTCGGGCGGCGGGGTCAGCCCGGGCTGACCCGGTCGGGCTCGGTCGGCGGAATCGCCGGACCCCTGTCCTCCTTTGATTCCTTCAGTGGCTTGGTGATCAGGCTGACCAGGCCTATGTAGCCGAGCTCGGCGACGGTCTGAACAGCTCTTACGGCGATCGCAAGGGCGGCGCCGACGGCAAAGCTCTCGCCCGGAAGGGCGACCTTGACCGACCAGGCGAAGGCGGCATCCTTGACCCCAAGCCCGGCCGGGAAGACCGCCGAGGCGATCGCCGCGAGGAAGCCGATCGCCTGAGAGGAGACGACGATGATCGCGTCGTCGAGCCCGACCGCCAGGACCGAGCGGACTGCGAGGTAGGCACCGGCCCCCATTACTGCCCAGATCACGAGGTACAGGGCGAACAACCCAACTACCGATTGAAACCCGATTATTCGTGGCAGCGGTTCGCGGCCGAGCATCCCCAGCAGGCTCTTCGATACCGGGCCGAATACGGGCGGGCTAAGGAGGACGAGAAACATCGGCACGATCGCCAGGGGCAGCCACCTGGTCCAGTAGTCGACCAGGTCGGGATGGGCGATCAGGAACCAGGCGGCGATCGACAGTGCGGCCGAGATCGAGACGACGGCTTCGTAGAAGATGGCCGCGGTTGCAACCCGGCGGGGAACCCCTGCCCGTTCGGTCAGGAGGATCCTCGCCAGGACGAAGAGGACGGTCCCGGGGATGTAGCGGATCAACAGCGGCTGGGCGAAGGTCCGCTGGGCCTTGCCCTGGCTTATCGGGCTGTCGAGCTTGGAGAGGATCAACCCCCAGGCTGCCCCGGCGAGCCCGAAGTAGAGGCCCAGCATTGCCAGTGCCGGGATCAACCAGAGCACCTCGAAGGAGATTCCGGCCTGCTCGATCTCCGACCACTGGGAGACCACGGTCGCGACCAGGAAGCCCACCACGAGGAGGGTCAGGACCGTGCCGAGCAGGAACCGGACCCAGCGCCGCTTCGGTGCCCTTCGACCGAAGCTGGCGGCAACGGAGCCGACCCGCTCGAGGAAGGTCGGTTTCGCCTCCGTATTGCCCTCCTGGCGCTGCTGGGCGCTGGTCGCCTGGTCGGTCATCGACCGGGCCATACTCTCAGAGGGGTATGACCGAAGGAACTGGAGAGTTCGAGCTGATCGATCGGCTGCGGGAGAGGCTGGGCCCCTCCGACCTGCCGGTGGGCCCCGGCGACGATGCGGCCGTCCTCCCACCCTCCCCCGGCCCGGTGGTGACGGTCGACACCTCCATGGAAGGGGTCCACTTTCCCGATGACTGGGACGATCCCTCCGGAATTGCCTACCGGGCGATCGCGGTTTCCCTTTCCGATCTGGGGGCGATGGGCGCGGCTCCGGATCAGGTCTTGATCGCGCTCGGGGTCCCGGTCGGCCGGGACCGGGAGTTCTGGTTCTCGCTGGCCGACGGGGTGGTCGAGGCGGCAGCGGAATTCGGGGTTGACCTCGCCGGCGGTGATGTAGTCCGCTCCCCGGCCCTCTTCCTCTCGGTGACCGCGATCGGGTCCCTGCCCGAGGGACAGGCTCCGGTATCCAGGGCCGGCGCAAAACCCGGAGATCTGGTCGGCGTGACGGGCAGCCTCGGTGGGGCGAGGGCTGGGCTTGCCGTTCGCGGGGGGTCGGGATCCCGAACCGCGGATGGGGTCGAGTCTTTCCCGGGCAAGCGGAAGGCGGTTACCCGGCTGGTCGAGCGGTACCTGCGGCCAGTCCCCCGACTCGAGGAGGGCGTCGCCTTCGGACGGGAGGGAGCGAGCGCGATGATCGATCTCTCGGACGGGCTGCTGGCCGACTTGGGTCACATCGCCAGGGAGTCGGGGGTGGGGATCGAGCTGGTCCCGGACTCCGTCCCGGTCGATCCCGACCTTCGGGAGGCAGGCGAGCTGATCGGCGTGGTTGATCCGCTTCCCGATGCCCTGATCGGCGGGGACGACTACGAGCTCGCCCTCGCCTTTCCGCCCGACCGACGCGACCGTTTGGTTGCGACCGCAGAGGAGGCCGGAAGCGGCCTGACCGTGATCGGCGCGGTGGTCGAGGGCGAGGGAGTCGAGCTGCCCGCGGGCTTTCCGGACCCCCGCTCCGTGTCTTCGGGAGAGCACGGTTTCGAGCACTCCTTCTGATCGGGCCGGACCGGTGGGCCCGTTTTCGTATCCTGACTCGGGATGCATCGACTTCTCGGCAGGGACCGAAGGCCGGTCAAGGTCGGCCTGATCGCGGGCGCGGTACTCCTCGCAGCAGGGGTCTCCGGCTGCGCCGAGAGCGGGAGTAGCGAAACGGCTGCAACCGGTGACGGTGGTGAAGTGATCGAGCGGAAGATCGTCTCGGTCTCGGTGCAACCCTCGGGCGAGGTCTTCAACCCTGCCGAGATCTACGAACGGACCGCCGACGGGGTAGTGGCGATCAGTGCCGTCTTCGAC
>JBMSXD010000080.1:0-7399 GCA_049425265.1 Solirubrobacterales bacterium
TCGACCTCCTCGACCAGCTGGCGTACGAGCGCGGCCGTCCCGTCGGCCCGACCGAGCCCCGAGCCGAGCAAGACCGCTGCCGCTCCCTGGCAGTGGTCGAGGATCATCTCGGCGGCCTCCGGTCCGAGGGTGCCGGGTTTCTTCCCTTCGGGACAGGCAAGGGTCATCACCTCGGCCTGGGACGCGGTGATGACGGGCTCAAGCGAGTCAGGGACCGCCGCGGTCGCGTAACCGGCACCAGACCGGATCGCCCCACGGGAAGCAAGTACGACTGCGCCGGTAAGGCCCCGCGAGCCACCGACCAGAGTGACCCGTCCCGAGGTGAACTTGGTCGACTCCGGCCCGCGTGATGGCAGGATGCCGAGGACCCGCTCGGTGGTGATTCCGGCCGCATCGCCCGATGGAGCATCTGGGGGGATTCCGATCGGGACGACCTCGAGGGCGCCGGTGAGCCCCTTGCCCGGTCGAACGAACTGTCCCACCTTCGGGCCGTGGAAGGTCACAGTCCGATCCGCCTCGACGGATAATCCCGCCACCCCTGTCGAGGCATCGACGCCGGACGGTATGTCACAGGCGAGAACCGGACAGCCGGCCCGGTTGATCCACTCGATCGCGGTCGCCACCGGTTCGCGAGGCTCCCCCTCGAAGCCCGTCCCGAGAATCGAGTCCACCACCAGGCCCGGCGGCTCCCGTCCGGGGAGGGAGCCGGAACCCTGATCGACCGGGATGCCCTGCAGGCGGTCGAGGTTCGCAGCCGCGTCCGGGCTGAGCTCGTCGCCGGGCCAGAGCAGCAGGACCTCGACCTCGAGCCCGGCCTCCGCCAGGTGTCTGGCTGCGACCAGGCCATCTCCTGCGTTGTTTCCCTTTCCGCAGACCACGAGTACGGATCGGCTACCCGCCATGCCCATCGCGATATCGGCAACGGCCCGGCCGGCCGTTTCCATCAATTCGAGGGAAGGTATCCGCGCCTCATCGATCGCCCACCGATCGGCGGCAGCCATGCCCGCCGCGTCGTAAAGGGGATCGAGCCAGGGCTTCATCGGGTCACCTCTCGACCAGGACCACGGCGGAGGCGAGCTCCCGCTCATGGGTCAGACTCACCGAGAACTTCAACCCCTCCTCCGCTGCACGATCCCCGAGGCTTCCCCGGAGCCTCAACTCGGGGGGACTTCCGGCCTCCACCTCGATCTCGGTCAGTGGATGACCTACCCCCAGCCCGAGGGCCTTCACGCAGGCCTCCTTGGCGGCGAAGCGGGCCGCCAGGTGCCGCCCCGGTCGACGGCGGGCCTCGCAATAGGAGACCTCTTCCTCCGTGAACAGTCGCGCAGCCAGCCTGGGGTAACGCCCGAGGGCCCGCTCGAGGCGGGCCACCTCGACTAGGTCGATCCCGATCCCGACCGTGGCCATGGGGGAATCCTAGGGCCGGCGCGGCCCTACTCGACCGTCACCGTCTTGGCGAGGTTCCGGGGCTGGTCGACGTTCAAGCCCCGCTTGCGGGCGACGTGGTAGGCGAGGAGCTGCAGGGGGATGATCGCGAACAGGGGCTGGAGGACCCAGTCCGTCGCTGGCACGAAGATCGTTTCATCAGCGACCGCCTCGACCCGGTCGGAGCCTTCGGTCGCGATAGCGATCGTGTCTGCCCCGCGTGCCCGAACCTCCTCGAGGTTCGAGAGGACCTTGTCGAGGACGGGACTGTCGGTCGCGACGCAGACGACCGGCGTCGATTCATCGAGCAGAGCGATCGGACCGTGCTTCATCTCCCCGGCGGCGTAGGCATCGGTCGGGATGTAGGAGACCTCCTTCAGTTTGAGAGCGCCTTCCAGGCAGACCGGCAGGCCGATGTGCCGACCGAGGTAGAGGAAGAAGTCCTGGTCGACATGGCGCTCCGCCACTGACTCGACGACCTCGGAAACGGAGTCGATCGTCGCGTCCATCAGCTCGGGGATGTCACGGAGGGACTGCTCGAGCTCCTCGAGCACGTCGCCGGGGAGGGTTCCCCTCAGCTCGGCCAGCTTGAAGGCGAACAGGTACATCACCGCGACCTGGGCGACGAATGTCTTGGTCGCCGCGACCCCGATCTCGAGTCCCGCCCGGGTGTAGAGCACTGCATCGCTTTCCCTGGTCGCCTGGCTTCCCATCACGTTCGTGACTGCCAGAACGGTGGCTCCCTTCTCCCGGGCGAGCCTCATCGCGGCGAGGGTGTCGGCGGTCTCGCCGGACTGGGTTATCCCGATGACCAGGTCCCCCGGTCCGACCACCGGGTCCCGGTAGCGGTATTCCGAAGCGATGTCGCATTCGACCGGCACCCGGGCCCAGGTTTCGATCGCGTACCGACCGACCAGGCCCGCATGGTAGGAGGTGCCACAGGCGACCACGACGATTCGGCGAAGCCCGGCCAGGAACTGTTCATCGAGGCCCGAGTCGGAAAGGTCCACCCCCTCCCCCGGTCTGACCCGGTCGAGCACCGTCTCCGCGATCGCCTCGGGTTGCTCGTGGATCTCCTTCATCATGAAGGTCTCGTAGCCGGACTTCTCTGCTGCCTCCTCGTCCCAGGTCACGGTCTCGGCCGCGCGTTCCACCGGATCCCCGGCGAAGCTCTCGAGCTTCACCCCGTCAGCCGTTGCGGTGACGATCTCGCCGTTCTCCACCGGTAGCACCTCCCGGGTCTCTGCCATGAAGGCGGGGATCGCTGAGGCGATGAAGGTCTCCCCCTCGCCCAGGCCCACCGTGAGCGGGGTCTCCCAGCGAGCGCCGACGAGGACTCCGGGAAGGTCCCTGTGCATGGCCACGAAGGAGAAGTGGCCCCGGAGCTCCCCGACGGTCTCCCGAACCGCCTCGGTCAAGTCGCCTTCGAAGTTCCGGGCGATCAGGTGGGCGACCACCTCGGCATCGGTCTCGGAGCTGAGCTCGACACCATCGGCCTCGAGGCGGTCGCGAATCTCGGCATGGTTCTCGACGATTCCGTTGAGAACCATCTCGACCGAGCCGTCGTCGGCCGAGTGCGGATGGGCGTTCTCTTCGGTGACCCGACCGTGGGTCGCCCAGCGGGTGTGGGCGATCCCGGTGCAGCCGCCGTTCACCGAGTCGCCATCGAGGCGCCCGGCTGCGTCCAGTGCTTCCCCCAGCATCGCGAGATTTCCGACCGCCCTGACTTTCTCGAAGGAGCCTCCGGCCATGATCGCCAGTCCGGCCGAGTCGTAGCCCCGGTACTCCAGCTTCTCGAGGCCGGAGACGAGGATCGCCTGGCAGGGCCGTGGGCCCACATATCCGATGATTCCGCACATGACTGGCCGGTAAGGCTACCGGCGGCCCTCAGCCCAGCTCGGATTCCACGGTGTCGGCGAGCTGACGGCAGATCCGGCCCGCCTCCTCGCCGGTCCGGGCCTCGACCATCACCCTGACCAGCGGTTCAGTTCCGGACGGCCTGACCAGGACCCTCCCTTCCCCGCCCAGCTCATCCTCGACTGCCTCGATCGCCGCCCTCACGACGTCGTTGTCCTCGAGCGAGGTCTGGTCGGCAACCGGCACGTTGACCAGCTCCTGGGGAAGGCGGACCATCGGCGATGCTTCGGCCAGGTCTTCCCCGTCCAGGGCCTCGAGCAGGGCGAGGGCGGAGGCGAGTCCGTCACCGGTCGGGGCGTAGTCGGTCGAGATCACGTGCCCTGACTGTTCGCCACCGAGGACCCAGCCGAGCCGGTCGAGGGCCTCGAGTACGTGTCGGTCGCCGACCGGGGTCACTTCGACCTCGACTCCGGCATCCTCCATCGCCCGGTGGAAACCGTGATTGGTCATCACGGTGACGGCCACGCCTCCCCCGAGGGTTCCGGCCCGACTCCTCTTGAGCGCCACCAGCGCCAGGACTTCATCGCCGTCCCTGACCTCACCGGTTCGATCGACCGCCAGCATCCGGTCGCCATCGCCGTCGAAGGCGAAACCGATGTCGAATCCACCATCACGGACTTCCTCGGCCAGCGGGCCGGTGTGGGTCGACCCACAGTCCCGATTGATGTTTCGCCCATCGGGCTCGGCATTGAAGGTGACTACCTCGGCCCCTAGTCGACGGAAGACCTCGGGAGCTACCCGGAAGGTCGCTCCATTTGCGCAATCGAGGGCGATCCGACGGCCGGAGAGTTCGAGGCGGTACCGGTCGATCACCGCCCGCTGGTAGTCGGCCTCGGCGGTGTTCAGCCGCTCGACCCGACCCCAGGCGTCTTCAGGCGCTCGACTCGGTCCCGAAACCACCGTCCGCTCGATCGCCCGCTCCGCCTCGTCGTCCAGCTTCCTCCCATCGGCGCCGAACAGCTTGATCCCGTTATCTGTGAAGGGATTGTGGGAGGCCGAGACAACGGCAGCCAACTCGAACGAGTAGAGGCTGCCGAGGATCGGGGCGGCGGGGGTGGGCAGGACACCGGTGAGGAAGACGTCGGCCCCCGACGATGCCGCACCGGCGGCAAAGGCAGATTCGAGAGCGGGACCCGACTCCCTCGTGTCCCTGACCACGAGCACCCGGGGACGGGGGGAATCGACCAACGCGGCCGCAGCCTGGCCGAGGGCCAGCGCGAGTCTCGCGTCGAGCAGCTCGCCGACCGGACCCCGAACACCGTCGGTCCCGAACAGTCTCGCCTCCGGCCCGGCCACCGGGCCTTTCAGCGTTTGGAGAACTGGGGCCGCTTGCGGGCCTTCTTGAGGCCGGCCTTCCGGCGCTCCTTGGCCCTCGAGTCCCTGGTCAGGAAGCCCCGCTTCTTCAGTTCCTGCCTGAGCTCGGGAACTGCTTCGGTCAAGCCCCTCGCGATGCCGTGCCGGGCAGCGCCGGCCTGGCCACTCACGCCACCGCCCTGGACCAGGACCCGGACCTCGACCTTGCCGTCGAACCCGGTGGCAACGAGGGGCGAGCTGACGATGGTCCTGTGCCTTGCCCTCGGGAAGTACTCCTCGAAATCGCGGCCGTTGACGGTGATCGTCCCCTTGCCCGGCAGGATCACGACCCGGGCGACCGATCGCTTGCGTTTGCCGGTTGCCTGAATCCGCGCATCCTTGGGTAGCGTTGCCGAGCTGACCGCGGCAATCGGCTCCCCATCGTCGACCTCGTCGCGGGTGAGTGCAGCTTCCCTGGCTGCCTTCTCCTCGGCCTCGGCCTCCTGTCGGGCCTTCTCCTCGGCGTCGAGTTCTACCTCGGGCTCGAGCGAGATCGGCTCGAGGTCCGCACCGGGGGGAAGGTCCTTTGCCTTGGCGGCCTTCTCATCGCCCTTCACGGATGCCCCGGATTCGGACTGCGATGAGTCCGCCTGGGAATCGTCATCGGTGGAAGCCTCGGTTTGGTCGGTCTCCTCGGCTTCCGGGGCGCCATCCGCCCCACCATCCTGACCCTCGGGCACGTCGCCATCGGCGGCTTCGGACTCCGAGTCGGATACGACGACCTCTTCCTCCTCGACCACCGGCTCCTCGACCTCCTCCCCGTTTTCCGGTTCGTCGGCCATCAGGTCTCGACCTCCAGCTTCTCGGGCCCCTGCGCCTCGTGAGGATGCTCGGGTCCCGCGTATACCTTCAGCTTGGTCAGCTGCTTCCGGGCCAGGCGGTTTCGGGGCAGCATTCCCTTCACGGCCTTCCGGATCACCTCTTCCGGTCGGCGCTCCAGCATCTCCCTCAGAGTCATGCTGCGGATTCCCCCGGGGTATCCGCTGTGGCGCCAGTAGATCTTGGAATCGAGCTTGTCACCGGTGACCCGAATCTTCTCGGCGTTGACCACAACCACGAAGTCCCCTGTATCGACGTGGGGCGTGTATTCGGACTTCCCCTTGCCGCGGAGTAGATCGGCGAGCCGGGTCGCCAAGCGACCCAGGGTCTGCCCCTCGGCGTCGACCACGAACCACTTGCGGTTTCTGGTGTCGGGTGTTGCGACGAAAGTCTTCATGGGTTCTCGATCCGGCGGCGGGAAGGGATTCCCGGACCGGACCAGCGGATAATAGGGGACAGGCAGTGGCATCGCGGTCGGACTGGCAGCGGTGGTCCCTCCTATACTTCGGAGCTTCGAAGCCGAGTCGGTCAGGACCGCGGTGGAACTCCCCCGCGAAGCCGCAGGAATCGGGAAGGCCCGATCGAAGGGCCTAGACGGTAGGGACCCCGCCGGCCACACGGATCGAGAAGCAGGTGAAAGCGATTAACCCGCGACCGAACAGACCGCACGCCAGGAAGGCAGCCATTCTCATCGGCTGGCTGGCCCTTTTGCTCGGCCTCGCCGCGCCGGCGACGGCACTGAATGGGCCGGGCGGCGGGCTGCCGGTGCCCAATCCTCCGCGGATCTCCGACGTCATCTGCCTGACCGACTGCCTCGCCCTGCGAACTGCATCGGTCGGCTCGAAGATCCAGGTTTCCGGAAGCGACATGGGTCAGGTCCGCTCCGTCTCTTTCAAAGCCACCAATGGCCGACTCCGCACCCCCCCGGAATCGGTGACCGAGACCTCGATCACTGCAATCGTGCCTCCCGGCACGAGGGCGGGCACACTTCGGGTGATCGCGACGGGAGGGGCCGTCTCCGACCACTCGCCCGAGCGCCTGGGAATCGGTCCCAGGCCTGCTGCCGGCAGCGGATCGCCCCGACTCCTCGATGTCAAGGCGACCCCCGAGAGGGCCTACCTCTTCGGCGTCAGGAAACCGACTCTCGATTTCGTACTCGGGGGGGTATCCGGCCCGACCGACCTGCGGATTGACCTGGTTACGGGATCCTCGACCGTGGTCGCGTCGGAATTCATGCGCGGAGTACTTCCCAACCAGAGCGTCCAGTACCGGTGGAACGGTCGCTCTTCGTCCGGCAAGGCTGCGCCCCCGGGCAGGTATTCCTTCAGCATCTCGACGGCCAGCGGGGAGCCGGGGGGCGGGCGCGCCGACCGGGATGAGCCCGCTTCGGGACTCTCGTTCCAGTTGTACGGATTCGTCTTTCCCGTCCCGGCCCCCCACACCTACGGCGACGGGATCGGGGCCGGTCGGGGTCATCAGGGGGTGGACGTCCTGGCCGATTGCGGCAAGCCACTCCTGGCGGCCCGCGGAGGCCGGGTGTACTGGAACGACTACCAAGCAAGCGGCGCCGGCAACTACCTGGTCATCAACCTCGCCGGGACCGGAGGTCAGAGCCATGTCTATATGCACCTGACCGAACGGTCCCCCCTCAAGAAGGGCTCCTTCGTCAGAACCGGGCAGAGGATCGGGACCGTTGGCACGACGGGCCGGAGCACGGCCTGCCATCTCCATTTCGAACATTGGTCAGCGCCCGGCTGGTACCAGGGCGGCACCTTCCTCGACCCGACGTCGCAGCTCAAGGCCTGGGACAGGTACAGCTGATGTGCATGCAGTGCGTCACCGGAGTCGCGGTAGCGGCCACGGCATCGGCCACGGGGCTTCGTGC
>JBMSXD010000081.1:0-7358 GCA_049425265.1 Solirubrobacterales bacterium
AAGGCCGGTCAGGCCGTCCTCCTCGGCGTTGAAGCTGGCTTTGGTAAGACGTAGGGCGAGCGGGGAGAGGTGGGACATCTCCCTGCACCAGGCAACGGTTTCGGCCTCGAGCCGATCGAGCGGGACGACCGTATTGACAAGCCCCATCTCGAGTGCCTCCTCGGCCGAATAGAGGCGACAGAGGAACCAGAACTCCTTCGCTTTCTTCACCCCGACGTTTCGGGCCAGGAGGCTCGCGCCGAAGCCGCCGTCGAAACTCCCGACCCTGGGTCCGGTCTGGCCGAAGCGGGCGTTGTCGGCGGCGATCGTCAGGTCGCAGACGAGATGGAGGATCTGCCCTCCCCCGACCGCGTATCCCGCGACCATCGCAACGACTGGCTTCGGGAGTCGCCGTATCTGGACGTGGAGGTCCCCGACGTCGAGCCTCCCGACCCCACTCCGTGCGACCTCGTCATCACCGATGTAGCCGTCGTCTCCACGAATCCTCTGGTCCCCACCTGAGCAGAAGGCCTCGTCTCCGGCTCCGGTGAGGATGATCGTGCCCACCTCGATGTCATCCCTTGCACGGGAGAAGGCGTCCTTCAGCTCGGCCAGGGTCTGCGGCCTGAATGCGTTCCGTACCTCAGGCCTGTCGATCGTAATCTTGGCGATCGATTCGGCACGTTCGTACCGGATGTCACTGTATTCAGCCGCCGACTCCCAGGCGCACGGTTCGTAGAGGGTCTCCTCTGGTGGCGCGAGACGGTGTCTGTCGGGCAAATCTGCCTCTCGTTGACGAAGGGACGGTCCCCGGCGACCAAGCGCCTGCCGGGAACCGAAAGATATCCGGGATCGTCAGGATTCAGCCATGAGGTCGCACGACTGGCTTGCCCAGACAGCGCTCCGGACGCCGGATGCCCTCGCCCTCGATGACGGTCTGGAGCAGATCACCTACGCCGAGCTCGACCGGCAGGCCGGGCAGGTCGCGGCAGGGCTCGCTTCGAAGGGCGTCGGCGTGGGCTCCAAGGTCCTGGTCCGTCTCGGCGAGGGACTGGGGAAGGCGATCCAGCTCCATGCGTTGATCAGGCTCCGGGCAGTCGCGGTCCCGGTCGAGGCCGACCTGCCGGCCGGGGAGATCACAAGGGCGATCGATGCCGTCGGTCCGGATATCGAGATCGGCCCCGAGCTGGAACCGGCTCGGGAGACATCGGGGCGTTTCGATGCTGGACCTCCGGAGCCATCGGATGTGCTCTGCCAAATCCTCACGGGGGGCTCGTCCGGAAGGCCGAAGCCGATCTCCCTCTCCCGGGAAAACCACTTCACTAGTGCGGTCGGATCGGCGCTGAATCTCGGGGTAGAGCCGGAGGATCGCTGGTTCTGCCCCGTATCCCTTTCCCACGTCTCCGGCTTCTCGATCCTGGTTCGTTCGGTGATCGCGGGAACTGGAGCGTTCCTTGCCGACCACTTCACGCCAGAAGGACTAAGCGAGGCGGTCGAGGAGAGGGGCATCAACTGCGCATCGCTGGTCCCGACCATGCTCCGCCGAGCGCTGGAAAGCGGCACCGTCCCGGAGGGGCTTCGATTCGCCCTGGTCGGGGGTGGTCCGGTGGCGGGCGACCTGGTGCTCGCTGCGATCGAGGCCGGGATCCCGGCCGTTCCCACCTATGGCCTGACCGAGGCATGCTCCCAGGTCGCCACCTCGACGCCTGACGAGGCGGGGGAGAGGCCCTCGAGTGCCGGTCGCCCGCTGTCGGTCTCCGAGGTGAGGATCGACGACGGGGAGATCCTGGTTCGGGGCCCGACCGTCTCCCTCGATGCGGTTGATCGAGATGGCTGGTTGAGGACTGGTGACCTCGGGCATCTGGATCGGGAGGGATTCCTATTCGTGGAAGGCCGCCGAGACCGGGCCATCCTGACCGGTGGAGAGAAGGTCCAGCCGGTAGAAGTGGAGGAGGTCCTCCAGGCCGATCGATCGGTCTCCGAGGCCGTGGTCTTCGGGGTTCCGGATCCGGAATGGCAGCAAGCGATCGTGGCGGTAGTGGTCGGGGCCGGCGGTGAAGACCCAGACGTCGAGGCCCTGCGCCGGATGTGCCACGAAAAGCTGGCCGGGTTCAAGGTACCCAAGCGGGTCGTGGCCGTGGAGGCCCTGCCTCTGAATCGAGCAGGCAAACCGGACCTCGATGAATTGACCGATCTGGTCGGCCGGTGAGGGGCGGGAAGGCGGAGCCCCCGGCTGGGGCATAGCATCCAGCCCATGACTAAGGAAGGCATTTTCTACGACGATGACGGCGACCTCTCCCTGCTCGAGGGCAAGACGGTCGCAATCCTCGGGTTCGGATCGCAGGGCCATGCCCATGCGCTCAACCTCAAGGACTCAGGGGTCGATGTGGTGGTCGGCCTGCGGGAGGACTCCCCGAGCCGGGCCGAGGCAGAGGCCGAAGGGCTCGAGGTGCTGTCGGTGGCCGAGGCGGCCAGCAGGGGTGACATCGTGATGATCCTGCTACCTGACGAAATGCAGTCGCAGGTCTGGGAGGAAGAGATATCCGACGGGATCGCCCCCGGGAACCTGCTGATGTTCGCCCATGGCTTCTCGATTCGTTTCGACCAGATCACCCCGCCGGAGGGAGTCGACGTCGGCATGGTCGCCCCCAAGGGGCCGGGTCACATGGTCCGGCGCCAGTACGTCGAGGGGAGCGGCGTTCCCTGCCTGATGGCGATCGATCAGGATGCGACCGGGAATGCCCGGGATCTGGTGCTGGCCTACGCGATCGGGATCGGCGGCGGCCGTGCCGGAATCATCGAGACCACCTTCAAGGACGAATGCGAAACCGACCTATTCGGTGAACAGGCCGTCCTCTGTGGCGGTGCCACGGAGCTGGTCAGGGCGGGGTTCGACACCCTGGTCGAGGCCGGATACGACCCGAGACTCGCCTACTTCGAGGTCCTCCACGAGCTCAAGCTGATCGTCGATCTGATGTACGAGAAGGGGATTCAGGGGATGCGGTACTCGATCTCCAACACCGCCGAGTACGGTGACATCACCCGGGGCAACAGGGTCGTCGGGGAGGAGTCCCGCCAGGCGATGAAACAGATCCTGGCCGATATCCAGTCCGGTGAGTTCGCGACCGAGTGGATCGCCGAGAACCAGGCCGGGGGAGAGAACTTCCAGAGGCTGAGGGAAGAGGGCAAGGAGCACGAGATCGAGAAGGTCGGTGCCGAACTCCGTTCGATGATGCACTGGATCGATACCGAGTTCTGATCGTTCCACGCCGTGACTGGGCTGGTCCGGCCCATTAACCTAGACCCGGTCTTTCATTCGATCTGCAGGAGTCCATGAGCCAAGCCACGACCACAGCGACGATCCCCGCCGAGTTGAGGCCCACCGACGGGCGGTTCGGCTGCGGTCCCTCGAAGGTTCGCCCGGAGGCGCTCGAGCGGCTGGCCGGACGGTCGGACCTGATCGGGACCTCACACAGGCAGGCACCGGTCCGGGACCTCGTCGCACGCGTCCGGAGTGGCCTGGGCGAGCTGTTTGCCCTCCCCGAGGGCTACGAGATAATCCTCGGCAACGGAGGGGCCACCGCCTTCTGGGACGCTGCAGCCGCCTGGCTGGTCCGGGAGAGGGCCCTCCACCTGACTTACGGGGAGTTCTCGAACAAGTTCGCCTCGGTCACCGCCGGTGCCCCCTTCCTCTCCGATTCGATCGTGGTCGAGGCAGAGCCCGGCGATGCCCCGACCCCACGGGCCGACCCGGATGCCGATGCGCTCGCCTGGGCCCAGAACGAAACCTCCACCGGGGTGATGGTCCCGGTCGAGAGGCCGGCCGACTCGGGCGACTCCCTGGTCCTGGTCGATGCGACCTCGGGTGCCGGCGGCCTGCCGGTCGACATCGGCCAGGCAGATGCCTACTACTTCGCCCCACAGAAGGCCTTCGGCGCGGATGGAGGCCTTTGGCTGGCGGTCTTGAGCCCCGCGGCTATCGGCCGGATCGAGGAGCTCGACGGAGCGGGAGATCGCTGGCAGCCATCGTTCCTCTCCCTTGCCACTGCTCTTGAGAACTCCCGCAAGGAGCAGACCTACAACACCCCGGCCCTGGCGACCCTGTTCCTCCTGGCCGAACAGGTCGATTGGATGCTGGCCGGGGGAGGCCTCGAATTCTCAGTCGACCGTACCTCCCGTTCCTCGAGTCACCTCTACGACTGGGCTGAGGAGAGCGACTTCGCCTCCCCGTTCGTCAGTGACCCAGGGAAGCGTTCATTGGTGGTCGGTACGGTCGATTTCGACGAAGCGATCGACGCTGCTCAAGTTGCGGCGACGCTCCGCTCCAACGGCATCGTCGACGTCGAGCCCTACAGAAAGCTCGGCCGCAACCAGCTTCGGGTCGGGATGTTCCCCTCGGTCGATCCGTCAGACGTCGAGGCCCTGACTGCCTGTATCGACTGGGTGGTCCAGAACGAGCCCTCGGTGAACCGGTGACCGAATCCGCATCGGGCAAGCGGTCCGGATGAAAGTCCTGGTCAAGGAACAGATCGCCGACTCCGGGATCGACCTCCTGAAGGAGCAGTTCGACGTCGAGCTGGGCTTCGAAATGGATGAGGACGAACTCGCGGAGAGGATTGGCGAGTTCGACGCGATACTGATCCGCTCGGCAACCACGCTCACTCCCGAGTTGATCGAGGCAGCGGACAGGCTGAAGGTGATCGGCAGGGCAGGAACCGGTGTGGACAACGTAGACATCCCGGCTGCGACAAAGCGCGGCGTGATCGTCGCCAACGCCCCGGAGTCCAATTCAGTTGCGGCGGCCGAGCACACGCTTGCTCTTGCCCTTGCGCTGTTCAGGAGCGTGCCGCAGGCCCATGCTTCCCTGGTCGCCGGGAAGTGGGACCGCTCTTCATACAAGGGGTCAGAGCTCTATGGAAAGACTCTCGGGGTCGTCGGCTTCGGGCGAATCGGCCAGCTGGTTGCCCGCAGGGCGCTCGCTTTCGGCATGGATGTCGTTGCCTTCGACAAGTTCGTCTCTCCGGAGCGCTTCGAAGACCTTGGGGTTACCGGGGTGGACGATATTTCCGACCTCTACGGGCAGGCCGACCTGATCACGATCCACCTCCCGAAGACGCCCGAGACGATCGGCTGGATCGATGCCGGGGCGATCTCCCAGATGAAGCCCGGGGTCCGGATCGTCAACTGCGCGAGGGGCGAGCTGATCGATCTCGATGCGCTCCAGGAGGGCCTCGAGTCCGGCCAGGTAGGGGGGGCGGCGCTGGACGTCTTTCCCGAAGAGCCCTTTACGAGCCACCCGATCTTCGAACGTGACGACGTAGTGGTGACACCGCACCTGGGCGCGTCGACGTCCGAGGCCCAGGATCGGGCCGGGATCGATACGGCCGAGCAGGTCACGGCCGCCCTGACCGGAGGGGTGGTGACCAACGCCGTGAACATCCCTGCGGTGGACCCGGCGACGATGAAGGCACTGGCCCCGTACGTGCCTCTATGCGAGATGCTCGGAAAGGTCGCTGC
The DNA here is from genome assembly GCA_049425265.1 of Solirubrobacterales bacterium. Classification (GTDB taxonomy): domain Bacteria; phylum Actinomycetota; class Thermoleophilia; order Solirubrobacterales; family 70-9; genus 67-14. The sequence continues at coordinate 5,497 of JBMSXD010000081.1, forward strand.
CGGTCTGGTCGGGGGGCCGCTCGGCCGGGTAGAGGTCGAATTCAGGGGTGGGGTCGCGTCGAACGACACCAGGCTTCTCGGGCTTGCCGTGCTCGCCGGCCTGCTCTCCGGCCACACAGAGCAGCAGGTGAACCTCGTCAATGCCGCCCAGCTAGCGGAGGAACGGGGAATCGACGTAGCCGAGACCAGCGAGGCCGAGTCAGGGGACTTCACCGACCTGGTTACCGTGACGGTCGGCGACGGTGACGATCGGGTCAGTGTTGGCGGGACGGTCGCCGGACGGAACCAACAGCCACACCTGGCCTCCGTCTGGGACGAGGAGTTCTTCGTTCCCTTCGAGCCGTTCATGGCGATCTTCAGGTATTCGGATCGACCGGGGATGATCGGGACGGTCGGTCGAGTGATCGGCGATGCCGGCATCAACATCGGCTCGGCCGCTGTCGGGGCTGAGTCCGATGGAGAGCGGGCCGTCATGGTCCTTACCCTCGACGCTCCGCCAGCCGAGGAGACGATGGCCGAGATCCTCTCGCTCGATGGCTTTGCCGAGGGGTCGGCGTTGAAGCTCTGATCCCGTCCTTCCGGGATACCGACCCGGCGAGAGTCGTACGGTAGTCTCGGTAATGATGAATCCTGCGAAGCCCTCAAACAGAAAGTCCGGGGCGGACCTACTCCTTCTGCTGCTCCCCCTCCGGGGGGAATGATCGCCGGGCGGCGCGTCAGCCGCGAGCAGACAGGGATTCACAACCGATAGGAAGAAGGAGTGGCAATGAACGGCGAAGCAGCCGTGAACGACGCAAATCGCGTCCATATATTCGACACGACCCTGAGGGATGGTGAGCAATCGCCCGGGATATCGCTCAATACCTCGGAGAAGGTGGAGATCGCGACCCAGCTTGCTCGACTCGGTGTGGACGTGATCGAGGCCGGATTCCCGATCACCTCGCCGGGGGATTTCGAAGCAGTCCAGAGGATCGCCCGGGAGGTCGAGGGTCCGGTGATCTGCGGTCTCGCCAGGGCGCAGAAGGGCGATATCGATGTCGCCTGGGAAGCTGTGAGGGATTCCGAGAGGCCCCGGATCCACACCTTCATCTCGACCTCGGATATTCACATCGAGCACCAGATGAGGAACACGCGCGAGGATGTGGTCCAGGGGGCCCGTGCCGCCGTATCGCAGGCAAAGAGCCTCTGTGAGGACGTCGAATTCTCGCCGATGGATGCGACCCGCGCCGACGTCGAATTCACGGCTGAGGTCTGCGCGATCGCCGTCGAGGAGGGGGCGACCGTAGTCAACATTCCCGACACCGTCGGTTACACGACCCCCGAGGAGTACACAAAGTACTTCGAGGATCTCTACCGGTTCGCGCCCTCCTTGAAGGGGGTCGAGCTCTCGGTCCATTGCCACGACGACCTTGGCCTTGCAGTTGCCAACTCCTATGCGGGAGTCCTGGCCGGGGCACGCCAGGTGGAGTGCGCAGTCAATGGAATCGGTGAACGAGCCGGTAACTGCTCCCTCGAGGAGATCGCAATGCTGATCAAGGTTCGAGGTGACGTTCATGGCCTCCAGACCGGGATCAACACTCGCGAGTTGGCAAGGACCAGTCGTCTGGTCTCGAGGCTTACCGGCTACGCGGTCCCGCCGAACAAGGCCGTGGTCGGTCGGAACGCCTTCGCCCATGAGTCCGGGATCCACCAGGACGGTGTACTGAAGGAGCGCTCGACCTTCGAGATCATGGATGCCACCGAGGTCGGTTTCGATTCCAATCAGATCGTCCTCGGCAAGCACTCCGGGCGTCACGCGCTCCAGGATGCGCAGGAGCAGCTGGGGTTCGTCGTTCAGGGCGATGCGCTCAACCGCGCCTTCT
>JBMSXD010000082.1:0-7268 GCA_049425265.1 Solirubrobacterales bacterium
ACCGATCCTGGGCTCGGTTTAGGCGCGGGGGACGCTTCTCGTTGCCGCCCTCCTGGTCGGGCCGGCCGCGTCGGCCCGCCTCCTGACCAGACGAGTCACCCCGATGATCCTGACCTCGGCTTCGATCGCGATCCTTGCCGGCCTGGCAGGTCTCTACAGCTCGTACTACCTGAAGACCTCGGCCGGGGCATCGGTAGTGGTCTTCATCCTGATTTTCTTCTGCGCAGCTGCGGCCCTGAAACTCGTGAGCTCCCGAATTCCCGCGATCGAACGAGTCTAGGATCGCGCGATGGACGGCAACGCCACGGAAGAGAAAGGCCGCCTGCCCGGGACTTGGGCCGAGTTCGCGCTGGGGAGGCTCGATACCGCCGGGTACAGGCGAGGGGGCTCGCGCCGCCAGGTGATCGAGTATCTGGCGACCTGTGACTGCGCGGTGACCGCCCCGGAGATCGACGAGCGACTCGAAGGGGTAGGGCGGGCATCCGTCTACAGGACCCTCGAGCAACTCGAACAGCTGGGGCTGGTCCAGAGGGTCGACCTCGGCGGTGACTCGGCAGCTTTCGAAAGGGTTGATCCGGCAGGCCACCACCATCACCATCTGGTCTGCACCAGGTGCGGGCGGGTCCTGCCGTTCGAGGACGAGGCACTCGAGGAGGCGATCCACGAACTGCCCGCCAAGGAGGGATTTACGATCGAGGGCCACGAGGTGACCCTGCGGGGGACCTGCCGACGGTGCGGAGCCGCCTGAGGCCTACTCCCACTCGATCGTCGCGGGCGGCTTGGATGAGATGTCGAGGACGACCCGGTTGACCCCGTCGACCTCATTGATGATCCGGTTGGAGACCTTCTCGAGCAGGTCGTAGGGCAGCCGGGCCCAATCCGCCGTCATCGCATCCTCGGAGGTGACGGCCCGGATCACGATCGGGTAGGCGTAGGTCCTCCCGTCACCCTGCACCCCGACCGAGCGCACCACCGGGAGGACGCAGAAGGACTGCCAGAGGTCCCGGTAGAGCTCGGCGGCTCGGATCTCCTCCTGCAGGATCGAGTCAGCCGCCCGGAGGATGTCGAGTCGCTCACGGGTCACCTCACCGCCGACTATTCGTATGCCGAGACCGGGCCCGGGAAAGGGCTGGCGCCAGACCAGGCGATCGGGTAGCCCGAGCTCCGTGCCGACGGCCCGGACCTCATCCTTGAACAGCATCCTCAGGGGCTCGACCAGCTCGAGGTCGAGGTCCTCGGGAAGACCGCCGACGTTGTGGTGGGACTTGATCGTCTCGGCGTGGTCGGAACCACCCGATTCGATCACGTCCGAATAGAGGGTTCCCTGAACCAGGTAGTCGGCCCCCTCGATCTTTCGGGCCTCCTCCTCGAACACCCGGATGAACTCCTCACCGATGATCTTCCGCTTCGCCTCGGGCTCGGTAACCCCGGACAGCCGCTCGAGGAACCGGTCCTCGGCATCGACATGTATAAGGGGGATCCCGAAGCCGCTGAAGGCCTCGACGACCTGCTCGGCCTCGTTCTCTCGCATCAGACCGTGGTCGACGAACACGCAGGTCAGGTTCTCCCCGACTGCTTCGAAAACGAGCCGGGCGGCCACCGATGAGTCGACCCCACCCGACAGCCCGCAGATCACCTTCGAGTCCCCTACCTGGTCACGAATCGAATCCACCTGCTCCGCAACTACCGAGGCCGGACTCCAGGTCCCTTCGCAGCCGGCTACCTCCCTGAGGAAACGGTTGAGGACCTCGGTTCCGAAGGGGGTATGGACGACCTCCGGGTGGAACTGGATCCCGTAGAGCCCGCGGGAAGGGGATTCGAGCGCCGCGACCGGGGAACCGGGCGTGGAGGCAACCGCCTCGAAGTCCTCCGGCGCCTCGAACACGGAATCGCGGTGGCTCATCCAGCAGGTCTGCTCGCGGGGGAGGCCGCCCAGCAGGGCCCCTCCCCCGCCGGTAACGGTCAGGTCGGTCCTGCCGAACTCCCCCGCCTCGGCCGCCTCGACCCGGCCGCCAAGGGCCTTGGCCATTGCCTGCATTCCGTAACAGATGCCGAGGACCGGGACGTCGAGGTCGAGCAGTTCACCGGGGAACTCGGGGGCTCCTTCGTCGTAGACCGAGGCCGGCCCCCCAGAGAGGACGACCGCCTTCGGCCTCCTTTCGAGGACGGTCCCGATCGGAACGCTGGCCGGCAGCATCTCGGAGAAGACACCGCACTCGCGGATGCGACGCGCGATCAGCTGGGAGTACTGGCCGCCGAAATCGAGGACCAGGACCTCCTCGGTCTCGGCCTCCGGCATCAGTCGTCGGCGACGCCGACCCCGGCCGAAACTGCCGCCCGGCCGTTGGATCCCATGCCGACCGACTGCTCGCTCTGGAGCTTCTTGCCCTCGGTCATCAGGGCCGGAGCAACCATCACCTCGGCCCGCTGGAAGGAACGGATGTCCTCGTACCCGCAGGTCGCCATCGAAGTGCGAAGCGCGCCCATCAGGTTGAAGGTGCCATCGTTCTCGCGAGCCGGTCCGAGCAGGATCTGCTCCATCGTCCCGTCCTGGACGGTGGCGACCCTCGTGCCCCTGGGGAGCGAAGGGTGGAAAGTGGCCATCCCCCAGTGGAATCCACGGCCCGGCGCCTCCTTCGCCCGCGCGAGTGGCGAACCGATCATCACCGCGTCGGCGCCACAGGCAATCGCCTTCGAGACGTCACCACCCGTCCGCATCCCGCCGTCGCCGATCACGTTCACGTACTCACCGGTCTCGAGCATGTGCTGGGCCCGGGCGGCAGCGACGTCGGCGATCGCGGTCGCCTGGGGAACGCCTATCCCCAGGACGCCTCTGGTCGTGCAGGCAGCCCCGGGACCGACCCCCACCAGGACCCCGACGGCTCCGGTCCGCATCAGGTGGAGCCCGGTCGAGTAGGAGGCGCACCCCCCGACCACGGTGGGAACTGGCACCTCGGCGATGAACTCCTTGAGGTTCAGCGGCTCGACCGTAGTCGAAACATGCTCCGCCGAGATGACCGTACCCTGGATTACCAGGATGTCGAGACCTGCCTCGACCGCAACCTCGTAATGCTCACGGACCTTCTGGGGCGTCAGCGAGCCACAGGCGACGGCGCCCTCGGCCTTGATCTCGGCAACCCGAGCCGCGATCAACTCCGGCTTGACCGGCTCGGCGTAGATCTCCTGCATCATCCGGGTCGCTTCGTCCTTCGGGGCCCCTGCGATTCGGGCCAGCTGGTCGCCGGCATCGTCGAACCGGGTCCAGATCCCTTCGAGGTTCAGCACCCCGAGGCCCCCGAGTCGGTTGACCAGGACGGCGGTCTCGGGGCTGACCACTCCGTCCATCGCCGAGGCGACCAGGGGCAGGTCGAAACGGTAAGGACCGAGGGTCCAGGAGATGTCGATGTCGTCGGGGTCCCGGGTCCTTCTGGAGGGCACGATTGCCACGTCGTCGAAACCGTAGGCCCTGCGGCCCTTCTTGCCTCGGCCAATCTCTATTTCCAATGCAGCATCCTCCGGGCGTCTGGTGAAAGCGTGAGGTTACGTCCGCTACCGGACGAGTCTAGTCATCGATGACCGGCCCGGACGGACCGGCACGAGGAAATCCGGCCGTCGGCCGGACTTCCCTGGGGAGGTGACCCCGGTCTGGTCCTGGGCTACAGGGCCCGAGGCCGACCCGGTCACTTGTCGTCGCTTGACCCGGAAGGAGAGAACTCCGTGTCGGGATCAAAGTTAGGCCGACTTCGAGAGGCTGGTGTGAAGATCCCGGGAAGCTCGGTCAGGGGATCAGATCGTCGTGGTGGCCGAGCCGACCTCTTCGAGCTCGACCTCCGACGCGAGCCTCTCGGCTTCGTGCGGATCGATGATCCCGGCGCCGAAATGCTGGGTCGATTCGGCCCCGCAGGCCACACCGAGGGCCAGGCAGCCGCTCGGCTCCAGACCTCGGTGACGGCCGGCGACGTACCCGGCGACGAAAGCGTCCCCTGCCCCACCCCGGGAGCGCGCCTCGAGCGACTCGATCGAGGCTCGAACGATGACCTCCCCGTCAGGCCCGTCGAGACCGGCAACACAGCCATCGGGAAGGGTGATGATCGCCCGGTCCGGGCCTTCAGCGACCAATTCGGGGATAGCCCCGGCGACCTCATCGACCGTTTCGAACTCACGACCGACCAGTTCCTCGGCCTCGACACGGTTGGGTGTGATCACCGAGGGACCGGCCCGCATCCCCTCGGCCATCGGACCACCGTCGGCATCGAGGACTACTTCGACGTGGCGCCGTTTCATGACCCCGACCAGCCGGGCGTAGAAATCCTCGTCGAGGCCCGGTGGCAGGCTACCGGCCAAAACGCAGATCGAGGCTCCGCCGGCCAGGTAGTCGAGTCTCTCGACGAAGGCCTCGGCTTCGTCGGAGGTGATCATCGGGCCGCGTTCGTTCACCTCGGTCTGCTCGCCGGTGGCCGGCTCGACGATTGCGAGGTTGAAACGAGTCTCCTCGGCGATCGGCGTGAAGTCGGTCATGATCCGCTCCCGCTCGAGCTGGCTGACCACCTGCTCGCCATTCAGCCCTCCGACGAAGCCGGTAGCGATGACCGGACTTCCTAGCCTGGACAGAGCCCGGGCAACGTTTACGCCCTTGCCCCCGGCGACCGTCGTGCTGTCCACCGATCGGTGGCGACGCCCCAGGGCCAGGTTGGGAACCATTACCGAGCGGTCGATCGCAAGGTTGAGGGCCACCGTCAGGATCAATTCCGTTTCCTCCCGATTCGTCTCACCGCTTCCCTCGCCTCCCGGTCACGCCTTCGGCCGAACAGGACGGCCAACGACAGTATGGCGAATAGGAGAACTCCGATGAGGAGGAACCTCTCCCCTGCGAAGCCCCGCACCTCCTCGATCGCGGTCGGCGGCGAGACTCGATCGGCCGCGAGCAGCGGAATCCCTGCTATCTGCTCGCCGTCGACCAGGATCAGGGCACGACCGACCTTCGAACCACGGCGGATCGGCCCCTCGACTTCATCCGGCACGTTCAGACGGACCTCCAGTGCCTGTCCCCTCCTGAGTCCGACCCGCTCGGTCGAGCCTGGAACGAGGTCGAGGCCCGGCTCGCGGAACCGGATCGGGACTTCGGTGGCGACGGTCCCGCGACGGAGCGGGGCCCGCTCTCGGTAGAGCCCGAAACCCCACTCCAGCAACCGGGCACTCTCACTGTCGCGAGCGAGTTCGGATGCGGTCCCCATCACGACCCCGATCAGCTGGACGCCCCTCCTTTCACCTGCCGATGCGAGGATGTATCCCGCCAAGTTGGTAGCCCCCGTCTTGATCCCGTCCGCCCAGGGGTAGGCAAGGAGGAAATCGTTGGTCGTAGTTATCTCGAGCGGCGGGCGGTAGCTGGTCAGGAGCGCCTCCCGTTCACCGGCTATCGCCCGGAATCGGGGCATCCCCATCAGGACCCGGCTGATCTTCGCCAGGTCTCCCGCGGTGGACAGGTGTCCGGGGGCATCCAGTCCGATCGGATTCCGGTAGCCGGTCTGGTCGAGCCCCAGACGAACGGCTGTCCGGTTCATCAAGACCACGAAGCGCGGGACGGTGCCCGAGACGGCCTTCGCCAGGGCGACCGCCGCATCGTTACCGCTCAACATGATCAGGCCATGGAGGAGGTCCCGGACCGAAACCTTCTGGCCGGGCTCGAGTCCCATCACCGACTCGACCGGATCGGCGGGGTAGTAGCCCACCCTGACGATCCTCGAGGGGTCGAGTCTTCGAATCGCCAGGTAGGCGGTCATCAACTTCGTCGTGCTCGCCATCGGCAGTACCTCGTCCACCGAGTTGGAGGCGAGGATGGCCCCCGAGCGCTGCTCGAGGAGGATCCAGCTCTTCGCGGCCAGTCTCGGGGGGTTTCCGGCGCGATCGCGCTCCCGGGCCGGGACGTGCGTGACCGGGGCGATCAGGAGGACGGTGACCAGGGCGAGCAGCAGGGCCGTCAGCCGGGCTCCCCAATGCCCGTCGAAGTTGCTTCTTGCTCGATTCACCTGAGGCGTAGTTCCTGGCCCGGAGCAAGCGCCTGTGGATCCAGGCCCGGGTTCAGCTCTTCGATCTGGGTGACCGAGACACCGGTCTGCTCGGAGATCGCGGACAGGGTGTCCCCCTCTTCGACCTCGTAGGAGGCGGGACCCGAACGCGGGTCAGGGCCGGTATTCGACTGCGCGGTACCTCCCGATTCCGGTGTCGGAGCTGAGTCCCCCCCGGACAGGAGTCCGCCCAGGGCAACGACGACCACGATCCCCGCGATCGCCAGGGCCGCGGCGGCCGCCACCCTTGCTCCCATCGAGATTTCGCTACCACGCTGATCCATGCGACCTGCCCACGGCCGGACTTCCGGGCCGACCGGGTCCGCTCCTTCTCGGGCATCCGATGCTACCCGGCCGAAACTGCCGGGGGCCGTCCTCAGCCGCTCCGCGATCGAGCGCCCGAAACCTCCCAGAGCGTTTGCCGGAGCTCTTCGGCAGCGAGCGCAGGATCTTCCGCCCTGGCGATCGAGCGTGAAGCATTGACCAGGGCCGATGCCCGGCCCGGGGCGAAGGCCTCGGCCAGATCCTCGGGCCTCCCCCCCTGGGCCCCAACGCCGGGGATCAGGAAGATGGATCGCGGCAGGATCTCGCGGACCTGGCCCAGGTGGGCAGGCTCGGTAGCCCCGACTACCGCCCCCATTCCGCTAAGCCCACAGGACCCCTCGAGGCGACCGGCGAAGCGTTCGATGACCGCGGCCACCCGTTCGAAGAGCGGACTCCCGTCGGATCTCAAGTCCTGGAAGTCCGCGGCGCCGGGGTTGCTCGTCCGGACGAGGACGAAGATCCCGCTTCCGGAACGCTCGGCCGCCTCGACGAACGGCTCGATCGAATCGGCTCCGGTGAACGGGTTCACCGTGAAGGCGTCCAGGAGTGGACCGAGTCCCTCGACGGTGAGCGCCTTGCCGTAAGCCTCGGCAGAAACCGGAACATCGCCGCGCTTTCCATCGGCAATGACCATCAAACCGTGCTCTCGGGCGACGAGGCAAACTTGCTCCAGGACCCTGAAGCCACGCCACCCCAGCCTCTCGAAGCTCGCAAGCTGGGGCTTGACCGCCACGCAGCTGGGCCCGGCCCTTTCCACTAGGGAGACGCAGGACCCGAGCACCGATTCGGAGATCAAGTCGGCGGTCCGGTCGTCCGTCTCCGCCGTGATCCCGGGCTCGACCACCGGGTCGAGACCGAGGCAGACCTGGCTGGGGGGGG
>JBMSXD010000083.1:0-7227 GCA_049425265.1 Solirubrobacterales bacterium
CTCGACCACGTTCAGCACCCGTGCCCGAGGGACCTTGACCCCTTCGGGAAGGCGGGGCGGCCTTGCTGCCAGCTCGCGACCGAGCCGTCTGGTCGTCGTCTCCTTGATCGTCCGGATCGCCGCCTTGCGCCCGACCTCCCATGCTGCGAAGGCGGTCGCGAATCGGTGGGCGGCCTCCATCGCCGGCTCCTTCGGCTCGGGCGCCGGCTCGACCGCATTGGCCGGTAGCGCTCCGGAGTTCTTTCCGTCGCTGCCGGCTGCCGCCTCGAACCTGGGTGCCACTCCCTCGAGCGTCGGGTCGTTCGAGACGTTCGGCTCCATCGGGACGATCACGGTCTGGGGGTCCGATCCCTGGACGACGATCCGACCGGAGTTCGAGTCCTCGGCCTCGTTGTAGAAGAAGACGGCTGCCGCGGTGGCCCCGATCGCGACCATCGCAAGGGCTGTCGCCCCGACCCAGGCAAGTGGACGCCTGTCGACTGCGGACCGTTTTGAGCGACCTTCCCGGGCCGAGGTCCGGTCCTTCTTGATGCCGGCGAAGAAGTCGGAGACTGGCCAGATCAGACGATCCTCGATCGCCCACCAGAGTTTCCGGAACGGCCAGATGGCCGCCTCGGTTGCCCGGGACAGCCCCCCACCGAGGTTGCCAGAACCGCGCCTGATCGGCCAGATAAGCCGGTCCTCGATCGTCCACCAGAGCCGCCGGAACGGCCAGGTGAGCGCAGAGGGTGCCCTGTCCGGCCCCTCCCTGGGCGGTTCCAACCCGTTCTCCTTTTCCTCCCGGATCTCTACTTCCTTCCCTGCCGAAGCGATACAGCTGAAGCCAACCGGGAACGATACCCGGGACGACCTTCCGGTCTCGTAAAGGTCGTGTTGACGAAACAGCGATTCCGCCCTCAGGGAGCGGAACCGGCTTCGTTCAGGCTTTTTCGAAGGTCAGCTCGCCGTCCTCGGTCCCGACGACGACCCGGTCTCCCTCCGAGAACTCACCTTCGAGCAGCTTCAGGGCGAAGGGGTCGACCAGCCGCTTCTGGATGACCCGCTTGAGCGGACGGGCACCGTAGGTGGGGTCGTAGCCCAGGTTCCCGAGCAGATCCCTCGCTTCATCGGTCAGCTCGACCTCGATGTCCTTCTCGGCCACCCTGCCCATCAGGTCCTTGATCTGGAGGTCGACGATCTGGTCGATGTCCTCCCGCGACAGGCGGTGGAAGATCACCTTGTCGTCGACCCGGTTGAGGAACTCCGGCTTGAAGGTGGTGGCGAGGATCTCGTCCACCTGCTCACGGATCTTCTCGTCGACCACCTCACCGGCGATCTCCTGACTGCCGACGTTCGAGGTCATGATCAGGATCGTGTTGGTGAAGCTGACGGTCCGACCCTGGCCGTCGGTCAGGCGGCCGTCGTCCATCACCTGGAGCAGGGTGTTGAAGACGTCGGGATGGGCCTTCTCGATCTCGTCGAGGAGGACGACTGCGTAGGGGCGCCTCCGAACTGCCTCGGTCAGCTGCCCCCCTTCCTCGTAGCCGACGTAGCCCGGGGGGGCCCCGACCAGTCTCGAGACGGTGTGCTTCTCCATGTACTCGGACATGTCGAGTCGGATGATCGCGTCCTCGGAGTCGAACATGAACTCGGCGAGCGCCTTGGCCAGCTCGGTCTTGCCGACCCCGGTCGGTCCCAGGAATAGGAACGAGCCGATCGGCTGGTTCGGGTCCGACAGGCCGGCCCGTGACCTCCTCAGGGCATTGGACACGGCGCTGACCGCCTCGTCCTGGCCGATCACCCGTTCGTGCAGGCGGTCCTCGAGGTGGATCAGTTTGTCGGCCTCGCCCTCCATCATTCGGCTGACCGGGATACCGGTCCACTTGGCGACCACCTCGGCCACATCCTGATCGGTGACCTCCTCGGTCAGCATCGCCCCGCCTTCGGCCTGGAACTTGGTCAGCTCTTCCTCGGCACCCTCGACCGTCCGCTCGATCTCGGGGATCTCGCTGTAGCGGAGTTCGGCCGCCCGTTCGAGGTTCGCGTCGCGCTCGGCCCGCTCCGCTTCCCGGTTTGCCTCTTCGAGGGCCGACTTGCCCTCCTTGATCGCCTCGATCAGTCCCTTCTCCGACTGCCACCTCGCCTTCATCGAGCTGGCCTCCTCGACCAGCTCGGCCAGCTCGGCCTCCAGAGCCTCGAGCCTCGCCTTCGAGGCATCGTCGGTCTCGGCCTTGAGCGCCTCGCGCTCTATCTCGAGCTGCTGGACCCGCCGTTCGACTTCATCGATCTCGGTCGGCATCGAGTCGATCTCGATCTTCAACCGGGAGGCCGACTCGTCGATCAGGTCGATCGCCTTGTCGGGGAGGAAGCGGTCGGCGATGTAGCGCTCGGAAAGGTTGGCGGCCGCGATGATCGCCGAGTCGGCTATCCGTACACCGTGGTGGACCTCGTAACGCTCCTTCAGCCCACGGAGGATCGCGATCGTCGCCGGTACGTTCGGTTCGCCGACCGTGACCGGCTGGAACCGACGCTCGAGGGCCGCGTCCTTCTCGATGTGCTGGCGGTATTCGTCCAGGGTGGTCGCACCGACCGCTCGGAGCTCGCCCCTGGCGAGCATCGGCTTGAGCAGGTTGGCCGCGTCGACCGCGCCCTCTGCCGCCCCGGCCCCGACGATCGTGTGGAGCTCGTCGAGGAAGAGGACGATCTGGCCCTCGGCCGCCTGGACCTCGGTGAGGACGGCCTTGAGTCGCTCCTCGAACTCGCCGCGGTACTTGGAGCCGGCGAGCAGGGCACCGATGTCGAGTGCAATTACCCTCCGGTCGCGGAGGCTTTCGGGCACATCGCCCGAGACGATCCGCTGGGCGAGTCCCTCGACGATCGCGGTCTTGCCCACCCCGGGTTCACCGATAAGGACCGGATTGTTCTTGGTCCTCCTGGAGAGGACCTGGACTACCCGTCGGACCTCTTCGTCCCGGCCGATCACCGGGTCGAGCTTGCCGGCCTCAGCGTCGGCGGTCAGGTCGCGGCCGTACTTCTCGAGGGCCTGGACCTGGTCCTCGGGGTTCGGCGAATCGACCTTGTGCGGCCCCCTTACTTCGGCGATCGCTCCGGCGAGGGCGTCGCGACTCGGGAGGACCTCGGCCAGCGGGGAGGAGCCGTCTGCGATCCCGAGCAGCAGGTGCTCGGTCGAGAGGTATTCGTCACCCATCCCGGCCATCTCGCCTTCGGCCCGATTGATCACCTGGAGCAGGGACGAGGAAGGCTTCGGGTCGACCTCGGCGTCACCGGAGAGGGTCGGCAGGTCAGCGATCAGCTGGTCGACCTTTACCCGGACTGCCGGAATGTCGGTGCCGAGCTTGGTCAGCACGGCAGGGACAAGCCCCTCCTGCTGGTCGAGCAGGGCAGAGAGCAGGTGGGCCGGGGTTATCTCGGTGTTTCGGTTGCCGATCGCAAGGCGCTGGGCGTGGGCCAAAGCCTCCTGGGTCTTCACCGTGAATCGATCAGGCTGCATCCTGGTCTCCCTCTTCTTCGTCTGGCCTTCGGACTCTCACCCGGACGGGGCGGGCCTCGGTCGGTGGCTTGGGCAAATCCGGTTCATACCGGCCGTAGGGCACGATCTCCGCGCCGAGCTCGCGACGAACCCGGGCCAGCTCGTCGACCAGACGCCGCTCGAGCTCCTGGGCTCGCTCCCTCATCCGCTCCAGCTCGAGGCGCATCTCGTCGAAGCGGGACTCCATTTCGAGCACCGTCCCGACCCCGGCCAGGTTCAGGCCCTGCTCGGAGGTGAGCCGCTGGATCCTCCTCAGGAGTTCGACGTCGCTTCTCGAGTAGAGGCGGGTGTTCCGCGGCGAGCGCTTGGGTGTGATCAGTCCCTTCGCCTCATATATACGGAGCGTCTGGGGGTGCATGCCGGCGAGTTCGGCCGCCACCGAGATCATGAAGACGCCCTGCTCCTCACCGATCTCGACGTCCGGCTGTTCGGGGGTGCGATCGGGTTTCATGTCCTTTGCCTCGCCCACTCGCCTCAACCTGCCCTCGACCCCGCCCGCGCCCTGGCCAGCAGGTCTTCGCGCGGGTCGCTTCCGTTCATCGTCTCCGCCAGCTGGTCGACTGCCCGGCGCTGGTCGTCGTCGAGTTCCTTCGGAATCTTCACGTTCATCCGGTACCGGATGTCGCCCCGGCCCTTCCCCTTGCCACCGGTGCGGGGTGGACCCTCGCCCTTCAGTCGGTGGAGGGCTCCGTTCTGGGTTCCGGGGGCGACCCGGATCCTCTTGGTCCCACCGAGGGTCGGTACCTCGATCGTCCCGCCACGAATCGCCTCGGTCACCGAGATCGGGACCTCGACCTCGAGGTTGCCGTCATCGAGCCGCTTGAAGATCGGGGACGGAGTGACCTGGACCGTCACAAAGAGGTCGCCCGAGGGGGCTCCGCGCTCGCCGGCCTCGCCCTTGCCGGCGACCCGGATTCGGCTTCCGTCCTTGACCCCGGCCGGGATCTTCACCCGGTAGCGCTTGGTCTGGTGGGTTCTGCCGCTGCCGCCGCAGGTCCGGCACGGGTCGGGGATGATCTGCCCGGTGCCCCCGCACTGGGCGCAGGGCTGGCTGATCGAGAAGAAGCCCTGGCCCTGGGAGTCGATCCCGCGGCCCTGGCATGACGGACAGGTCTCCGAGGTCGTTCCGGGCTGGGCGCCGGTCCCTGCGCAGGTCGGGCAGGACTCGGACTTCGGAACGGTGACCGAGATCTGGGTCCCGTTCATCGCGTCGTCGAAGGAGATCCGGACCTCGGTCTCGAGGTCGCGCCCCCGGATCGGGGGTGCTCCGCCACCGGGGCCGGCTCCGCGGTTGAAGATCCCCGAGAAGATGTCGCCGAAGTCGCCCGGAAAGCCACCCGGCTGTCCGCCGAAACCACCCTGGCCGCCGAAGCCCCCGAACATCCCGCCTGCGTCGTAGGCCTGGCGCTTTTCGGGATCGGAAAGCACGTCGTAGGCCTCCTGGATCTCCTTGAAGCGCTCCTCGGCGGCCGGGTCGTCGGGATTTCGATCCGGGTGGTACTCCCGCACCAGTTTGCGGTGAGCCTTCTTCAGCTCCTCGTCGGTCGCGTCCTTCGAGACCCCGAGGACTCCGTAGAGGTCCTTCGCCATCGTCTCGCCCCTACTTGGAGACCACCACGCGGGCGGCCCTGATCACCTGGTCGCCTGCCCGGTAGCCCCGCTGCATCACCTCGAGGACCGTTCCGGAGGCAGTGCCGTCGGCCTCGAGCGCCTGGAGGGCCTCGTGGAGGTTCGGGTCGAACTCTTCGCCGGCCGGATCGAACTGCTCGATCCCGGCCGAGGCGAGCGCCCCGACCAGGTCGCGGTAGGCGACCACCAGTCCCTGGAGGGTCACTGGGGAGCCTTCGGGCAGGCCTCCGGCAAGAGCCGCTTCGGCCCCCACCCCTTCGGCCTCCATCGCCCGCTCTAGGTTGTCGAGCGCCCCGATCACACCACTGGCCACTTCGGTCCGTCCCCGGACCACGGCCTGTTCGGACTCGGTAGCGACTCGCTTTCGGTAGTTGTCGAACTCGGCCCGGGTCCTCTGGGCCAGGTCGAGGTATTCATCCCGTTCCCTGGTCATCTCGACCAGGGGATCCCCGGAAGCGGCCTCGCCATCGGTCGGCTCGGTTCCGTTCGCCATCGCTCCCTCGGGCTGCTCGCCCTCGGGGCTTTCGGGTGCGACGGCGTCGCCGTCGGGGATCTGCTCCCCGACGGGCGCCTGCTCGTCGCCGGTCCGCTCGGGCCCGGCCGGTTCCTCGGCCAGCCCGGGCGTCACTTGCCTTCGTCCTCGTCGACGACCTCGGCCTCGATTACCTCTTCCTCGTCATCGGATGGAGTGCCGTCACCGTTGACGGACCCCTCGGCCTGGGTCGCCTGGGCGGCCTGGTAGACCTTCTCCGAGACCTTGTGGAAGGCGGACTGGAGGGCCTCGGCCTTCTGGTTGATCGCCTCGACGTCCTCGCCTTCGACCGCCTCGCGAACATCCTTGATCGCGGCAGTGATCAGCTCCCGATCGTCCTCGGCCACCTGGTCACCCAGCTCCTCGAGTTGCTTCTCGGAGCTGTACGCGGTGTTCTCGGCGACGTTCCGGGCTTCGGCCAGCTCACGCTGGCGACGGTCGTCGTCGGCGTGGGCCTCGGCGTCGGAGATCATGTCCTCGATCTCTGTTTCCGAGAGGCCAGATCCGGCCTTGATCTCGATCGTCTGCTCCTTGCCGGTGCCGAGGTCCTTTGCCCCGACGTGGAGGATGCCGTTGGCGTCGATGTCGAAGGTGACCTCGATCTGCGGCATGCCCCTGGGGGCAGGCGGGATCCCGGTGAGCTGGAACTTGCCCAGGCTCTTGTTATAGGAGGCCATCTCGCGCTCACCCTGGAGCACGTGGATCTCGACCGAGGGCTGGTTGTCCTCGGCGGTCGAGAAGACCTCCGACTTCTTGGTCGGGATCGTCGTGTTGCGCTCGATCAACCTGGTCATCACCCCGCCCTTGGTCTCGATGCCGAGGGTGAGTGGGGTGACGTCGAGCAGCAGCACGTCCTTGACGTCGCCCTCGAGCACACCCGCCTGGATCGCCGCGCCGAGCGAGACGACCTCATCCGGGTTGACTCCCTGGTGGGGCTCCTTCCCGGTCAGCTCGGTGACCTTGTCGCGGACGGCGGGCATACGGGTCATACCACCGACCAGGACCACGTGGTCCACGTTCACGTCCCCGGCGTCGGAGAGGGCCTGCTTGACCGGTCCGACCACCCGCTCGATCAGATCGGCGGTCAGCTCGTTGAGCTTCGACCGGGTCAACTTGATGTCGAGATGCTTCGGCTGGCCCTCGACCGCCGTGATGAACGGGATGTTGATCTGCGTCTCCTGGGCCGAGGAGAGCTCGATCTTCGCCTTTTCGGCAGCCTCGTAGAGGCGCTGGAGCGAGTTCTTGTCCTGGGCCAGGTCGACGCCCTGGTCCTTCTTGAATTCGGCGACCAGCCACTCGACGATCGCCTTGTCGAAGTTGTCACCACCGAGGTGGTTGTCACCGGCGGCCGACTTCACCTCGAAGACCCCGTCACCGATCTCCAGCACCGAGACGTCGAACGTCCCACCGCCGAGGTCGAAGACCAGGATCGTCTGGTCGGTCGCTTCCTTGTCGAGCCCGTACGCGAGCGATGCCGCGGTCGGCTCGTTGATGATGCGCTTGACCTCGAGGCCGGCGATCTTGCCGGCGTCCTTGG
>JBMSXD010000084.1:0-7222 GCA_049425265.1 Solirubrobacterales bacterium
GGCTGCCCCCGAGGTCGAGCGAGATCCGGTCGGTTATCTCCAGCCCCGCATTCTTGCGGGCGTTCTGGACGGCGTGGACGATCTCCCTCGCCTGCCCCTCTGCGACCAGATCGTCGTCGAGCTCGAGCGAGAGGGCGACGGCGTGGCCGGACTGGGCCTCCACCTGGTAGCCCTCGAGTGGCTCCATTTCCATCACCAGATCGTCAGTCGAGAGCGAATGGTCGCTCCCTCCGACAGAGATGACCACCGACTCGCCCGAAGAGAGCGCTTCGGCGACCCGGTCGGCCTCCAGGGCCGAGATGGCCGCCGCCGCGGTCGGCATCTCGCTGCCGAACTTGGGACCGAGTGTCCGGTAGTTCGGCTTGACGACGTAGGCGACCAGCTCGGCCTCCTCCGAGACGAACTCGACCTCGCGGACGTTCAGCTCCGAACGGACCAGGGCTGCCTGGGACTCGATCCACCGTCGCTCCTCGTCGCTTGCAACGACGACCGCGCGGGAGAGCGGCTGCCTCATCTTGATCCCCGACTGGGCCCGTCCGGCCCGGCCGAGCTCGACCGTCCTGCGGACGGCCTCCATCGCCCGTTCGAGTTCCGGGTCGCGGAGGGCCGGGTCGGGTGCGGGGTAGTCGGTGAGGTGGACCGAGTCGGGCATCGAGCCGAACTGACCCT
The DNA here is from genome assembly GCA_049425265.1 of Solirubrobacterales bacterium. Lineage (GTDB taxonomy): Bacteria > Actinomycetota > Thermoleophilia > Solirubrobacterales > 70-9 > 67-14. The sequence goes on from JBMSXD010000084.1 coordinate 670, forward strand.
CCGCACCCCCGACCAGGTTGGAGTAGATCTCATCGGCGATGAACGGGGTGAACGGGGCGAGCAGGCGGGCAACCGAGACGAGGCAGTGGCGGAGGGTTTCGAAAGCCGCGGCGTCGCCGTCCCAGAAGCGCCTCCTCGAGAGCCTGACGTACCAGTTGGAGAGGTCCTCGACGAAGGCCGCGATCTCCCGGCCGGCCGCGGTGCAGTCGAATCGGTCCATCTCTTCGACCACGGCCTCTGTCGTTGCCTGGAGCCGGGAGAGCAGCCACCGGTCGAGCTCGGTCCCGTTGGAGGGCGGATCCGGCGGAGCGGAGGGATCCAGCCCCTCGGCATTGGCGTAGAGCACCCAGAAGGAGTAGGTGTTCCAGAGGGTGAGCAGGAAGTTCCGGAGCGCCTCGGAGATCGCCTCCATCGAGAACCGGTAGCCCGACCAGGGCTGCTGGGCGGTGAACAGGTACCACCGGAAGGCGTCGGCCCCGAACCGGTCGATCACCTCCCACGGCGTGACCACGTTGCCCCTGCTCTTCGACATCTTGTGGCCCTCGGCGTCGAGGATCAGCCCCAGGCAGACGCAGTTGAGGTAGGAGGGCCGGTCGAAGAGGAGGGTCGACTCGGCGAGGAGTGTGTAGAACCAGCCGCGGGTCTGGTCGATCGCCTCGCAGATGAAGTCGGCCGGGAACCGTTCCTCGAATTCCTCCCCGTTCTCGAACGGGTAGTGGAACTGCGCGAACGGCATCGCGCCCGAGTCGTACCAGGTGTCGATCACCGACTCGACCCGGGTCATCGTCCCCGAACCGCACTTGCAGGACCAGGTGACTTCGTCGATCCAGGGGCGGTGGAGGTCGTCCGGTACGTCACCGGCCAGCTCCCGGAGCTGCTCGACCGAGTCGATGCAGGTCGTCTCCTCGCACCCTTCGGCATCGCAGGTCCAGACCGGGAGGGGGGTCCCCCAGTACCGATCGCGGGAGAGCGCCCAGTCGACGTTGTTCTCGAGCCACTTGCCGAACCGACCGTCCCGGATGTGCTCGGGGTGCCAGCCGATCTGGGCGTTGTTCTCGAGCATCTGGTCACGGACCCGGGAGGTCGCGATGTACCAGCTCGATTTGGCGTAGTACAGGAGCGGGGTCGAGCAACGCCAGCAGTGGGGGTAGGAGTGCTCGTACTCCTCGTCGCGGAGCAACAGCCCCCGGGCCTCGAGCTCGCCGATCAGGCCGTCGGTCACCTCGGGGTGCTTGACGAAGCGCCCATCGAATGCCGGCAGCTGGGCGGTGAACTCGCCCTCGGGCGTGACCGGGTTGTAGAGGCGATCGCCCGCCGCCGGGTCGTAGAGCCCGGCTTCGATCGCGACTCGGTAGTCGTCCTCGCCGTAGGCCGGGGCGATGTGGACCAGGCCGGTTCCGTCGTCGGTCGTCACGAAATCCCCCGCGACCACCTCGAACTTCCCCGACCCGCCGTCGGACATCTCGAAGACGGGTCCGGCGTACCTCCGCCCGAGCAGCTCGCCCGGGTCGACCGTGCCCGAAGGCTCGGTCCCCTCGCCGAACACTTTCTCGACCAGGTCGCGGGCGACGATCAGGACTTCGCCGTCCCGCTCGACCCGGACGTATTCGAGTCCGGGGTTGATCGCGACCGCGTAGTTGCCCGGCAGGGTCCACGGGGTGGTCGTCCAGACGAGGAGGGACTCTCCGGTCGGCTCGCCCGAGTCGTCGAGCAGCGGCAGCCGGACGTAGACGGAGCGGTCGACCACGTCCTCGTAGCCGAGCGCCACCTCGTGCGATGAGAGCGCAGTGCCGCACCTGGGGCAGTAGGGGGAGACCCGGTGTCCCTCGTAGAGCATCCCCTGGTCGAACAGTTTGCTGAGCGACCACCAGACCGACTCGATGTAGTCGTCGTCGAGGGTCACGTAGGGGTCGTCGAGGTCGATCCAGAAGCCGATCCGCTCGGTCAGCCGGTTCCACTCCTCGACGTATTCGAAGACCGACTCACGGCACTTCCGGTTGAACTCGGCGATCCCGAACTCCTCGATCTCGCCCTTCGAGGAAATCCCGAGCTCCTTTTCGACCTCGAGCTCGACCGGGAGTCCGTGGCAGTCCCAGCCGGCCTTCCGTGGCACCCGATAGCCGCGCATCGTCCGGTAGCGGGGGTAGATGTCCTTGAAGACGCGGGAGAGGACGTGGTGAGAGCCGGGCCTGCCATTGGCGGTAGGGGGCCCCTCGTAGAAGCTCCAGACTTCGGCTCCCTCGCGCATCTCCTGGGAGCGGCGGAAGACGTCGTCTTCCTTCCAGCGCAGGGCCGTGCGTTCCTCCATCTCAGGGAACGACTGCCCCGTATCGACCGGTCGGAAGGGCGCCATGCGGGCGGATGCTACCCGTGGCGACCGGGCGCCGATACGCTCCGGCCATGTCCGGGGGCGAGCTGACCGACAAGGTTTTCCTGATCACCGGCGGCGCCCAGGGGATCGGACTGGAGACCGCCCGGATCGCGATCGATCGCGGAGCCCGGGTCGGGCTGGTCGACCTCGACCCCCAACGGGCCCGCGAGGCGGCCGGGGGGCTCGGTCCCGGGGCGATCGGTCTTGGTGCCGACGTGACCGATCCCGAGGCGATCGCCGGGGCCGTTGCCGGGGCAGTCGCGGAGTTCGGGAGGATCGACGTAGTTGTCGCCAACGCCGGGATCACCCCGCCGAAGACCACCACCCGGGCTCTCGACGACGAGACCTGGAGAAAGGTGGTCGAGGTAAACGTGCTCGGCGTCTACCGGACGGTCGTCGCCGGCCTGCCGGAGATCGTCGCCAACCGGGGTCAGGTGGCGATCATCGCCTCTTCCTACTCCCACGTGAACGGGGTGCTGAACTCCTCCTATGCGGTCTCTAAGTCGGCGGTCGAGGCGTTCGCGCGGGGACTCTCGGTCGAGCTCGCCGCCCACGGGGCCGGGGTGACCACGGCCTTCTTCGGGTACGTCGATACCGGGCTGATCGGCAAGGCCTTCGACGAGCCGATGGCCGACCAGTTCCGGCGGGAGGTCGCCCCCTCCTTCATGACCCGGCCGATCCCGGTCGGCCAGGCGGCCGAGGCCCTGGTGGACGGGATTGCCGCACGCCGGGCGACCGTGATCGAGCCGGGTCGGTGGCGGATACCCCACTACCTGAGGGGCCTGCTCATGCCGCTGACCGACCGGCGCCTCGAGCGGGACCTCAGGGCGAGGTCCCTGATCCGCCAGATCGAGGACCGCGACCTCGCGCCAGGGGGGAGTTCGGAATCGTGAGTGCCCCTTACGACCTCGCCGGAAAGGTCCTGCTCGTCACCGGGGGAGCGAAGGGGATCGGCCTCGAGACGGCCCGCCAGGCCGCGGCCCTCGGTGCCAGGGTGGCGATCCTCGACCTCGACCCGGAAGCGAGTCGAGAGGCGGCGGCGTCGCTGACCGGGCCAGGGGACCGGGGGGCCATCGGGCTGGCGGCCGACGTCACCGATCGCAGCGCTCTCGACCGAGCCTTCGATCAGGTCATCGATCAGCTGGGCCGGATCGACGTGGTCGTGGCCAACGCCGGAATCGCCCCAAAGGTCTCCCCGGTGATCGGCATGCCACCCGAGGAATGGGAGCGGGTCTTCGACACCAACCTGTTCGGCGTCTACGACACGGTCCGGGCCGGCCTCGACCAGGTGATCGCCAACTCCGGCCAGTTCGTCCTGATCTCGTCCTCCTACGCCTTCATGAACGGGGTCTTGAGCAGCCCGTACGCCACGGCCAAGGCCGGGGTCGAGGCGCTCGGGCGCTCGCTCAGGGCCGAGCTGTTGCCGAGGGGCGCCAGCGCGACCGTCGCCTACTTCGGCTGGATATCGACCGACATGGTCGAGACGACCTTCTCCGACCCGGTGGTCGATCGGTTCCGGCGCGAGGCAGTGCCCCGCTTCCTCACCCGGCGGGTACCGGTGGGACGAGCCGCCCGGGCGATCATCGACGGGATCGGAGAGCGTTCCCCGAGGGTGATTGCCCCGGCCGAGTGGAAGGCGATGTTCTACCTCCGAGGACTGCTTGGCCCGTTCACCGATCGCCGGTTCGAGAACGACCCCAAGGTGCAGGAGATAGTCCTCGAGGCCGAGGCTAGGGCCGGGTCGCTTCCTCGAGGAGCCTGACCACCGAGTCCCAGGGGCGACCGGTCGCCCGTTCCATTCCGATCTCGCAGGTCCGATTGGTCGAGGCGGCCCGATCGGTCGGACGACCGGACAACTCGGCAGCTTCTCCTGCGGTCGCAGCGGCGGTCAGCTCGGGGTGGAGCATCCCCCGGTCACCGGCGAACCCGCAACAGCCGGCGTCGGCCGCGACGACCACCTCGTCGGCGATCTGCGAGACGGCCCGCTCAAGCGACCAGCCGAGCCCCAGACGAAGGCCGGAGCAGGTCGGGTGGACGGCGACCGAGTCGAACGGCCGTGTCACTTCGAGCTCGGGCAGCAGCTGGTCGAGCACCCACTCGATCGAATCGAACACCTCGATCGAGCCGTGTCGCTCGGTGTTCGCCCCGTCCAGTACCTCCTCGCCGGGCTCCCTCAGTCCGAGGGTGCAGGAGGTCGCATCCATCACTACCGGCAGCCGTCCGCCATCCGTCCAGCTCCAGAGGCGCTCTACCGCCTCATTCGCCTTGAAGGAGTGGGCCTCGGAGTAGCCCTTGGAACTGAACGGGGTCGAGCAGCAGGTCCCGGCGACGTCCGGCGGGATCCAGACCGGGCGACCGGCCCTGGCCGAGACGGTGACCATCGCCTCCGGCAGGGAGGGGCCGGCCGACTCGAGTCTCGATCGGCCGAAGATCCGGTTGGTGCAGGAAGGGAGGTAGACGGCCACTGCGCCGTCCCGGTCGGTCTCTGGCAGCTTGGCCGGGGCGGCTTTGGGCATCGCCTCGCCCCATTCCGGCACCAGGTCATCGCCGGCGACCGACCGCGCCGCCCTGGTCAGATCGCGGACGCCGCCGTTCCCGATCATGCCCGATAGGGCGCCGCCAGTCTTCAGTCCCGCCCGCGCCAGCCGTTCGATCCGGTCCCAGTTCCGAGCCACCTTGACCGCCCGGCGATTAGCCGCCTCACCGTGGGAGGCCTTCCGGAACTCCTTGACGAAGGCACCGGTGTCGATCCCGACCGGGCAGGCCATCAGGCAGGAGCTGTCGGTGGCGCAGGTGTCGACCGCGTCGTATCCGAAGGCCCCGGCGAGCGCATCGAAGACCGGGCCTTCCCCGCCCTGGCGGACCATCTCCCGGGCCAGCACTATCCGCTGTCGCGGTGTGGTCGTCAGGTTGCGGCTCGGGCAGGCCGGCTCGCAGAAGCCACACTCGACGCAGGCATCGATCGTCTCGGCCGTCTCGGGCGTGGTTTTCAGGTTCATTACGTGGGCGTCGGGGTCGCGGTTCAAGACCACTCCAGGACCGAGTACGCCGTCGGGGTCGACCAGCTGCTTGACCCGCCACATCAGGGAGGTCGCCTTCTCGCCCCACTCGACCTCGACCCAGGGGGCCATGTTGATCCCGGTCCCGTGTTCGGCCTTCAACGAGCCGCCGTAGCCGTCGCAGACCAGCTCGACCAGGTCGGCCATGAAGGCCTCGTAGCGGGAGACGTCCTTCTCGGAGGAGAAGTCCGGGGTCAGCATGAAGTGGAGGTTCCCGACCGAGGCGTGACCGGCCACCCCGGGGAGGAAGGCATGCTTGCCGAGCAGTGCGCGAAGCTCCTCGGCGGCGGTTGCGATCCGGGCGGGCGGTACGCAGACGTCCTCGACGATCAGCGCCGTCCCCTGGGGCCGCACCTTGCCGATCAGGCCGTGGAGCCCCTCCCTGACCCGCCAGTTCAGCTCGATCACCTCCTCGTCCCGACTGAACTCGACATCACGGATCAGCTCCCGCCCCTCGAGGATCTCGAGCGCCTTGCGCTCGCCTTCCTCGAGGGCGGCCTCATCGGGGCCGCCGAACTCGACCAGGAGCGCTGCCGACTCGGGGTCGAGGTCCTTCCAGTGCTCGGGTGCCCCCTGCATGTTCCAGGAGGCGGTGATCAGGGCCGGGGCGACCATCAGCTCGACCGCCGTCGCACCGGCCTCGACCAGCTGTGGCACCGGGTCGACCGCCGAGGCGATATCCGGGAAATGGAGCCAGGCGAGGGTGGTCCGGGCCGGCAGGGGCACGGTCTCGAACTCGACTCGCGAGATGAACCCGAGGGTCCCCTCCGAGCCGACCAGGAGCCGCCTCATGATCCCCAACGGCGTGTCGGAATCGAGGAAGGCGCAGAGCCGATACCCGATCGTGTTCTTGATCTCGAACTTGCGCCGGATCAGTTCGGTCAGCTCCGGGTCGGCGAGGATCTCCTCGCGGATCTCGAGCAGCCCGTGGGCGATCCCGGGCTCGGCCTCTTCGAACGCCTCCTCGGCCCCCGGAGCGGTCGAATCGATCACCGTTCCGGAAGGGAGGACGAAGGTCATCCCGGTGACGGTCGAGTAGGAGTCCCGGACCGTGCCGCACCTCATCCCACCCGAGTTGTTGGCGACGACCCCGCCGACCGTCGCGATCTCGGTCGAGGCGGGG
>JBMSXD010000085.1:0-7217 GCA_049425265.1 Solirubrobacterales bacterium
CGCCTTTTGCCGCTAAAGGCGGCGAGCGGCATGAGCGCCGAGCCTTCAGCCGCTGCGGGGGTTTCATGCGGGGCGAGAAGCGCCACCGGGGGTAATAATTGGCCCGGATGCCAGGGCGCCTCGACCGCCGGCGCCTCGGTCGCCGTCTCGAGGGTCGCCCCCGACCCGCCCGAGGTCGCCCGTTCCCGGATCTCAGGTGGGAACTCGTCCTGCTCGATCGCGAGATTGATCCCGATCCCAACCACGGCCCAGCCATCCTGGGGCCTTCCCTCGACAAGCACCCCGGCGCACTTCCTTCCATCGACCATCACGTCGTTCGGCCACTTCACCTCTGCCGCCCCCCCACCCAGCTGCTCGACCGCCTGACAGGCAGCGAGCCCCGCCCGGAGTGGAAAGAGGCCGGGAACCTCCCCTTCCAGCGGGACGATCGCCGACCAGGCGAGCGCCTTGCCGGCCGGGGTCGCCCAGGCCCTGCCCTGGCGGCCCCGTCCTTCCGTCTGCTCGGCGCTGGTCACCACCGTTCCGTGCGGGGCGCCACGCTCGGCCAGCTCCCTCGCATGCGCGTTGGTCGAGCCGATCGTCTCGAAATGGTGGTGGGGCGTGCCGATCAAGCCCGCAGCGATCCGATCTTCACCAGAGGCGTGCTCAGGCGGCGTCGCCAGGACGGGGGAAACGGAGGACGGAGGCCCCGCGCTCATCCGAGTCAGGGACCACCTCACCGTCGAGCGTCTCGTACCGCCAGGAGGAGAATCGCTCGACCTCCTCGGCGACCCGCCGCTCCCACCGTCTGACCTCGAGTTCGTCGACCGGAGTCGGAGTGCCCGAAGCCGAGGCTCCTGCCGGTGCGCCTGCTGCGACTTCCGTCGCATCGGTGAACAGGCGGTCGAGGAGCGGTCCGGCTGAGCCGGCATCCCGGGCTACCCGATGGGCCCGCTCGACCCGTCCCTTCATCGGCACGTCGTAGGGAGGGGGCCCGCCGACACCGGCCGCGATCCTGAACAGGTGGGAAGCGACGTACTCCTCCTCGAGGGCATAGACAGACCCGGCGAGGAGAGAGGTACAGACGCCGCAACAGCTTGCCAGCTCGGCCAGGGCGGCCGCCTCCGCAGTCAGCCCGTCCTCGGCAACCAGGTAGAGCTCGGTCATCCGGTCGGTCGAGAGGACGACCGCCTCGGAGGCAACTCCCTCCTCGATCAACCGGCTTGCAAGGCCCGGGGCCGAAGTCTCCGGAACCGAAAGGTCGGGTCGGTCCCCGGTCGGGGCCGGTTCGTCCGTCACCCCGATCGCGAGCAGTTCAGCCAACCGTCTCCCCGTCCGCCTGCCGTGCGACGGGATCGCCGGATCCGCCTGCCGCGGCTCCCTCGAGCTTCTCGTTCAGCTGGGCGAGCTCCCGTCCCAGCCGCTCGAGCTTCGCCCCGATGATCGCGATGTACACGAGGACCAGGGCGAGGAAGAAGACGTAGGCCGCGGCAACGTAGCCAGTCGCGTCGTTCGGAACGGAGTCCAGCACCCGCTCAGACCTCCGCCTGCGGGGAGACCCGCCGGGTACCCGGGGCCGGGACCGCTTCCTCCCCGAGGGAGCGCCTCAGGCGCGACATCTGTCCGTTGACCCTCTTGCCGACCAGCTCGAGCTTGACCAGGGTGACCCAGAGCAGGGCGATCACGGCGAAGCAGATGAGGAAAGTCCACATCATCGAAGGGGGCAGGCCTCCCTCGGCGGTGGCGAACACCCTGGGATGGATCACGCTTTCGGCCATCCTCACGGCGATGAAGTTGAGCGGTACGAAAACGCCTGCGGTGATCGCGAAGACGGAGGCGTAACGGGCCTGCCGGTCGCGGTCCTCGATCGCGTACCTGAAGGGGTAGTAGGTGCAGTAGAGGAGGAACACGATCAGGAAACTGACCAACGTCGGCTCCTCCCAGATCCACCACTTGCCCCAAGAGGCCTTCGCCCAGATCGCCCCGGTCACCAGGACGGCCACACCGAAGACGACCGATATGTGGATGAAGACGTAGGAGTTCAGGTCGTGACGGGCATCGCCCGAACGGATGTGTCGATACCCCTCGACACCGGCCGCGACGAACCCGACGAGGGCGACGATCGCGAGCGGAACGTGGAGGTAGAAGATCTTCTGCTTGAACCCCTGGTCTGCATCCATCGGGGTCCAGAGGAAGACCAGGCCGAAGCCGACCACCAGGAAGAGGACAGTCAGGACCGAGACGACCCGAAGCGAGCTCGGGCGTCCGGACTTGCTGGGCGTTTGCGGGGCGTCAGTCTTCAAGCAGGAACTCGAACACGGCATAGCCGACAAGCAGGAAGACACCATCGTATAGAGCCGCGACCATCAGCCACTCACCAAACCGGTCGTAGCCCGGTCCCTCCGGTCCGAAAAGCGGGGCCGAGGCACCGGTCACGGCGATCATCAGCGGTACGACCAGAGGCAAGAGGAGGAGCGGAACGATCAGATCCCGCGCGCTCGAGTTGACCGCCATCGAGGAGACGACGGTCCCCAGCAGGGCGAAGCCGAGGTTGGCCAGGAGGAGAACCACGATCAGCGGCAGGAGGGAGGAGAAGTCCGGCAGGAAGAAGAGGGCGAAGATCGGGACCACGATCACCTCCAGGACTACCAGGTAGACGAATAGCGAGGTCACCTTCGCGGCCAGCAGGACATTGGCAGGGGCGGGACTGAGCCTGAAGGCATCGAACCCTCCCTCCTCCCTCTCGGAGACGAAAAGCCGGTTGATCCCGAGCACCGCCGCGAAGAGCAGCGTCGTCCAGAGGACGCCCCCGGCCAATGATCCCGAGAGCTGGGTGCGGTCGAGGCCATACCGGAAGATCACGAAGGTCGTGACCGCGAACAGGACCATCGCCGGCAGCGACCTCATCGTCCTGGCCTCGGTCAACAGGTCCCTGCCGACCAGGGCCCGCCAGGCGTCGAATCCCTTGCCGGCGCTCACGGAGTCCCGACCTCCTCCACCTTCCCTGCCGGACCGAGCCTCAGGAATGCATCGGCCTCGGCAAGGGCCCGTTCCGGTTCGTGGGAGACCAGGACCCGGGTCCTGCCGGGGGCCGAGCCGATCAGCTCCCGGACCGCCACCCGACCATCGGGGTCGAGGTTCGAGTCCGGTTCATCGAGCAGCAGGAGTGGCGGTCGGGTCAGCACCGCCCGGCAGATCGATATCCGTTGGCGCATCCCGGCCGAATAGCCCCCGACTGGCTCGTCGGCACGGGACGACATCCCGACCATCTCCAGGTCCCGCTCGATCGCCTCGGCCGCCCCCTCCCGGTCGAGCCCGTTCAATCGAGCCTGGAGGACCAGGTTCTCCCGACCGGTCAGGTCGCGGTAGAGCAGCGGCTGGTGGCCCAGGTACCCGACCCTGCCCCGGACCTGCCAAGCGTCACCGGGAAGGCGGGCACCAAGTACCGAGGCTTCGCCCCCGCTCGGTCGAAGCAACGTCGCCAACACCCGAAGCAGGGTGCTCTTGCCGGAACCGTTCGGGCCCAGCACGGCCAGGGTCTGGCCCTCGGGCAGTTCGAGGTCGACCCCGTCAAGGGCGACCCGGTCCCCGTAGTGCCTGACCAGACCTCGAAGGGAAATCGCCGGTCCGTCGGTTTCGGCCATCCGATGAAGTCTCCCACCTGGCCCGGGATCGCCGCACGGAGCGGTGACCTCGTCGAATCCGCAGCAAACCCGACCTGTATGTGTTTCGATCCAGGTGATGGGGGGAACCGAAAACGGGGAGGCGATCCTTTGGGGAGGCCGGCAGGCGTGGAACGTGCGGGCCTCGCTTGCCCTCGCTCTCTCCTTGGTGACGGTGGCCTTCGCACTAGGGGGAGATCCGGGATCCGCCGGTGCGGCCTGGCCGGGCGCCAACGGGAAGATCTTCTTCTCGAGCAACCGGGACGGGAACTTCGAGCTCTACGCGATGAACGGCGACGGAACCGGCCAGACCAGGCTGACCAACACCCCCGGCAGCGAGTACTCCCCGTCGGCCTCGGCCAACGGGCGCTGGATCGCCTTCCTCTACAACCCCACCGAAGCCGAGGCGCCGGGCCAGCGCATACGAATCGAGCTGATGCGGATCGACGGGACCGACCGCCGCGCGGTCACCGGCTCGACCACCAACGCCGACTTCTCGCCTACCTTCGCCCCGGACGGAACGACGATCGTCTTCAGCAGGGAGACCAACCCCGCGGCGGAGAACGGCAGGCTCTGGAAGGTCGGCGTCAACGGGCAGGGCGCCCAGGACCTGATCGCCGTATCCCCCTTCCGCGAGTACGACCCGGAATTCAGCCCGGACGGGACCAAGGTCTTCTACTCACAGGAGGTGCCCCTGAGCGAGAGGGTCTACTCGGTCGATGAAAACGGCCTGAACCCGACTGCGGTCTCCCCGGCAGGACGCGGAGCAAGCGACGAGCCCTCCACTTCCCCCGACGGAAACAGGGTCGCCTACACCAGCTACCGCACGCCGGTCGCAACGGCCACGATGATCGAGGTCGAGGAGCTGAGCACGGGTGCAACCTTCGAGGCCGTGCCTCCCTTGGGCCGCCTGATCCCCTACGGCCCGGCCTACTCACCCGATGGAACGACGATCGCCTACTCGACCTATGACGATGCGGCTCCCGATTCGATCCCACAGATCTCACGGGTTCCCTCGACCGGCGGGGCCGCAGTCTCCCTTACCGGTCCCTCCACCACCTGGAACACCGACCCTTACTGGGCCCCGGTACCGACCGTGCCCACCGTGACCGTCCTACGCCAGCCCCGCAGGAAGACCAAGAAGAGGAGGGCCTTCTTCCGATTCGCATCGACCGATGCGGTCGGACTCGAGTGCAAACTGAACCGCGGAGCGGTCAGGCCCTGCCCGCTGAATGCCAGGATTTCCTTCCCGAGGAAACGGCGCCACCCCCAGAACAGGCTCTACGTAAGGCCCTACACGGTCGATCCGACCGCCCAGGCCCTTGGACTCGAAGCGACCGTCCGCGGTCTCTGGACCAGCTACGGCTGGCGCTTCGCCAAGCGGGTCAGGGCTTCCGGCGGGTGACCCGCCGACCGAGCTCGACCAGCGGACCGGATCCGGACCGGATTGCTCCGACCCGCTCGGCCCCCTTGCCGTAGAGGAGCCTGGCCGAGGTGCGGATCGCCTCGACGAGTGTCTGGTCGTAGGGGTGCCACCAGAAATCCCGGGTCAGGCCCAACTCGGAAGTGACCAGCTTGATGTTCACGCACTCGTAGAAACCGAACTTCGAGTGGGAGTGGCCGAGGCCGGAGTCCTTGATGCCGCCCCAGGTGCACTGACAGGCTCCGTGGGTGAACATGTGGTCGTTGATCCAGACCATCCCGGCCTCCAGGCGCGCGGCGAACCGCTCGCCCCGGTCGCGGTCGGTCGTCCAGACCGAGGCCCCCAGGCCGAACTCGGAATCGTTGGCCAGGACGAGTGCCTCCTCGTCGGTCTCGACCTCGACTACCGGCAGGACCGGGCCGAAGATCTCCTCCTTCATGATCCGCATGTCGTGGGTTACACCGGTCAGGACGACGGGTGCTATGAAGTTGCCTTCCGGGAACCCCTCGACCTCCACCGGGCCGCCGCAGAGCTTCGTCGCACCCTTCGCAACTGCATCGTCGACCAGCTCGACCACCAGCTCGTACTGGTCGCGGGAGACCATCGGGCCGATCTCGGTGTCGGGATCGGAGGGGTCGCCGACCTTGAGCTGGCGGGCCCCCTCGACCACTCCTTCGAGGAAGCGGTCGTGGACCTCGGAGCGGACGTAGGCCCGCTCGATCCCGGCGCAGGTCTGGCCGGCGTTTGCGAACCCTCCCCAGAGCCCACCCGAGATCGCGTAGTCCAGGTTGGCGTCCTCGAGCACGATCATCGGGTCCTTCCCACCCAGCTCGAGCACGCAGCCCTTCATCCGCCTGGCGCACTCCTCGTAGACGGTGTAGCCGACCGGGACCGACCCGGTGAAGAAGATCTTTCCGGCGCTGGACTTGGTCAGGGCATCGCCGACCCGGCCGCCGCCATGGACCACCTGGACGAGTCCGCCCGGAACCCCGGCCTCGACCAACGCCCTGGCGATTTCCTCGCCGAGTAGCGGGGTCAGACTGGCCGGCTTCAAGACGACACCGTTGCCTGCAAGCAGCGCGATCGCGACTTCCTGCATCGGGATCGTCCAGGGGTAGTTCCAGGGCGAGATCACCCCGACCACACCGATCGGCTGGAAGGTGAACCTCGACTTCTTCGTCTTGAAGATCGGCTGTGGGAAGGGGATCCGCTCGTCGGCGAGGATCTTCGGCCCCTCCTTCGCCGCCCACCTCAGCGCATCGATCGAGGGCAGGACCTCCATCGTGTAGCACTCGGAGATCGGCTTGCCCTGCTCGGCCGAGATCAGCCGGGCGATGTCGTCCATCCGGTCGAGGACCACGCTCGCGGTCCGCGCGATCATCTCGGCCCGCTCGGCAACCGGCAGCTCGGCCCATGCCGGCTGGACAAGCGACACCTCGTCGACCACGGCCTGGACCTGCTCGGGATCGATCGTCGGAACGGTGCCTACCACCTCCCCGGTCGCCGGGTTGAGCGAATCCAGGGTCCCCGTCGGAGTCACCCCTCGCACGCTGGTCATGCCTGCCGGAAACTGCCCTTCGTAGGTCATGGCCGGAGTCTAGCCCTGCCTTCGGGAAGCTGGGGACCTTCAGCCCGCGCCCGGGTCCCCGCCCCCACCCGGCCCCGCCTCCTGGCCGCGGGCCTTCCTGATCCGGGCAAGCCTGGTCGAGAGTTCGGCCTCCATCCCCCGGTCGGTCGGTCGATACAGGGCAAGGTCCTCCAGGCCCTCAGGCATGTGGGAGCGGTCATCCACCCCACCCTCCAGGTCGTGCGGATAGACGTACCCCTCGCCCCTTCCCAGATCGGAGGCTCCCGCATAGTGGGCGTCCCGAAGCTCGGCCGGTGGCGGCTTGGCTCCGCCTTCGCGGACCTCCTGTCGAGCCCGCTCGAGTGCGAGGTAGGAGGCGTTCGACTTCGGCGCCAAGGAAAGGTAGGTCGCGGCCTGGGCCAGGTTGAGCGCCGCCTCGGGCATCCCGACCCGGTCGACGGCCGCCGCGGCCGAGGTGGCAACGACGAGGGCCATCGGATCGGCGTTGCCGATGTCCTCGGAGGCGAGGATCACCATACGGCGGGCGATGAACCGGGGGTCCTCCCCGCCCTCGATCATCACCGCC
>JBMSXD010000086.1:0-7212 GCA_049425265.1 Solirubrobacterales bacterium
TCTGGATCGTGCCGGTGAGCTGGTCGTGGGGGACGCCCTGCTCCTCGCCGGCGACGATGAAAAGCGCCATGACAGGCAGGACCGCACCATTCATGGTCATCGAGACCGACATCTGCTCGAGCGGGATACCGTCGAACAGGGTCCGCATGTCGTAGATCGAGTCGATCGCGACCCCGGCCATGCCGACGTCGGCCATCACCCTGGGGTTGTCGGAGTCGTACCCGCGGTGGGTCGCCAGGTCGAAGGCGATCGAGAGGCCGCGCTGGCCGGCGGCGAGGTTTCTACGGTAGAAGGCGTTCGAGTCCTCGGCGGTCGAGAAGCCCGAGTACTGGCGGATCGTCCAGGGCCGGTTTACGTACATCGTCGGGTCGGGGCCGCGGAGGTAGGGCGGGAAGCCGGGCATCGTCTCGAGGAAGTCGAGGCCTTCGATCGCCTCCGAGGTATAGCCGGGATCGAGCTCGATCCCTTCGGGCGTCTGCCACTGGTAGCCGTTGGGGCCGGAGGCCTCGGCCAGGACTTCGCGCATCGCCTCCTCGGACTCGACCTCGCGGTGGACGCCGCCCAGCTCGACCTCGGAGAAGTCGGGCAGGGATCCCGACCCGTAGCCGTTGCTCGAACCGTTCATCATCCCGTCGCCTTCGCTCACTTGACCCCGAGCCTCCCCAACGCCCCGGCGAGGGTGATCAGCATGTCGACCCCGTCGCGAACGACGTCGTCTGCTCCGGCGACCTCCTCGACTCCGGGTGCCGGCCGGGCCAGGTAGATGAACTCGGCCCCGGCCTTCCGCAGCCCGGTGACCAGGTCGGCGACGTCCTCGGGCGGGATGTCCTTCCCCGCACAGACCGCCGCGACCTTGAAGCCGCCATCCGAGAGGGCCTCGGCCTGGGCGGCATTGTCGGGTAGGGGGCCGCTCGGCACGGTGGTGATCCCGCCCGACTCGAAGAAGCTCTTGGCCCAGTTGGCCTGGGATACGTGCGAGGCGATCGGCCCCGGACAGGCGAGGAACATCTGGAGCGTCTCGCCGGTCTTTGCCTCGTGGTCGGCGGCCACCTTCCGGAGGCGCTCGAAGGGGGCTGCGTCGGGCCGCGGGGTGATCGGGGCGACCGCGGCGGGCGCGCCGGCGAGGGCGTAGATCATCTCGGCGAGCCGGGCGCCGGCCCGGGCCAGCTCGACGGCGCGCCCGAGCAGGCCGTCCAGGTCCTCGCCGGCGAGGGCCGAGCAGTCGACCGGGTCGGACTCGGTCAGGCGGTCCGCCTCCAGCTTGGCGAGTGGCTCGCTGTCGAAGGGCTCGGCCTCGGTGCCGTCGTCGCCCAGGATCGGGAACTCGTTGACCGCAGTCATCACCTTGTCGCGGTGGATCAACTCGTCCTCGAACCGCTCGGCTCCCTCGGTCAGGGTGGCCTGGATGGCACCGGAGCGGAGCACCTCGACCATGCCGCCGTTTCGCTCGATCTGCTGGAAGCGCTCCCAGGCGGCCTGGGCCAGCTGGTCGGTCAGGGACTCGCCGTACCAGGAGCCGGCCAGCGGGTCGGCGGTCCGGCCGATCGAGGCCTCGTCCTGGACGATCGTCTGGGTGTTGCGGGCGATCCTGCGGCCGAGTTCGGTCGGCTCGCCCAGGGGGCGGTCGAAGGGGGTGACCGAGACCCCGTCGGCCCCGGCCGCCCCGGCGGCGAAGGTGGCGGTGGTGGTCCGGATCATGTTGACCCAGGGGTCGACCCAGGTGAGGACCCGGGACGAGGTCCGGGCGTAGGTAGCCGAGGAGCGTGAGTCGGGCTCGACGCCACACTCCTCCAGCACCCGGGACCAGAGCCTGCGGGCAGCACGGAACTTGGCCATCTCGAGGAACTGGTCCGTTCCGACGGTCAGGGTGAACTCGAGCGTCCGGGCGGCGGCGGCTGGCTCGAGGCCGACTCCGTCGCCGGCCCTCAGGTGCTCGAGCGCGGTCGAAAGGGCGATCGCGAGCTCCCAGGCCGGGGTGGCGCCGCCGTCGACGTAAGGGGAGGTATCGACCGCGAGCGCCCTGACGGCCGGGTAGGTGCGGGCCGACTCGAGGGCGAGCTGGGCGGCGTAGGCGAGGCCCTCCTCGGGTGAGTAGGGGAGCTCTCCCTCGCGGGCGAAGGATCCGATCGGGTCGGCCCGGAAGGAGCCGAGGACGTCCTCCGGGTCGAGGCCCCGCTCCTCCCAGATCCCGACCAGGAAGGCGGCAGCCGGGAGGAAGGCCGAGCCGGCATCGAGGGCTATCCGGGCGACCTCGAGCAGGACGCCGTCGAGAACTTGCGAGAGGTCGGAGAGGGTCGAGATCGCGATTCCCGAGTCACCGCGGCCGAGCAGAAAGGCGTGGTCTTCGGGGGCAGCGCCGATCCGGGCGGCCCGGTCGAAGAGGATCGCTACCTCGGTCGTGCCGCCGAGCAGGTCCTCGAGGATCTCGCCATTCGCCCGGGCCCGATCGGGATGGCCGTTCTCCTGGCGGACCTGCCAGTGGCGGCCGGCCCTGACCGCGCGGGTGAAGGGCTGGCGAAGCGGCAGCCCGGCCGGGTCGGGAGCGAGGGCATCGTCGGAGGTGTAGAGCCACTTGGCCTCGATCCCGTCGTCGAGGTGGGTCACAGGCTCGACGGAGGCATCCCCATCGGTCGCCTTTTCGAGCCATTCCTCGTAGGAGACGGGGTCGAAGCCAGGTGCGAGCGGATCGCTCACTCAGGCCTTCCTTCATGCAAACAAGGGGAAAACATCGGCCCTTCAGGGTATCTCCCGATGGGCCGGGGGGCAGTCCCCGGGCATGGCTGAGCGAAGGCGGTCTAACCTGCCCGGGGTTGGCCACGCAGAAGAGCAAGCAGAAGGCAGGACCGACCAGGTCGGAAGAGGTCTCGCGGGTAACGCTTCCGCCCGAGGCATTCAAGTTCAGCCGGGTCAAGGACAACCCGCTCCAGGCGATCCTCCAGCGGATCGCCCTGGCGAGCGCGCTGGTGCTCCTGATCGCACTGATCACCTACATCGGACGTGACGGCTACACCGACAGCCAGAGCGACCAGCCTCTCACCTTCATCGATGCGCTCTATTACGCGACGGTCAGCGTGACCACCACCGGGTACGGCGACATCGTCCCGGCGACCCAGGCGACGCGCCTGATCAACGTCTTCATCGTCACCCCGGCAAGGATCCTCTTCATCGTCCTCCTCGTAGGGACTACCCTTCAGGTCCTCGCCGAGAGGTCGAGGTTCCTCTACCGACTACGGAACTGGCAGAAGAAACTGGACGACCACACAGTCATATGCGGATTCGGGGTCAAGGGCCAGGCGGCACTCGAGTACCTGCGCCGCTACACCCCGAACATGGAGGCGGTGGCGATCGACGACCGGGACGATGCCCTGAACGCAGCTACCGCCGAGGGCCTGACCGGGATCCGGGGGTCTTCCTACGACCCGGCGATCCTCCAGGCGGCCGAGATCGAGAGGGCAAAGACCGTGGTCGTCTCGCTCGACTCCGACGACCATGCCGTATTGACGATCCTCCGGGTCAGGGAGCGAAACGGCGACGCGACCGTGGTCGCGGCCTGTCGGGAGCAGTCGAACGCCGAGCTCCTGAAGAACTCAGGAGCCGACCACGTAATCGTCTCCTCCTCCTCGGCCGGTCGGCTGCTCGGGATGGCGGCCGAGGCGCCGGAGGCGGCAGAGGTGGTCAACGACCTCCTGACCTTCGGGGCAGGGCTCGACATCGACGAGTGGCAGGTGACCGAGGCCGGAGCCGACCCCGAGCGCGAGGAAGGCGACACGGTAGTAGCGATCATCCGCGGGGAGAGCCTGCTCAGGCCCGACGAGCCGGGCTGCCTGCCGACCGAAGTCGGTGACCGGGTGGTCTACGTCGCAAGGCGCGCGCCGGGGACGAACGGAACCAACGGCACCAACAGCGAGGGCACGAGCTAACCGGCCAGGACCGGGTGGGTCAGGAGCGGCGACGACGCAGGGTATTGAGGCCGTCCCGCCGCAGGGCATCGAACATGGCGCGGCGCGGGCCGTAGTTCGGATCGGGGTCCTTGCCGGCGCCGAGGCGCTGGATCTGATGCTGGGTCCACCAGAGGTCGGCGATCGAGTCGAGCTTCTTGACGCCGATCTTCTTCAGCTCGAAGTCGGAGCGCGCCGTCTCCGGGGAGGCGAGGAGCGCCTGCGGAAGCTCGGGTTGAAGGGCGAGGGGCCGGGCAATGCCGATCAGGTCGGTGGCGCCGCTGGTGATGGCGTCCGTCATGCCGGCTCCAGTGCGGAAGCCACCGGTGACCATCAGCGGCACGTCGGTAACGGTTCGGACGCGCTCGGCGAAGTCGAGGAAGAACGCTTCACGGAGCCGGGTGCTCTCCGCCAGGCCACCGTTGCTCATCGCCGGGGACTCGTAGGTGCCTCCCGAGATTTCCAGCAGGTCGACCCCCTCCCCGTCGAGATGCCCGATCACCGCCAGCGATTCCTCCTCGGTGAAGCCCCCGCGCTGGAAGTCGGCCGAGTTCAGCTTGATCGAGAGGACCTTGTCGGGACCGATCGATGAACGGATGGCCCTGGTTACCTCGAGCAGGAAGCGGCGGCGGCGATCGGGGTCCCCTCCCCACTCGTCGGTACGAAGGTTGGCCCGCGGCGAGAGGAACTGACTGACCAGGTACCCGTGAGCGCCGTGGATCTGCACGCCGTCGAAGCCGGCGTCGACGACGATCCGCGCCGACCGGGCGAATCGCTCGACGATCTCGACGATCTCATCTGCGATCAAAGCTCGCGGCTTGGGGAAGGCGGGGCCCAGGTCGACCGGGACTGCGCTCGGGGCGACCGCGAGTTCGGAGAGACCGGCCGGGGTCTGGCGCCCCGGGTGATTCAACTGAACCAGCGCCGCGGCACCGTCACCCTTCGCCGCCGTGGCCCACCGCTCGAGGGCTAGGAGATCGCGATCGTCCTCGACGACGACGTTCAGCGGTTCGCCGATCGAGCGCCGATCGACCATCACGTTGCCGGTGATGTTCAGACCCACGCCGCCGCCGGCCCAACGCGAGTAGAGGCGCTCGAGCTCGGGTGTCGGTTGGCCGGCCGGCCCGCCCAGCTGTTCGCTCATTGCCGGCTTGGCGAGGCGGTTCTTCAGCGTGGTGCCATTGGGAAGTTCCAGCGGCGATGCCAGCGAGGTAGCGGAAGGTGTACCGGCGGAAATGCCCATAGGGGTTTTGGTCTGCCGGACCCTTCTACTCGGCTGAACTGCTCAGTCGAGAAGCGTTATCGACTCGATCTTCTGGTCTTCGAGCGGCTTGTCGTGGCCGTCGGTCGGGGAGGTCTCGATTTCGTCGACCACCTCCATGCCGTCGATCACCTTTCCGAAGACGGTGTGCTTTCCGTCGAGCCACTCGGCGGTCGGAGTGGTGACGATGAAGAACTGCGAGCCGTTGGTGTTCGGTCCGGCGTTCGCCATCGCGAGCGCGCCGCGGATCACCTTGTTCGGGTTGAATTCGTCCTCGAACTGGTAACCGGGCCCACCGGTTCCGGTTCCCTCGGGGCAGCCGCCCTGGATCATGAAGTCGCGGATCACCCGGTGGAAGATCAGGCCGTCGTAGAAGCCGTCGGCTGCGAGCTTCCTGAAGTTCTCGACTGTGTTCGGCGCGTCGTCGTCGAAGAACTCGACCTCGATCGCGCCGCGGTTGGTGTTGAGGATCGCCTTTGACATGCCTCGACCCTACAGGCTGGGCGGCCGGGTCAGAGGCCGAGGCCCTGGACCCCGGGCTCGTCGAAGCCGAGGTGGTGGCCGACCTCGTGGCGGACGGTCCGCTCGACCTCCTCGGCGAGGCGCCTTCGATCGTGGCCGAAGTCCCGGACCAGGGTGTCGCGGAAGATCACGATCCGATCCGGATAGTCGTCACGGGCGACCCCATCCCCCCAGTACTGGCCGTAGGCGTGCTCCTCGACCCCCTGGTCGGAGATCACTATCGCGACGTTCTCGAGGGCCTTGCGGAATTCCTCGGGAATCCCGTCGAGCGCAGCCCGGACCATCGCCTTGAATTCCTCTTCGGAAACGGGTTTCGTCACCCTTCGGATTGTGCCAGCCGCCATTCACCGGTAGGGGCGAAAAAGGCCGAGTCCGGCCCTTTCCTATGCTGACTGGTCCGAAACCGTGGGCCTTCCCGCCTGTTTCGGGGATTCATGCTTCAACTCCAGCGCTCCAAGACGACGGCCCTGCCCGCCCTTTTTGCCTGCCTGGCGGCGATGTTCGCCACCGCCGGGGCAGCCGATGGCGCGACCCGCACCCTCGCCCCGCCCCAGGGCAAGGTCTACTTCGGGGTGACCGATACCGGCGAGGCGAGCGACTTCTTCGACTTCAGCGAGGCGGTTGGGCGCAAGCCGGCCGTGATCCAGACCTTCCACCCCTGGGGCAACAGCCTGACCAAGGCGCTCCCCCGCTGGCGGGAGGTAAGGGCCCGCCCGATGCTCCACATCACGACCAAGGACGACTACGGCACCGAGCTGATCACCCCGCTCCAGATAGCCAACGGCCTGGGTGACGACTACCTGATCCGGCTCAACCGGGTGCTGACCCGGAATGCCGTCCTCACCTACATCCGGCCGATGGGTGAGCCGAACCGGTGCAAGAACCCGTATGCCGGGGTCGACTGCGCCGGCAACATCCGGGGTGGCTCCTACTCCTTCGAGTACTACAAGTCGGCCTTCCGCCGGATCGCGATCATCACCCGGGGTGGTGGCCGGAGGCAGTCGATCAACAAGAAGCTGAGGGCGATCGGCCTGCCGAAGCTCCAGGTCGCCGGCGAGGCCAAGGCCCTGCCGAAGGTGCTGCCGAGGGCGCCGGTATCGATCATCTGGAGTCCGCTGCCGGCCGGTTCACCGACCGTGCCCCAGAACTTCCCGGGCAAGTACTGGCCGGGGAGCAAGTGGGCCGACTGGGTGGCGACCGACTTCTACTCGAAGTACACGAACTGGCGACACCTGAAGCGGTTCTACGTCAAGTGGGCGATCGGAAAGAAGAAGCCGATGGCCCTGACCGAGTGGGGCGTCTGGGGTGCCGACGCGCCCAAGTTCACCCGGCAGATCTTCGGCTTCATGAAGAGCCGGGCGCGGATGAAGATGATGGTCTACTACCAGGACTTCGGCTCCTCCAACGAGTTCCGGATCCAGAACTTCCCGCTCTCGCTCCAGATCGTCCGGAGCAGGCTCAGGACCGGGAACTTCCCCCGATTCGCGCCGC
>JBMSXD010000087.1:0-6992 GCA_049425265.1 Solirubrobacterales bacterium
GGGCGACCGGGGATTCCTTGCCACACATCGCCGACCACTTCTCGGCCTCGTCCGGGGCCAGCTCGCGGAAAAGGTACTCGGGCCGCATCGGTAGCGAACCCCCGAGGGAGATCTTGACGAAGTCAGCGGGGTTCGAGGTGGCGATCCGGTAGAGCGTCCCGACCCCGGGTCGTGCCGGGATGGTCGCAACCAGGACGATCCCGGCGGCCGGGTACCGTTCGGCCGCCTTCTGGACGACCAGGCCACCGAGGCTGTGGCCGACCAGGACCGGGGGGGCGGGAAGCGATGCCGCGGTCCGAATGACGTCGTCGGCGTAGGTCGAGAGCCTGCCGGAGAGAAGCGACCCGGGGCTGCCACCGTGCCCTCGGAGCGAAACGGCGAAGGCATGGTGGCCCCGACGGGCGGCGGCCTCCATCCAATCCCGCCAGCACCAGGCACCGTGGGAGGCGCCGTGTACGAACAGGATCGGCGGACCGGAACGTTCGGTCCCGACCGGCCTGGCTTCGAGGAGCTCGAGGCCCGAGTAGGAGGATCGTCCAGCGAGTATCTCGACCGGGTCCGTGCCCGTGGCATCTGCCATGCGCCCATCCTAGACCGCCCCCGGTGCCACGGCCTTGTTGGGTGGGAGGCTCGGTCTGTCGGTCGCTGATCGGCGTCGTCCACCCGGGCGCCGGGCCATCGGCCAGCTGCTCGGCAGACGACTTCCCGGGGATGAGCATCGGGGCACTGGCTAACAGTGAAACCTTCGGAGGGACTCGTGTTAATAGAGTCACGGAACCGACGGCGGCGGTCTCTACCCGACCGCTGCTTCACGCCACCGCCCCACGCTGGTGGGGAACCCGCTACCCAAGGAGTAGATGAATGATGTCTCGTCGCAGTCGTCTCGCCGTTACCGCCGCGCTTCTCGGCCTCATGGCCCTCTTCGTATCTCCCACCGCCCAGGCCTCACCGGGGGAGGACGCCGTTCCCCGGGCCAAGTCGGCGACCGCGAGGGCGCTTGAGCTGATGCCCAGGAAGATCAAGGCGGGGCTCGACATCCGCTTCGCCTTCCGGCGTTACGCCCTCTGCGCGGCGAGCGACATCACACCCAGCAACCGGTCGACCATCATCAACGGGAAGCGGTACACGGTCGGCACCGGGATCTGTCCGATCCTCAAGGGCTGGACCGTCTACAACGAGACGCTCCAGGGCACCAAGCCGACCGTGGACGGACCCTCGACCATCTGGTCGAGCTTCGGAACCCCGGCCTCTTTCCCTCAGTACAGCCCCGAGACGGGTTGGACGGTAGCCCCCGGGACGATCCGGACGCAGGTCCTCGGCGCTGACGGAAACGAGGGGATGGCCAACTTCTGGGGCTTTCCCTGCGTCGACTCGAAGCCGGTGAACATCCAGGGCAAGGAGTACCCGATGGCGACCTGCGCGGGACCACTGATGGAAAACATCACGAACACCCCGGTCTCCCTAGGTGAGACGGCATTCACGAACGCTCCGACCTCCGCGACCAGGCCGGTCGGTCTTGCTCTGGTGACCCGCGGCAGGCTGGTCGGGATGGAGCCCTTCTTCCTTAGTCCGTTCAAGACCAACTAACCGGTACTGGCAGGACGTAGCTCCGGGTCGGACCGGAAACGGCCGATCCGGAGCGCGCCCTGGCCTTCGACCACCCGGAGGCATTGCCGGATGCGGACGAGAGGACTCGAACCTCCACACCCTCTCGGGTACCAGGACCTAAACCTGGCGCGTCTACCAGTTCCGCCACGTCCGCTGGGCGCCGCCGAAAGCCAGGACCGGGTCTGACCGACCCCGGCGCAGGTCCGCGAGTGATTGTATGGTCGCCAGGATGACCGTAGGGGAAGCGCGGCCCGGCTACGAACTCTGGCACCCGAACCGGGAGAAGCCTGCCTCCCTTACCGTCAGGTTCCTGATCGTGATTCTGCTGGTCGCAGCCGCCGCCCTGATGGTGATCGTTGCGCTGGGCGGCTGGTCGATCCTCCAGGGGGGCTCGACCTGGGGGATTATCTCGATTCTCCTGGCCGCCCTCTACTGCCTGCTGGCCTACATGATCTGGAAGTGGAGCCGGGGCGCCCTGGCTCTGTCCACGGCCGTCTCGGTCATCCTGCTCGTCCTGTTCTCGGTCGGGGTCGGGTCCTGGTTCGCCCGCAACAAGCCCGACTTCACTGAAGCCGCTCTGCCGAGCGAGCTGCTCGGAGTGATCGTGGTACTCCTGATCCCCCTCCAGGCCGCGATCACGGTCGCAACCGCGATCGGGTTTCGTCAGGACTGGTACGTCGAGGAGGAGCGCCCCCTGAAGGACGGGGAGAGCCCGGGACCGACCGGCGAGCCCCTCGCCGCCGAGTGACCGGACCGGGCCGACGGTCATCCCGCCTTCCGGCTGCCCCGTAGACTCGGGCCGGGCCGAAACCGGCTGGCGGCGGTGGCGGAATTGGTATACGCGATGGACTCAAAATCCATTGCCCGAAAGGGCATGTGGGTTCGACTCCCACCCGCCGCATCGAAAGGTCCCCGGGACGGAATGAAGGAGTCGGGAACTACAGATCAGTGATGTCAGAGGAACCGAAAAGATCGACAGGCGAAGGTGAGTCGCGAGGCGGTGATCCCGACGCGGAGGCATTCACCGGGCCACCGGCAAGCGAGGGGGAGCGCCGTGCCGCGCTCCGGCTTGCCGAAGAGCTCGACCGGCGGGGACACCGGGTCACGGTCGACCCGGTCTCGGTGCGGGTCGAGACCGGCCTCGACACCGTCATCCATGTCCTCCTCGCCCTCGCCTCGGGGGTACTCGGTCTCTTCCTCCCCCTGGCCGGCGCGGCCGGCTGCCTCGCAGTCGCCTTCTCGTTCTTCTCGGGGAGGTCGCTCGGCTTTCCCCTGATCGGCCGCTTGCTGCCGAGAAGGGCTACCCAGAACGTGCTCTCCCCCGAACCCGGTCCGGCCTGGATCGGGCTCGATGTGATCATCTGCGCGGGATACGACGCGAACCGACCCTACCCCTTCGCGAAGTTCCTCGAGCGGTTCTGGTCCGGACGCCTGACGATCGATCGAATCGCCTTCTGGGGCGGGATGATCCCACTCTTCGCCGTCCTGATGCTCCGGGTGACCGGGGTCGATGGAACGGCGATCGGGGTCGTCCAACTGCTCGTCTCGATCGTCCTGCTCGGGGTGCTCGCCGCCGAAGCCGATCGAAGGCTGGTGGTCGATCGTCCGGGGCCCGACTCTCGTCCGGCCGCAGCACTCGGCGTGATCGAAGCACTCGACGAGCTGGCCGTCGACCAGGAGGACGGGCCGGCCGTTGGCGTCGCACTCTTCGGGGCTGAGAGCGCCGCCGCAGCCGGGGCCGAAGCATTCCTGCGAGAGATATCTGCGAGCAGGGAGGGCAGGCCGGCCCTGATCGCCCTGGTCGACGGTGGCCCGGGACCGGGCAGCCACTCCGATGGCCCTCTGGTCACCGCCCGGGAGGGTGACCTCTCGGTCATGCCGATGAACGACGAGCTGGCCGGACCGGCCGGTACCGGACCTGCCCGGGCGATCCTCAGGCGGTTCACCGCAGCGGGGGTGGCCCGCCGCAGGGGTCTGGTCGCGACCTCCGTGATCGGCTCGGGTGACGAGGCGATCGACCTGGTCCTGGAGGTCGTCTACCGGGCGACCGCCGAGGAGACCCTGCCTTGACCGGTCACCCCGAGCCCGTCTGGTCACCCTCACCCGAAACGATCGAGCGCTCTTCGCTTACCGCCTATACGACCTGGCTCGAGGAACGGACCGGCCTGGAATTCCCCGACTACGAATCGGTCTGGCGGTGGTCGGTCAGTGACATCGATGCCTTCTGGGGTTCGATCTGGGACTACTTCGAGGGCGCCCACTCCGGCGAGGTGGGCGAGGTGACCGACGGCTCACCGATGCCGGGAACCCGTTGGTTCGAGGGGACCGAACTCAACTTTGCCGAACACATCTTCAGGGATCGGGATCCGGCCTCGGTTGCGATCCATGCCGCAGCCGAGGGTCGGCCGGTCGAGGAGGTCACCTGGGGCGAGCTGGAGGGAAGGGTCGCGGGCGCGGCAGAGGGGCTGCGCCGACTCGGGGTGGAGAAGGGGGACCGGGTCGTCGCCTACCTGCCCAACTCGATCGAGACGGTGGTCTCCTTCCTTGCAACGGCCTCGATCGGTGGGATCTGGTCGAGCTGCTCGCCCGAGTTCGGAACGGGCGCCGTCCGGGACAGATTCGCCCAGATCGAACCGATCGTGCTGATCGCAGCCGACGGCTACCGCTACGGGGGACGGGACTTCGACCGACGGGCAGAGGTGGTCGAGGTCGCCGCCTCGATGCCCTCCCTCGAGCACGTGGTCGTCGTACCTGGACCCGGCTCGACCGGCGAGCCGCCCGAGACCGGGAATGCAGTCCCCTGGGACGAAAGCCTGGGTCTCCCGTCGGATGGCCCCCTGACCTTCGAGCGGGTCCCCGTCTCACACCCGCTCTGGGTCCTCTACTCCTCGGGCACGACCGGCCTGCCCAAGGCGATCGTCCAGGGACAGGGCGGCGTCCTGCTCGAACACCTGAAGAAGATGCACCTCCACCTCGATGCCGGGCCGGGGGACAGGATCTTCTGGTTCACGACGACCGGATGGATGATGTGGAACTTCCTCGTCTCATGCCTCCTGACCGGGGCCGGGATAGTCCTATACGACGGGAACCCGGGCTACCCGGACATGGGGGTCCTCTGGGATCTGGCGGCCGAAGCCGAGGTGACCTGCTTCGGGACTTCCGCTGCCTTCATCTCGGCCTGCATGAAGGATGACGTCCACCCGACCGAAGGCCGGGACCTTGCCCGACTGCGCTCGGTCGGCTCGACCGGCTCGCCCCTCTCGCCCGAGGCGTTCGACTGGATCTACCGGGAGCTGGGGGACGACATCTGGCTGTTCTCGACCAGCGGCGGGACTGACCTCTGCACGGCCTTCGTCGGTGGGGTGCCGACCCTTCCCGTCTTCCGGGGTGAGCTCCAGGGCCGGGCACTCGGGGCTGCCGTGGAGGCCTGGGACGAGGATGGCAATCCGGTGGTCGGCGAAGTCGGGGAACTCGTCCTGACCGAGCCGATGCCATCGATGCCCCTCTACCTCTGGGGGGATGAGGACGGGACCCGCCTACGGGAGAGCTACTTCGAACATTTCCCGGGTACCTGGCGCCACGGGGACTGGCTCGAGCTGACCGAACGGGGTACGGCCATCATCTACGGTCGGTCGGACTCGACGATCAACCGCGGTGGGATCCGGATGGGTACCAGCGAGATCTATCGCGTGGTGCTCGACCAGCCCGGGGTGGCCGATGCGCTGGTGGTCGACCTTCCGAAGGAGGACACCGAGGGGTGGATGATGCTGTTCGTGGTACCCGAGGACGAGGCGGCCCTCTCGCCCGAACTCGAAGCCCGGCTGAAGAAGGCGATCCGCGAGCGGTGCTCGCCCCGACATGTACCAGACGAAGTGATCGCCATCGAGGAGGTACCGAGGACCCTGAGTGGCAAGGTCCTCGAGGTTCCGGTCAAGAGGATCCTAACCGGGACCCCGCCATCCGAGGCGGCGAGTCCGGACTCGCTCGCCAACCCGACCAGCCTCGACTTCTTCGCCGACCTCGCCGGGCGGACCGGCTGACGATTCCCCGATCGCCTAACCCGGACTGATCGGGTTATGGCGTTCGGTGAAGTAGCGGTCCCGGCCACCGGCGGCCTCGATCGCCCCGAACCTCCTGATCAGCTCCTCACGCAAACCATCGGGGTCGACGACCGAGTCGACCACCAGTTCAGAGGCCAGCTTCAGGAGGTCCACCCCCTCCCGGTACTCCTCCCGTTTCTCCTCGATGAAGGCCTCCCGTTCGGGGCCCTCCGGGACCTCCTGGATCTGGTTGTAGAAGACTGCATTGACGGCAGCCTGGGGTCCCATGACTGCGATCGATGCGTTCGGAAGGGCAAGGCTGCAGTCCGGATCGAAGGCGGGGCCGGCCATCGCATAAAGGCCCGCACCGTAGGCCTTCCTGACGACGACCGAGATCTTCGGGACGGTCGCCTCGGCCACGGCCGAGATCATCCCTGCCCCGTGGCGGATGATGCCCTGTCTCTCGACCGCCGTCCCGATCATGAAGCCGGGCACGTCGGCGAGGAAGAGTAGGGGGATGTTGAAGGCATTGCAGGTCCGGATGAACCGGGCGGCCTTGTCGGAGGAGTCGACGAACAGGACCCCCCCTTTCTCGGCCGGCTGACTGGCGACGATTCCGATCGCCTGGCCATCCAGCCGGGCCAGGGCGGTAACCAGCTCACCTGCCCAGTCGGGCTGTACCTCGAGCAGCGAGTCGCCGTCCACGATCACGTCGATCAGCTCCCCCATGTCGAACGGCACGTTCTCGTCCTCGGGGATGATCTCGTCGATCGGACGATCGGAAGCGGGGGCGGCCGGCTCGGCTGCCGGGGGGCGATCGCGCCAGCTGGTGGGCATGTAGGAGAGGTAGCGACGACCGATCGCGATCGCGGCCTCGTCGCTCGGGGCGAGGAAGTGGCCGCAGCCCGACACGGACGTATGCATCGAAGCCCCGCCCATCTCCTCGAGGGTCACCTGTTCGCCGATCACCATCTCGGCCATCCTGGGCGAGCCCAGGTACATCGAGGCATTCCCCTCCCGCATCACGACCACGTCACAGAAAGCCGGGATGTAGGCACCACCTGCCGCACTCGGCCCGAAGAGCAGGCAGAGCTGGGGCACCCGCCCCGACATCCTCACCTGGTTGAAGAAGATCCGACCGGCCCCGCGGCGCCCCGGGAACATCTCGACCTGGTCGGTGATCCTCGCCCCGGCCGAATCGACCAGGTAGAGCATCGGAATCTCGAGGGTCACTGCCCGCTCCTGGATCCGGAGGATCTTCTCGACCGTCCCCGGGCCCCAGGACCCGGCCTTCACGGTCGGGTCGTTGGCCATCAGGGCGACCGGGCGGCCCTCCCCCGTGCC
>JBMSXD010000088.1:0-6914 GCA_049425265.1 Solirubrobacterales bacterium
GGCCCGCCGGGCCGCCGGTTACCACCCCCTCTATCAGGACACCGTCCCGATCGGGAAGCCCCCCGGAACGGGAGGCCTCGCTCGTGGAGTAGTCGCGACCGGAAATTCCCAACCAGGGATACTCGACCTCACCGGTCTCCCGGAGCTGGCCGACCACATCCTCGACCGTATTCGAGGGGACGGCGAACCCGATTCCGACATTACCGTTGGAACCTCCTCCGGTCGCGATCTGCGAGTTGACCCCGATCACCCGACCCTCGCGGTCGAGCAGTGGTCCCCCGGAGTTTCCGGGGTTGATCGCGGCATCGGTCTGGATCACGTCCGGGATCGCGTAGGCATCGGTAGCTGTGATCTCCCGCTGGAGGGCCGAGACGATCCCGGTAGTCACCGTCTTCTCCAGGCCGAAGGGGTTGCCGATCGCAACGACGGGGTCGCCGACCTGCACCTCGTCGGAATCGGCCAGCTCGAGGGGTTCGAGGGCCTCGGCAGGGGCATCGACTTCCAGAAGCGCCAGGTCAGATGAAGGGTCGGCCCCGACGACCGTCGCTTCGTAGTCCTCATCACCGAGCCTCACCGTTACCGAGGATGCCCCCTGGACTACGTGGTTGTTGGTCACCATCGACCCGTCCCCGTCGATCACGAACCCCGTCCCGGTCGCTTCGCCCTGGCTGGGATCGCCGAACGGAGAGTAGGGCCTGCCCTCGCCTCCGATAGTCGCGGAGATGAAGCCGATCCCGGCTTCGGTATCGCGGTAGATCCGGTTCACCTCATTGGTCGGGTCATCGGACCCGGGAGTTCCGCCGGCAAGGCTTGCCACCGTGCCGGCCCCGGATCCCCCACCATCACGCTGGGGGATTACTCCGGCCGAGACGACCAGGAAGGCCGCGAGTGCGACAACGGCGCCGCCGACGGCCGCCGCAAGCAGAAGCTCGATGAATCGTTTTCGACCGGGCTTCAAATCGCCGGCAGCATTGCAGTCGGCGCTTGGCGAAAGGTAAGCAGCGACCCAAGGTTGCCTAAAGCGGACCGGGGGTGCCCCTCTTCTTCAGGGAAGTTCGTGCTCGGTCGTCTCGTCGGAGACTGCCGCAAAGTTCCGGACGAGCCCTTCGGGGTCGTCCGAACGCATCAGGCTCTCACCGATCAGAGCCCCGTCGACCCCGATTCGCTCCAGCTCGGCAAGCTCGTCCCGCTGGGAGATCCCACTCTCGGAGACGACCGTCGTGCCGGCAGGCAGGTCCGGCATCAACCCGTAGGTGGTTGCCACGTCGACGTCCCCGGTGTCGAGATTCCGGTTGTTGATCCCGATCACCTCGGCGCCACTCTCGAGGGCCCGTTTCAGGTCCTCTTCGTCATGCACCTCGACCAGGCAGTCGAGATCCAGTTGGCCTGCTTCCGCCTGGAACTCATCCAGCCGTGAGTCGGTGAGGACGGTAGCGATGAGGAGCACGGCATCCGCCCCTGCGGCAGCGGACTCGGTGAGCTGGTACCGATCGACGATGAAGTCCTTCCGAAGGATGGGGAGGCTGGAGCTCTCGCGGGCCAGAGCGAGGTCCTCGAGCCCACCCCCGAAATTCGACCGGTCGGTAAGGACCGACAGCGCAGCCGCCCCACCCGCCTCGTAGGCCTGCACCTGGGCGGCGAGGTCCCGGTCTGGCGCAATCGGGCCGGCACTCGGCGAACGCCGCTTGAACTCGCAGATCAAGGAGAGGCCCGGAGTGGCCAGTGCTTCGCTGAACGGGCGGTCCTGGTCGCGGGCGGCCAACCGTTCCT
The DNA here is from genome assembly GCA_049425265.1 of Solirubrobacterales bacterium. Lineage (GTDB taxonomy): Bacteria > Actinomycetota > Thermoleophilia > Solirubrobacterales > 70-9 > 67-14. Next base: position 1,771 of record JBMSXD010000088.1, read on the forward strand.
CCAGCTCCTCGATCGGAACTGCCTGGCGACGCTCCTCAACTCCGGCCTGGGCCGAATCGATCAGTTGGTCGAGTAGAGCCACTTCCCCGCGGGACCCTATCGCTACCGTCCCGCCTCGACCAGACGTTCGAGCACCCGGGCGGCCCCTCCCGAATCGATCGACTCCACGGCGATCGGCACGGCTCCGGCAATGGTTTCGGCTCGTCCAGCTACGAAGATCGCTGCGGCGGCGTTGGCGATCGCGAAGTCGCGACCGGCCGAGTCCTCCCCGGCCAGGATCCTCCGGGCAGCCTCCGCATTCTCTGCCGGAGTCCCGCCCGCCAGCTCGTCGGGAGTCGCCTCGCGAAGGCCCAGGTCGGCCGGCTCGAGCGACCACTCCTCGACCACGTCATCCCTCACTTCGAAGACCCGGGTGGGGGCGGTCAGGGCTATCTCGTCGGTTCCGTCCTCGGCCGAGACGACCAGGGCATGTTCGGTTCCGAGGACCGACAGGGCACCGGCGACCGTCTCCTGGAACTCCCGGTCGGACACGCCGACGACCTGGCGCCGCGCCCCGGCCGGGTTGGTCAGGGGGCCGAGCAGGTTGAACGCCGTACGGACGCCGAGGGCCTTTCGGACCGGGACGACGTACCTGGTGGCCGCATGGTGGAGCGGCGCAAACATGAAGCCGAATCCGACCTCGTCGATCGAGGCGGCGATCCCTTCAGGAGTGAGGTCGATCGGCACACCGAGCTCCTCGAGCAGGTCAGCCGATCCGCAGAGGCTGGTTCTGGAGCGATTGCCGTGCTTGGCGACGGCACAGCCCGCCCCGGCAGCGACCAACGCCGCGATCGTCGAGGCATTGATCGTCGTCGGTCCACCACCGGTTCCCGCGGTATCGATCACGTCTTCCCTTTCGGGTGAGACGGGGGTCGCAAGCAGTCGCATGGTTCGGGCCATCCCGGCGAGCTCCTCGACCGTCTCGCCCTTCGTCCGAAGGGCGATCAGGAAACCGGCAGTCTGGACCTCGTCGGCCTCGCCCTCCATGATCACCGTGAGGACCGCCTCCACCTCATCGGCATCGAGGTCCTCGCCCGAGGCGAGCCGGTCGATCGCATGGGTCAACACTTCATTGGGCATCGGGAGAATCACCCCCGAGGAAGTTTCTGATCATCTGCCTGCCTTCAGGGGTGAGAATCGACTCTGGATGGAACTGGACCCCCTCAGCGGGAAGTTCCCGGTGCCGGACCGCCATCACGATCCCGTCGTATTCGGAGCTGACTTCGAGCTCGGCGGGAAGATCCGGTGCGGCGACCAGCGAGTGGTAGCGACCGACGACCATCGGGTTCGGAAGGCCGGCGAAGATGGTCCGGTCGTCGTGCCGGATCTCCGCCGATTTGCCGTGGACCGGTTCGGCCCTGACCACCCTTCCGCCGAACGCCTCGACCAGAGCCTGGTGGCCGAGACAGACCCCGAGGACGGGTACCCCGGCCCGGGCGAAAGTCGCGATCGCCTCGGTCGAGAGTCCGGCCTCGGCAGGGGTGCACGGTCCCGGCGAAACCACCACCCGGTCGAAGCCACGATCGAGCAGCTCCTCGACCGAGACCTGGTCGTTCCGTACGACCTCGACGGTTGCGCCGAGTTCACCCAGGTACTGGACCAGGTTGAAGGTGAACGAGTCGTAGTTGTCGATCACGAGGACCTTCATTCAATCTCCCCGATCAAGGCCACTCCGGGTTCCGACAGGCCATCTCGACCGCCCTGAACATCGCCGTCGCCTTGTCGACCGACTCCTGGTACTCCCGCTCTGGCACGGCGTCTGCCACCGTGCCGCCGCCGGACTGGACGTAGACCTTCCCGGCACGAACCACCGCGGTCCGGATGTGGATCGCCGTGTCTAGGTCGCCATTCCAGGAGAGGTACCCGACGGCCCCTCCGTACGGTCCGCGCTTGACCGGCTCGACCTCATCGATGATCTCCATCGCCCTTACCTTGGGGGCCCCGGAGAGGGTTCCGGCGGGCAGGGCGGCACGGAGTACGTCCAGCGCCCCGAGACCCTCTTTCAACAGTCCGGTGACCCGGCTGACTATGTGCATCACGTGGGAGTAGTACTCGACGACCATCAGCTCCTCGACTTCGACCGTTCCGTAGCGGGAGACCCGACCGATGTCGTTTCGGGCCAGGTCGACCAGCATCACATGCTCGGCCCGTTCCTTCGGATCCGAGACGAGCCGCTCGGCGAGGTCGGCATCTTCGGCGGGGCCTTCCCCCCTCGGCGCCGTCCCGGCGATCGGCCTGATTTCGACCCGTTCCCCGGTCACCTTGAGCAACGGCTCCGGTGAAGTACCTGCGATCTGGAAATCACCGAATTCGATGAAGTACATGTAGGGCGAGGGATTGATCCCCCTCAGCGCCCTGTAGATCGAGAACGCCTCGCACCGTTGTTCGGCCGAGAACCGCTGCGACGGAACGACCTGAAAGGCATCGCCGGCGCGGATGTACTCGATTATCCGACCGACCACGGCCTCGAACTCCTCCCGCTCCATGTTCGATTCGAAGGGGGCCGGCTCGACCATCGCCGGCTCGGGACCGGATGGGACCGGCTCGGCGAGGCGCTGCCTGAGCGACTCGATTCGGCCGGCCGCCTCCTCCCAGGCCTCCTCTACCCCCGCCTCCCCGACGAATGCGCAGGCGAGGATGGTCATCCGGTTGTGCAGGTGGTCGAAGGCGATCAGGGCATCGGTAACCAGGAGCGCCAGGTCGGGAAGCTCGAGTGGATCGGGGTTCGGCTCGCCGAGCGACTCGACCGTCCTGACAAGGTCGTAGCCGAAGATCCCCACGGCACCCCCGGCGAAGGGCGGCAGCCCTGGAACCTCAGCGACCCGGAACCCGGCCATGTAGTCGGCAACCGCGGCGTAGGGGTCGGGGGCAACTACGGTCGAGCTCGGCTTGGATCCAGGCCCTCCCTCTCCGAGCTCGTACTCGCGCAGCTCGCCATCGGCCCACCGGAGGACCGAGCGCGGTTCGACCCCGACGAAGGAGTACCGCCCGACCTGGCCCCGTTCGGCCGACTCGAGCAGAAAGCATGGCCCATCGCCACGCAGCTTCATCAGGGCCGAGACCGGGGTCTCGCGATCCTCGGTGAAGGTCAGGGCAACGGGGATCACGTTGGCCTCCCCGGCCAGCGAGCGGGCTTCGTCAAGGGTCGGACTGAGCCGATCGCGAAGCTCAGGAACGGCGGCCATTGAGAACCTCCAGCGCCCGATCGAGACCGATCCCACGGGTCTCAAGCAGGACGGCGAGGTGGTAGAGGAGGTCGGCCGCCTCCTCAGCGACGCGCTGCTCATCCTCGTCCCGCACGGCCTCGACTGTCTCCGCGGCCTCCTCGGTCACCTTTGCCGCAGCGAGCTCGGGATCGGCCAGGAGCCGGGCGGTGTAGCTCTCCGACGGCTCAGACCCCCGGCGCTCGAGGATCACCCGGGCAAGGGCACCGAGCGCCTCCCCGGTGACGGGGTCCGGTTCGGTCCCATCCTCGAGTCGACGGTAGAAACAGGTCCGCTCGCCGGTATGGCAGGCCGGGCCGGTCGGGTCGACCAGCGCCAGGAGTGCATCCTCGTCACAGTCGACCCGGAGCTCGATCAGTCGCAGGACGTTGCCCGAGGTCTCCCCCTTCCTCCAGAGCTCGCCTCGGCTCCTGCTGAAGAAATGGATCTCCCCAGTCTGGATCGTCTTCTCGAGTGCCTCCCGGTTCATCCAGGCCAGCATCAGGACTTCGCCCGTGACCGCGTCCTGGGCAATGCAGGGAGCAAGGCCCTCGGGCCCGAATACGACCTCAGGTACTGACATGGCTACGGGGCTCCTGTGCCCTCGTCACCGGCCGGGGCCGGCTCGACCTCGACCTCCTGAAGCAGATCGAGATACCACTCTCCATCCACCCTGGTCAGGTTCGCCTCGCCGGCGGTCCCACTGAATCTGACCCGGGCGGCATCCTCGCCCTCGAAGGAGACGCCGGTGATCCGGAGCCTCCGGGACTGGTCGGAACCGGCGATCACCTTCTCGGTCTCGGTCCTGCAGCGGGCCGGCGAACCGAAGGTCTCGGCGACGCTGGCGGGGGTGAATACGGAGCACCAGGCCGCTGCGTCCCGCTCGGCGACCGCGGTGTTTATCTCCGCGACGAGGGCCTCGATCTCGGCCCTGTCTGCCTGACGGGGGCTTCCGTCGTCCCCGCCGCATCCGCTCAGCCAGATTGCACCAGCGAGCATCGCACCCGAGAGGCGGGCCAGTGGGAGGCGAAGCCCCCTTTCCTTCCGTGACAGCCGAACCATGCCCTGATCCTACGCCGAAAGAAAAATCACTCGATCCCGAGACGGTCGAGCAATTCATCGTCCCGGCGCCACCGCCCCGGGTGCCTGACCTCGAGGTCGAGGAAGACCTTCCCTCCGAGGTCTCGCTCGATCGCCTTCCGGGCGGCAGTGCCGATCTCCTGGATCTTCTTCCCCCCCTTGCCGATCAGGATGCCTTTCTGGGACTCGGACTCGACCCATACCTCGGCCCGGACCTCGGTCACCCCGTCGTCCCTCGTCGCGATCGAGACGACCCGAACCTCGACCGAGTGCGGTACCTCCTGGCGAGTCCGGACCAGTACCTCCCCCCTGACGAGCTCGGCCAGACGAGTCTCCAGGGGCTGGTCGGTCCGCTCGCCCGGTGGGTAGAAGAACGGTCCCTCGGGCATCAGATCTCCCAGTCCACCGATCAGGGCCTCGACGCCCTCCCCGGTCTTCGCACTGATCGGGAAGACCTCCCGGATCCCCTCGAGCGAGGCGGCGGCCTCGAGGACCGGGACCACCTCCCGGCCGACCAGATCCGACTTGTTGACCGCACAGATGACCGGGACGTCCGGACTCGAGGCGAGGATCGCCGAGGCTATGTAACGGTCCCCGGCTCCGATCCCCTCGGTGGCATCGACCACAAGCAGGGCAACGTCGGCATCGGCCAGCTCCTTCTCTACCCGCCGCTGCATCCGACCGGTCAGAGAGTCCCGGGGGCGCTGGACCCCGGGGAGGTCGACCAGGACGATCTGGGTGTCGGTGGCAGGGTCGGTGACGACGCCCCGGATCGCCCTCCGCGTGGTCTGGGGCCGGATCGAGCTGATCGAGACGTTTGAC
>JBMSXD010000089.1:0-6631 GCA_049425265.1 Solirubrobacterales bacterium
ACCGGATCGAGAGGCCCGTCCAGTTCATGGCCGCCGCGGAACTCTTCGGGAATCGGGTCGTGGGCAGGATCCTCTCTGCCCTTGGGGCCTTTCCGGTCAGACGGGGTGCCCACGACGAAGAGGCGGTGGCAACGGCCGAGGCGATACTCGAGAGGGGCGGCCTCGTCGTGATCTACCCCCAGGGCGGGATCAGGCCCGCGCTCGACTCCGTCCCACCGCGTCGGGGCGTCGGCGTGCTTGCAGTGACGACCGGTGCTCCCGTGGTTCCCGCGGCGATCATCGAGGCGACCTCCCTGCACAAGGCCGGGTTCCTTCGCTTTCCGAAGATCACGATCCGATTCGGGAAGCCGATCCACAGGCCACCGGAACTCCCGGTGGAGGAGGTGCGGGCTGAGGCCGCAACCACTGAGGTCTGGAGCAGCGTGGTTCGCCTACACGAAGAGGGCCATTGAGAGCCTCGGGGAGCCGGCGGCTCTTCGCGAGCCGCCCGAAGGCTCACCTATCCTCAATTCCCGAATGAGTCGAATCCTCGATGAGCTGGGCCAGGGACTGAAGGAAATGCCACGGGGGGCCGTGGCCGTCCTCGTCGCCGGCCTCGCCTTGACCCTCCTGGTCGGAGCAGTGAACCTGATCCAGTGGGAGTCCTCGGCCGATCTCGAATGGTCGACCGTCGAGGCTATCCCCGATCCTCCTCCAGCTGAGCTGGAGGCCGGTGGGTCTTTTGCCCTGACCAGGATGAGCCTCTCGGCGATACCCCAGACCGAACGCGGGGACCTCCTCTTCCGGGTATCCGGGGTTGTCACGATCGACAGCGGGAAGCGTCCGGCGAACCTGAGGTGCGATGTATCGGCGCCGGTGCCGGCGACGATCGCCCGGACGCCCAGGAAACGTGCTGCCTGGCCACGTCCGAGCGAGGACCTGAGGCTCCAGGAAGTCCCGGAACTCCTGGTGATCGACTTCTCTGCCGAAGGCGCGGAGATCCTCGGCCTGCCGGTCCGCGACTCCTTCAGGCGATACTCGGATTCAAGGTCCCTGATCACGGTCGAGTGGGACGGCTTCGCCGATCGGGTCCAGAAATGGGTCTGGGACATCCCGAAGGGCACTGGTGAGGGTCCGGCGACCCTGGGCTTCGTGGTCGTCTTCAAGGGTCCCCGCCGACCGGAGACCCGGATCGTCTGTGAATCGGGGAGAGCCCGGGTGGTAACCAGCGCGAAGCAGGCCGCTTGGCCGATTCCGGGGGCCGACTGGGAGGGCTGAACGGCCCGGCCTCAGGCCTCGAGGAGTTCGGGACCCTCGGGTGCCGCGCCGACCTTGTTCAGGGCCGGGTTGGCCAGCCGGGAAGAGACTCGTTCGGGATCGAAGGGCCTGCAGAGCTCCAGGACCTCGGACTCGGATAGCTCGCCGCCCAGCCATTCGTCCTCCAGGTCGGGGTCGTTGAACAGGACCGGCATCCTGTCGTGGACGGTGGCGACCACCCGGTCGGCGTCGGTCGTGAGGATCGTGCAGGAGGTGAGTACGCCCCCCTCCCACTCCCTGCTGGTGACCAGGCCGGCCAGGGAGAAGGGGACCCCGCCGTCCACCATGAACCTGACCGGCCGCTTGGGGCCGCCTCTGGTCAGCGGATCCATCCATTCGTAGAAGCCGTCGGCCGGGATCAGGCAACGCCCGGAAGCTTTCCGGACGAGCGATGCGTAGGCCCGGCTCTCGAACACTCGCTCGGAGCGGGCGTTGATCATCCGGTAGCCGACCTTCAGGTCCTCGGCCCAGGCCGGGACGAGCCCCCAGCGCGCGGCGACTCCGGTCCGGTCTCCGGCCTCCCCGCTCGCCACGACGAGTACCTCCTGACCCGGGGCGGCGTTGTAACGACCGAGCAGCGGGTCGATCTCAGGTCCGAGCTCGACTCCGAACCGGAGCGAGAGCGCCGGTCGATCTGTCGAGGTAAGGGTGAACCTTCCACACATGACGACCGACCATAACCGTCGGACCGGCTCGGCAGGGATCGCCGCTCAGGGGCAGAGTGCCGGTCGTTCGGTGTACCAGCCGAGTGCCTCTTCCAGGCCTTCCTCGAGGGGCACCCCGGCATGCCAGCCGGTCGCCTCCCGGACCCTGGTGGAGTCGACGAACTGGCGGTCGATCTCGCCCTTTGCGCCTGCCCCCTCCTCGAGGACCGGCCGAAGTCTTCCTCCAGAGAGGCGATCGACGGCCTCGATCACACTTCCGACCGAGGCGGCCTGCTCGGTTCCGAGATTGAAGGCCTCCCCATGGCCCGACCCAGCTGCGACCAGACCGACCATCGCGAGGTAGCCGGCCACGGCATCGGAGACGTGCAGGAAATCCCGTTCCGGGGAGCCGTCGGACCTGATCCGTGGGGCTCGATCGTTGACCACCGCGGCGAGCAGCTCGGGTACGAGGCGGGAGAAGTTCAGATCGCCCCCGCCGTAGACGTTGGCAAGGCGGGTGACCGCGACCGGCATGCCCGCGGTCGCGTGGTAGCTACGGGCAATCTCATCGCAGGCAGCCTTGCTCCCCTCGTATGGCGACGCGGGCCGGAGCGGCTGGCGCTCCCGGTAAGGAAGTTCGGTACTTGGCCCGTACGCCTTGTCGGAAGACGCGACCACTACCGCCTCGACCCCAGAGTCCCGGAGCCCCTCCAGCAGGGTCCAGGTCCCCTCGACGTTGGTTCGGTACGCCCCCAAGGGGTCGACCGCGGCAGGTCCGACCAGGGTCACCGCACCCAGGTGGAATACCCGGTCCTGCCCCTCGATCGCCCTGGCTACCCCGACCGGGTCGGCAAGGTCTGCTTCGAAGAGCTCCACCTCCCCGTCGACACCCTGGGCCTTCAAGCCCTCGAACGGCGGCTCCGGGAGGTCGAGCACCGTGACCCGCTCTCCCTGTTCGAGCAGCGCACGAGTGAGCGCGCTGCCGATGAACCCCTGCCCACCGGTCACGAGACAGGAAGCCACGCTGCATCTCCCCGATCCCAGAGGTCGTTCACCTCGACCAGATCCTTGTAGGTGTCCACGCAATCCCAGAACCCCTCGTGTTGGTTGCCCCGCAGCTGGTCGGAGGCCGCCAGCCTCTCGAGCGTTCCGGACTCGAGGCTCTCGTCCGGCTCCAGCCACTCGAAGACCTCGGGTTCGAAGCAGAGGAAGCCGCCGTTCACCCATTCGCTCGAAGTCGGCTTCTCTACGAAGCCGGTGACCCGGTCTCCTTCAAGTCGTGCCACCCCCCACTGGAGCCTCGGCCTGACGAGGGTCACCGTCCCGACCTTGCCGTGGGCATGGTGAAATTCCAGTTCGGCCTCCAAATCGATGTCGGAGAGGCCGTCTACGTAGGTGAGGCAGAAAGTACCTCCGCCGATCTCCTCCCTTGCCAGTAGTACGCGACCCCCGGTCGTCGTGTCCTCACCCGTATCGAGGGCAAGGTAGGTGCCCCCCTCCGGCAGGTTGCCCGAGTCGACGTAGGAGGCCACCTGGTCACCCAGATGACCGGTGAGGAAGACGAACCGCTCGAACCCCTGAGCACGATAGATCGAGGTGACGTGCCAGAGGAGCGGTCGGCCTCCGACCTCGACCAGGGCCTTCGGCAGCTCGGCCGAGGCCCCCTTCAGCCTCGTGCCCCTGCCTCCACAAAGGATTACGACGGGCGGTTTCAGCCGCCTCTCACCGCTCCGGGGACCTGCGCCGCCAGCCGGGCCACGGCCCTGCTGGCAATGGTTTCTCGATCCAGTCTCATATGGCACCGACTCCGGCGAAGGCCTCTTCGAAGGAATCGGTCGCCGGATCGATCTCCTTGATCGAGAAGGTATCGCTATTTGCCTCCGGGGTCTTCAGGCCATCCCCGGTGATGTAGGCGACGACTCGTTCGCCGTCAGCCAGCTCCCCTCGCTCCGCGAGCTTCCTCAACACGGCAACCGTCACCCCGCCGGCCGTCTCGGTGAAGATGCCGGTCGTTTCGGCGAGCAGTCGGATCCCTTCCCGGATCTCATCATCGGTTACCGCTTCGATGCTGCCCCCGGTATCCCGCGCCCGTTCCAGCGCGTAGGTCCCGTCGGCCGGATTCCCGATCGCCAGCGACTTGGCAATCGTCTCGGGCTTCTGGGGGGTGCAGGTCTCCTCCCCCCGCTCGAATGCGGTTGCGACCGGAGAACAGCCGAGGGCCTGGGCCCCAGAGAACACGGGTACCTCCCCCTCGACCAGACCGAGGTCGATCCACTCCGAGAATCCGCGGCCGATCCGGGTGAACAGCGACCCGGAGGCGACGGGACAGACGACCCGATCCGGCAACTTCCAGCCGAGCTGCTCGACCGTCTCGTAGGCCAGTGTCTTAGAGCCTTCCGAGTAGTACGGCCGGAGGTTGACATTGACGAAGGCCCACGGCTTCTCCTGGGAGAGCTCCGTGCAGAGTCGGTTGACCGCGTCGTAGTTCCCGCGGACCCCGACCAGATTGCCCCCGTAGATGTCGGTCGCCAGGAGCTTCTCCCGGTCGAGGTTTGCCGGGCCGCAGCCGTAGGATTCCAGTCCACAGGCGGACGCCTGGGCCGCGACTGCGTTGGCCAGGTTCCCAGTCGATGCACAGGCGATCGTTTCGTATCCCAGCTCGATGGCCCGAGCGATCGCAACGGCGACGACCCGATCCTTGAACGAGTGGGTGGGATTCGCCGCATCGTTCTTGACCCAGAGTTCGGCCCCGGTCCCCAGGCGCTCGGCCAGGCCATCAGCCCGGACGAGGGGAGTCAGGCCCGGCTCGAGCCTGATCCGGCCGATCGCCTCATCCCCACATGGCAGGAAATCGCGATACCGCCAGATCCCCTGGCTCCCCGTCTGGATGCGCCTTCTCGCCTCACCGGGCTCTACGCGAGAGAAGTCGTAGGCGACCTCGAGTGGGCCGAAGCACCGCTCGCAGTAGAAGACCGCCCCGAACTCGTAATCGGCTCCGCACTCCTTGCACCTCAGTGATTCCGCGTTCATGTCCAACCGCTCCTTATCCGTTGATCTCCGCCACTGGGGCGGAGGTCCGGTTGGACATCCCCCCACATCTACCGGCTCTGTCTGCCGATGGATTTGGCACCGTCTCCGGGCTTTCGCCTAGATGGTTGCCGGGGTTTCACTGGGCCATTTCCCTCCACCCCTCTTGATGTGGCGCGTTATGTAGGGGAAAGGTAGCAAAGCGTCCGGGGAGCGAGGTCGGTAGCCCCCATACGTTCACAACCGGTTCATGCGCTGGATCGGCCCATCCCCTAGGGTCTTCGGTATGGAGACGAAGCGATCGGAAATGACTGGAGGCGGCGATGCCGAACCTCCCTCGTCTCAAGAGGCCCCGTGGAGCGGCTGAGTCCGCGGCACCGGCGGCCGTTCCCGAGCTAAGCGCACCGCGCATCGAGGAGATCGAGGCTGCCGGAATCCGGTGGTTCAACGTCGAGCAGCCCGGAGCCCCGGAGCAGGCCTGGCTGGAAGAGCATTTCGAGTTCCATCCGCTCGATATCGAGGACGTCTTCTCGAAGAATCAGCGTCCGAAGATCGACGAGTACACGGACTACCTCTTCCTCGTGCTCCACATCCCCGTCTTCGACCGGGAGATCGGCCGACTCGGAACGGGTGAGCTCGACCTCTTCGTCGGCCCGGATTTCGTGGTCACCCTGCCGAGCCGCAGCCTGCCCCCGGTCGAGTACCTGTTCGAGCGGTGCAGGGCGGACGAGGACCTGCGTGAGAAGATCTTCTCGAGGGGTCCCGGTTACCTGGTGTACCGGCTGGTCGACGATTCCTTCGACTACTGCTTCCCGATGCTGCGGAAGATCGGAAACAAGCTCGACGCCCTTGAAGTCGAGATCTTCGAGGGGCGCTCGGAAGATGTGGTCCGGGACATCTCGAACGCAAAGCAGGAGATCATCAACTTCCGCAAAGTGATCCGGCCCCAGCGCCCGGTTCTCCAGGACCTCGAGCGGGCAAAGGCCCGCCTCGCCGGCGGAATCGACCTCGAGATCTACTTCGACGACATCATCGATGCGCATGAACGCATCTGGGACCTGCTCGAGAACTACAAGGAAGTGATCGAGGCTCTCGAGGAGACCAACGAGTCATTCCTGTCACACCGGGTGAACGACGCCCTTCGGGTGCTGACCGCGATCACGGTGATCGTATTGCCCCTGACGATGATCGCCTCGATCTTCGGGATGAACGTCGGCCTCCCGGGCGGGGGCGATCCGGAAGGCGGATCCCTGATCACCTTCGCGGTGATCCTCGGGGTGATGATTGCCGTCCTCGTCGGGATGGTGACGTGGTTTCGAAAGCGTCGCTGGCTGTAGCCTTGGCCGTCGATGACGGCTAACCGGATCTGGGCTCCCTGGCGGCTCGAATACGTAAAGGACGCCTCGAAGGACATCGAGGAGGAGTGCGTGTTCTGCGCCCGGCCGGCGCTCGAGGATGACGAGACCGCATTGATCGTCCATCGCGGCAGGCGCTGCTTCGTGATCCTCAACCTGTACCCCTATACCAACGGCCACTTGATGGTGACCCCCTTCGAGCACGTCGGAAAGCTGCAGGACCTCGACTCCGAGACTTCGGCCGAGATGTTCGACCTTGCCAGCCGGGCAATGGACGTACGTGATTCCTAGCGCAAAAAGTGCTGCATC
>JBMSXD010000090.1:0-6619 GCA_049425265.1 Solirubrobacterales bacterium
ACCGACTCGGCCGAGGTAAGCGCACACTCCACCGGGGTTCCCGACCCGGCCGAGAAGGAATCCCCGGCAACGAAGACCTCGACCCCACCGACGACCGTCTTCAGGTGGCTCTCCCCGGCGGGGCTCACGGGCTTCGAGTAGCGCCATTTCTTGACCTGGACCTTGGCCGGGTCGGGCTCGAGGCCGAGCTCCCGGAAGCCGCCCATCAGGAATTCGAGCTGCTCCTCATCGGGCGAGTCGAACAGGCGGGCGCTCTCCTCCGGGCCGACCCTGAGGCTTACCCCAGGTTGCCGGTCGGGGAACTTGAGGAACTCGAGGACGAAGGACTCGAACCCTGCGGGAGGCCTGTCCTCGAGGCTCCTGACCGGCGGACCTCCGGGCAGTCCGATCTCGGAGTCCAGCACGGCAAGCCCGACCAGGCAGGCCGAGTAGGGGTTTGGCAGTGAGGTGAGGGGTTCCCCGATCAGCGGCCCGACGATCTCCTGTGCCTGGGGCAAGGGCGCGGTGACGACCAGTGAGCCGGTGACCTCCACCTCGAACGGGCCGTCCTCCCGGCCGCCTTCCGGTTCGACAGGAAGGACCACCGAGTCCCCCTCGCGGCGCGCCTCGCCTACCCGGCAGCTCATCCCGACTGCCAGCCCATCGGCCAGCTGCTTGCCGAGCGCCGAGAGTCCTTCCCTCGAGTACCAGCCCGATCCAGTCGGAAGGTCGACCTCGGTCAGCAGGCCGGCGGTAGTCCCCAGTGCGGCCAGGCGCTCGGTCAGCGGACCGTCCTCGAGCACCGGCAGGCCATGGTCGAACAGGCCGCCCTCGAAGCGGCGAGTCGCCATCCGACCTCCCGGGGTCCGGCCCTTGTCGAGGACGAGGTAATCGACCCCACGGGCATCGAGTTTGCGGGCGATCCAGAGCCCGGCCAGGCCCGCACCGACCACGCATGTTTCTGTCGTTTTTCGTTCAGCCGCCATCGGGTTTTCGGGTCTGCTCGAGGGATGAGGTTATTCGAGGGAACCGGCTGGCACCGGACCGGAGCCAGCCGGATCGGTGCCGAAAAGATGGACAATGGCCGGCATGGACGAGACGCAGACCCGACGGGAAGGGCGGGCAATAGACGCCGAGTTGGTCGATGCCTTCTCACTGAACCTCGAAAACATCTTCAACAACTTCCGGGACCCCAAACAGGAGTGGCGTCGGCTGATCGCGGAATTCGTCGGGACCTTCTTCCTGGTCCTGGTAGCAGCCGGAGCCGCGATGGTGGCAAGGGCCTACCCGGACACGGTCAGCGAGGCGGCTGCCGTTGTCGCCCCCGGGCTGATGGTGATGGCGATCATCATGTTCATGGGAAAGATCTCGGGCGCCCACCTGAACCCCGGGGTCAGCATCGCCTTTGCCCTGAGGGGCGACTTCCCGTGGAACCGGGTCCCCGGCTACGTGGTGGTCCAACTGGCCGGGGCGATAGTCGCTGCCCTCCTCCTGGAGGCACTGGTAGGCCTGACCGCTGCCGACGGCGGCACCTTCCCCGGTAAGGACACGAGCGAGCTGGCCGCCTTCGGTACCGAGGCCGTCCTCACCTTCGGCCTGGTCTCGGTGATCCTGGGGACCGCCTCGGGCGCCCAGAACATCGGCATCGTCGGGGCGGTAGGTGTAGGTGGCTACATCGCCCTCGCAGGCCTCTGGGCGGCGCCGCTCTCGGGCGCCTCGATGAACTTCGCCCGGAGCTTCGGGCCGGGTCTGGTCGGCGGCGATCTGACCGCGATCTGGGTCTACCTGGCCGGCCCGCTCACTGGGGTCTTCGCCGCCGTCCTCCTGGCCTTCGTCCTGAGGGGTCGAGGTGGAGGGCGGATCGGCTCCCGCGCTGCCCAGGGCACGATCCATCCCGAAATCTCGGACCCCACCGCACCGGTACCCGGGGCGCCCCCGAATCCGAAAGAGGAGGGGAAGGGGTCGCCGAACTAGAAGTGGCCGGTCTTCCGCCTCTCGCGAATCAGCGAAGCGATCATCCCGGTCAGGAGGATCAGGGCGATCACCGCGAGTGAGATGGCCGGATCCAGCTTGCCGACGAACTCCTGGAGGCCGAGCTTGACGCCGATGAAGATGAGCAGGACCGCAAGAGCAGTCTTCAGGTAGTAGAAGCGCTCGACCAGTACGGCAACCACGAAGAAGAGGGGCCTCAACCCGAGTAGGGCAAAGGCATTCGCGGCCCAGACGATGTAGACGTCGGTGGTCACAGCGAGGATCGCCGGGACCGAGTCGACCGCGAAGAGGATGTCGACGAGGATGATCCCGATCAGCGCACCGCCGGCCGGGGTGAAGAGCCGCTTGCCGTTCTTCTTGATCCAGAGCTTGCCCGAGTCGTCCTGGGTGATCGGCAGCCGGTCGTAGACCTTCTCGACGAGCTTGGTCTCCTCGTCGTGGTCGTGGCGGTGCTGCCATAGCTTGACTCCGGTCCAGATCAGGATCGCAGCGAACGGGATCGAGACCCAGCCGAAGGTGCTGAGGGCCGCCGCGCCGACCACGATGAAGAGGGCCCTGAGGACCAGCGCGCCGATGATCCCGAAGGTGAGCAGGCGATGCTGCTGCTCGAACGGGATCGCGAAGGAGCTCATCACCAGGAGGAAAACGAAGACATTGTCGAGCGAGAGCGACTTCTCGATCAGGTAGCCGGATATGTAGGTCTTCCCGGCTTCGGCACCGAGGGTCAGGAGGACGTACCCCCCAAAGGCAAAGGCGACGAGGATCCAGAATCCGGTCGCCAGCATCGCCCCACGAGTGCTCATCACACCCCCTCGGGATCGCATCACGACCAGGTCGAGGAAGAAGAGGACCGCAACCAGTCCGACGAGGATCAGCCACTCATCCGGACCGTGGGAGTAGGAGGCCTCCATGGGCGAAGGAGCCTAGAGGAGGAGCCGCTCGGGGCGAACCCTCGGAGCGCTAGGCTGCCCGGCCATGGCGAAGGGAGAGGGGTCGAGCAAGGGCCTGGTCAGAAACCTCGGACTGGTCGGCGCGGTGGCCGTCTCGCTCGCCGTGGTCGGGCCGAGCATGTCGGTCAGCCTGAACCCACAGGCGATGGCCGAACAGGTCGGGGGGTCGGTGCCGATCGTCTACCTGATCGGACTCCTTCCGATCGCGACGATCGCGGTCGCCTTCGTCGTACTGACCCGCCGGCACGGGACGGCTGGGTCGCTCTACCAGCTGGTCGGCCTCGAGGTCGGGCCACGGGCCGGGGCAGTGTCGGGAATGTGGCTGCTCGCTGCCTACTGCTCCTTCACCGCGATCACCGCCTCCTCCTTCGGGATCTTCACCGCGAGCTTCATCGAGGCGGTCACGGACGTAAACGTCGGCAATCCGGGGACCTTTGCGCTGATGGCGCTCGGAATGCTGACAGCGCTCTTCTTCTCGGTCCGCCCCGCCCGTCGGGCCAGCCACCTCCTGCTCGGGATGGAGGGGCTGACCATGACCCTGATCACCGTGACGATCATCCTCACCTTCATCACCCTGATCACTGTCGGCGGCCCCGAGGGTCAATCGGTCGACTTCTCGGACTTCCGATTCGAGGGGGTTACCTCCGAAGGACTCGGCCTGGCCCTCACCTTCGCGATCCTCTCGACGGCCGGATTCGAGGGCGCAGCAGCCGCCGGTGAGGAGACCAGGCGGCCGACCCGGAACATCCCCTTGGCGATCATCGCCACGGCACTCCTGGTCAACGTCTTCTACATCGCGGTCAGTGCGGTCGGGGTCTGGGCGTTCGGAGTCGAGCCGAACCAGCTCAAGCAGTTCGAGGCAAGCGCCTCGCTCCCCGGGGAGATCGCTGACACCTACGTGACCCAGGGCCTCGGCGACTACATAACCCTGGGTGGGGCGATCAGCTCCCTCGCCTGCATGATCGCGGCCCAGATCGCCGGCGGCCGGGTGATGTTCGCCTTCGGCCGCGACGGCCTGCTGCCCAGGCGGCTCAGCAAGCTGTCCCCGGTCTGGTCCACCCCGGCCCTGGCCAGCCTCGTGACGGCGGTGATCGGCTCGGTGATCGTCGCCCTCTCGACGATCCCGACCTCCGGCCAGCCCTTCTCGGTCTTCGAGCTGACCAGCGACTACGCCGGGGTCCTGATCAGCTCGGCATATGGGGCGGCCTGCCTGGGAGCAGTTGTCGTCTTATGGGGGAAGGGCGGCCGGGGCCGACTCGGAAGCCTGGTCCCGGCGGCCGGAATCGCGATCGTGATCGCCGTCCTCTATTTCTCGCTCTTTCCCCTGCCGACCGGCTGGGAGCTGGTCGCCCCGGTCGCCGGGGTGACCACGATCCTGGTCATGACCGTGGTCGCCCTGGTCCTAAGCCGAAAGGCCGGGGACGGCACAGCGACTTCGGTAGTAGGAGAAGCCTAGATCGGCATGTCAGGATCCAGCATCAACCCGCGCTAGTTCTTGGGCTGTCCGCGCCAGCGCCCGATCGAGCTCTTCTGGGAGCCACCCGTCTCCCTGGAGGCGCGGGATGTGTTAGACACTTCCGTAGATGGCTGAAGATCTCCCAAGGCCCGTGAGCCTTTCGGTCCGCAAGGTTCTCCTACTGGTCAGCACCCTCGCCACGGGCCTGGTCGTCGCCGGGTCCGTTGTTTCCCCTGCCTCCGGGGCGACGGCGCTACCTCCGGAAAGGTTGACCAATTGGGGCGTTGACGCTGACGCCAACGCGAATTGGACCGCGACCTCTTCCAGCCCTGAGTCCGGAAAGAGCCTTGTTGTGTACTTCTACACGGACGATGCCGTAACGCCGGAACCTGCAGGCTCCTATTTTGCCCAAGTCCTCGGACCCGACGGAACGGCCGTCGGGGGGCCACAGCTGATCAGCAATACGGGTGTAAACATCTGGGGTGGGCCGGCTGTCGCCTGGAACCCGACTACCGGAGGATGGCTCGTTTGTTGGCCACAACGAGATGGCAGCGGCGGCACGAATGTCTTGTGCAATTCCGTCGCACCGGACGGCACGCCGGGTGCTTCGGCCCACACAGTCATTCCCTCCCTCGGTGAGCAATACACCCTTGCAGTAGCCGTTTGGAATCCGGAGCGAAAGGAGTTTCTGGTGACCGGAGCTACGTGGAACGCTTCGAGCGACTCAGCCGGCGCTGCCTTCGTCAAATCGACCGGGGAGATTTCCGAGAATATCGGCACCGCCGTCGCGCCCGACGGATTCCGGCGCTTTGCGGGCGCCTATGTGGCGTATTCAGCGACATCCAAGGTCTTCGGGATTACTTCCCTCGGAGAATTCCAGAGGACTGGTGAGGGAGATGCCCCTTGGTTCTGGTTGATCGACGTCAATGGCACGGCCGTGTCAGACCCGGTGCGCATCGACCCAAACCTGACGACCGATTACAGGCAGGCCGGGATCGCATGGAGCCCTACCCAAAATGAATTCGTCGTCTCCGCACAGGTGAACGAACCTGACGGTGCCTACGTGGTGCAGCGCTTCTCGGCAACCGACGGTCAAACCGTCGGGGGCCTCAAGTCGAAGCCCTTGCCGTTAAGTGAGTTCAAGGACCGTCCTCGACAGCGCCCTCTAGTCGTCTCCAACCCGTTCTCTAATCAGACCTTTGCTTTCATGGGCCTGGCCCCTGAGGATGCGGACGACAAGGCAGGGTTGTTCGCGATGCCGGTTGCCGCAGACGGTGAGCTCTCTGGTCCGGAGTTGATCACCGGCGCATCTTCGGACTTCGAGACGGGGTGGCGGCCCTCGTGGACCTTCAACCCGTTTACCTGCGGATACCTCGGAGCGTTCCGGGGAGTTCAAAACACAGGGGTTGGAACAGATGCCTACTCGCAGCTGTACTCGATTCGGCTCACCCAAGAAGAGCCCTGCAAAGCATCGCTGTCGGTTACAAAGAAAGGGACGGGGACCGTGAGCGGGACGGCAACGGAATCTGGAGTGCTCGGGCTTATGCCCCAAGAGGTCGGTGAGGGTACGACTGAGCTCTACCGGTCGACCTCGGTCACCCTCGAGGCATCGCCAGCAGCCGGGTCTTCGTTCAAGGGATGGTCCGGAGCTTGCTCGGGGAAGGGTCCCTGCACGGTGTCTATGAGCGAGACTCGGTCGGTAGAGGCCACGTTCGCGACCAAAGCCAGGCTAAGGCTCTCGGTCAGGACGCCGAAGACCTCAAAGGCCGGTAGGGCCTTCAACGTAAGGGTCAGGATTTCGAACATCGCCAGGAGGACGAGTAGCCGCTCCTCCTCGAGCCAGTCGGCGAACACGGCCAAGTCGGTCAAGACCTGCGCCCGGCTGCCCAGAAAACTCTTCGTGGTGGATCGAGGGGGAGGAAAGGTCAGGGGCAGGACGATCTGCTGGAACCGCTCCTCACTGGCCTTGGGTAAATCCGTCACCTACACGACAACCGTTCGCTCCTCGAAGACGCGGTCGGGCTCGGTAAAAGTGACCGGCACGGTTTCAGCCTCCAACGCCTCTGGTGCAACCGTCAAGGCGGCTGGCTCCGGCAAGACCCGGATCATCAAGCCGAAGGCGCCAAAGCCCAAGCCTCCTACTGGCTAAGCGGTATCGAAGGCGGTCGGTCCGCCTGTGAGCGGGGGAGTGGAGCCAGCCGGGATCGAACCGGCGACCTCCTGCTTGCAAAGCAGGCGCTCT
>JBMSXD010000091.1:0-6618 GCA_049425265.1 Solirubrobacterales bacterium
GGCCGGTCCGGGCAGACGACCCCAGACTTAGTGCCCGGGGCGATGGGGGCGCCGGGCAGCCCAGCCGGATCCTGTTCGGCGGGGCGGATTCGATCGGACCCGGGTCAAGCGTGCTCGAAGACATCGACTCTGCCCCGGTCCTGCTGATCACCGGACCGGGGGCCCCGGACGCTTCCTCCGCCGAGATGACGGGGCTCGGTGTCGAGGTGATCGAGGTCGAAGGGCGCGACGATCCGGCCCGGTTCGGGGCGGCACTCGACGCGCTCGGTGAGCGCGGGATCCGCTCGATCCTGCTCGAGGGAGGACCACGATTGGCCGGCTCGGCCCTCGAGGCCGGCTGTGTGGACCGGGTAGAGGTCTTCATAGCCCCCCGGTTTCTGGGCGGTGGCCCGCCGATGATCGAGCTGGACCGGACGATCGATCTGCCGGAGATCTCGGTTTCACGCTCCGGAGCCGACGTCCGGCTCTCCGCAGTGCTGCGAGAGTGGTAGGGGATGTTCACTGGACTGATCCAGGACGTTGGAACGGTTGCCGGGGTCGAGCGCACCGAGGAGGGCGCCCGCCTCTCCTTCGAGAGCGCGTTGGCACCCGAACTGCCGGGTGGTGCCTCGATCGCCGTCGACGGCGCCTGCCTGACCGTCGTCGAGACCGGGGAGAAGCAGTTTTCCGTCGAGGCGATGAACCAAACCCTCGGAATGACCTCGCTCGGTGACCTCTCCGAAGGGGATCGGGTCAACCTCGAACCGGCCCTCTCGGCCGGGGATCGTCTCGGGGGTCACATCGTCCAGGGCCACGTCGATGGAGTCGGGGTGGTTTCGGGCATCGAGGGTGACGGGTTCTCCCAGCGCCTCGAGATGGACCTTCCGGAAGGGGCGGGCCGGTACGTGATTCCCCAGGGTTCGATCACCCTGCAAGGGGTCAGCCTTACCGTCACCGGGGTCGAGGGGAACAGTGTGGCGGTCGCGCTGATCCCCGAGACCCTCGAACGGACCACTCTCGGCGGACTCGTCGAAGGAGACCGGGTGAACGTCGAACTCGACGTGATCGCGCGCTACGTGGAGAAGATGTTGTCACCATATGGGGCGACCCCCGACCGCGGGGAGTAGAAGATGAACGACTCCGATCGAACAGGTTCGACCCCGACCACGGGCTTCGCCTCGATCGAGGATGCGCTCGAGGACATCAGGCGTGGGCGGATGGTCGTCGTCGTGGATGACGAGGACCGTGAGAACGAGGGAGACCTCGTGATGGCAGCCCAGTTCGCAACCCCGGAGGCGATCAACTTCATGGCCAAGGAGGGGCGTGGGCTGATCTGTCTCGCCCTGACCCCGGCCGGCTGCGATCGCCTCGGCCTCAGCTTGATGACCGCCAAGAACGAGTCCCCGCTGGAGACGGCCTTCACGGTCTCGATCGAGGCCGCCGAAGGGGTGACCACCGGTATCTCGGCCCACGACCGGGCGCACACGATCCAGGTCGCGATCGATCCCGAGTCCGGCCCCCGCGACATTGTCGTTCCGGGACATGTCTTTCCGCTCAAGTCGAAGGAGGGTGGAGTCCTCGAACGGACCGGTCACACGGAGGCCAGCGTCGACCTGGCAAGACTTGCCGGGCTGAACCCGGCCGGAGTGATCTGCGAGGTGATGAACGAGGACGGCACGATGGCGAGGATCGGCGACCTGGTCGGCTACGCCGCCAGGCACGAGCTGAAGATGATCACGATCGCCGACCTGATCTCCTACCGGAGGCGGCACGAGAAGCTGGTCGAACGGGTGGTCGAGACCTCGCTTCCGACCGGGTTCGGGGACTTCCAGGCGGTCGGCTACCGCTCGCTCGTGGACGACAAACACCACGTGGCGATGGTCAAGGGCGACGTTGCCGACGGCAGGCCGGCCCTGGTCCGGGTCCACAGCGAATGCCTGACCGGGGACGTCTTCCACTCGCTGCGGTGTGACTGTGGCGAGCAACTGGCGGCTGCCCTGGCGATGATCGAGGAGGAGGGGAGAGGGGTCCTCCTCTACCTCTCCCAGGAGGGCCGGGGCATCGGACTCCTGAACAAGCTGAAGGCCTACCGACTGCAGGAGGAAGGCCTGGACACGGTCGATGCCAATCTGAGGCTGGGCCTGCCGGCCGACCTGCGGGATTACGGGATCGGTGCCCAGATCCTCCGGGACCTGGGGCTGACCGAGATCAGGATCCTGACCAACAACCCGAAGAAGATCGTCGGCCTGGAGGGCCATGGGCTCAGCGTCACCGAGCAGATCGAGATCGTCGCCCCGCCGAATCGGCACAACGAGGACTACCTGAGGACGAAGCGGGAGCGAATGGGGCACATCCTCCACCACCAGGGGTTGCCATTCGACGAGGAGATGATCGTCGAAGGGCAGGAGCGTGATCGCGAGCGCATGACCGATGACGAGGCGCCCGACGGTGGCTGAGGAGCCGGTCGACGGCCACTGGGCGATCTGCGTAGGGGGCTTCTACGAGGAGCTCGCCTCACGACTCGTCAAGGGCGCCAGGGAGGAACTCGAACGGTCCGGCGTCGATCCCTCGAGCATCGACGTCTTCGAGGTACCCGGGGCTTTCGAGCTGCCCCTGGCCGCGCTGTGGTGTGCCGAAGCGGATCCACCCGGATACCGGGGGGTGGTCTGCCTAGGTGCCGTGATCCGGGGCGAGACCGACCACTACGACTTCGTCTGCAGTGAAGCCGCACGCGGGATCCAGGAAGTACAGCTGAGGACCGGAACCCCATGCGGTTTCGGAGTCCTGACGGTGGATGACATGGCGCAGGCGCTCGAGCGCACCGGTGGCGGTGTCCGCGACCAGGGGGCGGCGGCGGCCCGAGCCGCACTGTCGATGGCCGGACTGCGGCGCCGGCTCGGGTAGCCCGGCCCGGGCAGGGGGCACCTCCGTCCCGACCCACCCGATCGGCTACGATCGCTCGCGATGGCACGGGTATGCCACAGCTGCGGAAAGGGTCCCTCGTTCGGAAACTCCCGAAGTCACTCGATGGTCGCCACCAGGCGCCGGTTCGACGCCAACCTCCAGCGGGTGAGAATCATCGAGAACGGAGTTCGCAAGCGGGTGAACGTCTGCACCCGGTGCCTCAAGGCGAACAAGGTCGCCAAGGCACGCTGAGCCTCCCGCTTCGCCCCCTACGCCTCGCGCTCTCCTAGACTCGCTCCAATGGGAGATCCCAGCATCGAGCGCTTCAAGCGCGTCGTGGCGTCTGCCTATGGAACGCTGGATGCGCGAAGGCAGGAGGTCAATGACCTCAATGTCTTTCCCGTAGCCGACGGCGACACCGGCGACAACATGGCGATGACCATGCGGGCACTGGCCGAGGAGCTGGAGAGCCTCGACGACGGCCGCTCGCTCGACGAGATCGGCAGAGCCGAACTCGTCTCGGCTCTGGCCCGGGCAGCCCTGCTCGGAGCGCGTGGGAATTCCGGCGTGATCCTCAGCCAGATCATCCGCGGTGCGGCCGAGGAGCTTGCATCCCGTCCGGGGGAACCGGTCGACCCGACCCTCGTTGCCTCGGCATTTGCCCAGGCGGCCGATGCGGCCTACGAGTCGGTACGGGACCCGGTCGAAGGGACGATGCTGACGGTCTTCCGGGAGATCGCCCATTCGGTCTCCCGCCAGATCGCCCACATCGAACCGTCGAGCCAGCGCCTCGAACCCGGGGTCGCCCCTGGCGCCCAGGATGCCGTCCTTGCTGCCGTGCTGGAGCAGGCGATCGCCGACGGCGAGAAGGCCGTCGAGCGGACTCCGGAGCAGCTCGACGTACTCGCCGAGGCCGGTGTGGTCGACGCCGGTGGGTACGGATTGGTCCTGATCCTCACTGGGGTACTCGCGGCGCTCCGCGGCGAGGAGCCGGAGCTGCCGGAACCCGGTCGCTTCGGGGTGGCCCCTGCCTCGCGCCCCCAGCATTCCGACTCGAAGTACCGCTACTGCACCAACTTCATCGTCACCGGAACCGGCCTTTCGGGGCGCGACTTCATCCCCGGGTTGGAGGAGCTCGGGGACTCCGTCTTGGTGGTAGGCGATGCCTCCACCCTGAAGGTCCACGTCCACACCGACGATCCGGAGGCGGCGATGGACGTATTCGCCGACTCCGGCTCGGTCGGCAAGCTCGATGTGGCGGACATGCGTCGCCAGGTAGCCGAGCGAAATGCCCGGCTCGGCCCCTCGACCACCGGGCTGGTCTCGGTCGCCTCCGGTTCGGGAATCGAAGAGCTGATGACGGGGATGGGCGCTCTGGTCGTCCAGGGCGGGGAGACGATGAATCCCTCGACCTCGGAGATCATCTCGGGAATACGGGAAACCGGTTCGGCCTCGGTGATCGTGCTACCGAACTCCTCGAACGTGATCCTCGCTGCCGAACGCGCCTGCGAGATGTGTGACGTCGAGGCGGTGGTGATCCCGACCGGCTGCCAGCAGGAGGGCCTGCTGGGGCTGGTCGGTTATGAGCCGGCGGCCGATCTGGAAACCAATCGGGACAAGATCGAGGAGGCGGTGGCGGAGCTGATCGTGGGAGGGGTCGCCCAGGCCGCCCGGGATGACGCTTCGGGCCGTTTTCGCCAGGGCGACGCGGTCGGGATGATCGGCGACGAGGTGGTCGCATGGGGCGGTACCGGCTCGACCCTCGCGGCGATGATCGAGCGGGTAGGGGAGGGCAGGGAACTGGTCACCGTGATCGCCGGTGAGGGTGCACCGATCGCACTCGATGCGGTCGAGGAGCACGTACCCGAGGGGATCGAGATCGAAGTCCATGAGGGCGGCCAGCCGAGCTGGTGGTGGCTGCTGGCCGGACAGTAGATCCGACGGTCCGCTTCGGCGGAGGAGTCGGGCCGGACCGCCGCGAGCTTCTCGAGGCCCCCGTGCAGTGGCCGGATCCTGCCGGGCTGGGGGTCCGACCCTCGACGATCAAGGGGATAGGACCCGTGCTCGAGCGACTCGCCTTCGAAGTCGGCGTGGGGGATGTCTTCGACCTGCTCTGGCGTCTGCCGGCCGACTACGGCGAGCCTCCCGATACCCGGACCCTGGACTCACTCCCCGAGGACGAGCTGGTGGCTGTCGAGGTCGAGGTCCTCGACCGACGTCGGGTTAGGCCGGGAAGGCGGGCGGTGGTGGAGGCGAAGGTGCGGGACGGGGACGCCGTCGTCAGGGCGGTCTGGTTCAACCGGCCCTGGGTATTCGACCGGATCGCTCCCGGTGACCGACTGGTCCTGGAGGGTCGCCTGTCAAACGGGTCCTTCGTCGTGGCCACGCATCGGGACGCGGATGCCCCCGAGCCGTCCGGACCCCGCCCCCGTTATGGCTCGGCAGGCGAGGTAACCCCGGGCAGGTGGGCCAGCTGGTCGGGGGAGGCACTCCGAAGGGTCGGACTCGCCGGTGATCCCCTCCCCGCGAGGACCAGGAGCCGGCTCGGGCTGCCGGGTGCATCGGCCGCCCTGGTCGAGGCCCACCGACCCCACACCTTCGAGGCGGCGCAAAAGGCGAGGTCACGGCTCGCATTCGAGGAACTGTTCCTCCACCAGACCGTGGTCCTTGCAAGGGGAGCCCGCGAGCGCCAGGCGGCAGGGGCCGCGCTGGTACTCGATGGGGACGCTGGACTCGAGGCCGAGTGGATCCAAAGGCTCCCTTTCGAGCTGACTGAGGGACAGCAGGAGGTGGTCGAGGTTTTCCGCGGGGAGCTGGGGGGCGATCGACCGATGCGACGGCTCCTGATGGGCGAGGTCGGATCGGGCAAGACCGTGCTGGCGGCCTTTGCAGCGCTCCGGGCTTACGGCACCGGGGCACAGGCCGCCCTGATGGCGCCTACCGAGGTGCTCGCCGAACAGCACCACGCGACCCTCACCGACCTGCTCGGCCGGGCGGGGATCGAGCCCTTCCTGTTGACCGGCTCGACCGCCGATCGGGATCGTGCCCCGCTCTTCGACCGGCTCGCTCGGGGGGAGCCGACCGTGGTCGTGGGTACCCATGCCCTGCTCGGCGAGAGAGTCGAGTTCACCCGTCTCGGGGTGGCCGTGGTCGACGAGGAGCATCGATTCGGGGTCAGGCAACGGACCGAGCTCGACCGCCACCGGCGGGACGGTGCGGCGGTCCACCGCCTCCACCTGAGCGCGACCCCGATTCCCCGGACGCTCGCCCTCACCGCCTGGGGCGATCTCGACCTCTCGGAGCTCCACGACCTCCCGCGAGGCCGCCTTCCGGTCGAGACCACCCTGCTCGACGAGGGCGGGAGGGGAGAGGCCTTCGATGCGATTCGGGACGAGGTCGCAGCGGGCCGCCAGGCATTCGTGGTCTGCCCACTCGTCGAGGAGTCCGAGGCAGTCGCGGCCCGGGCTGCAGAGGTCGAGGCCGATCGGCTCTCTCGAGCCGAGCTGGCCGGCCTCGAGGTCGGACTCCTTCACGGACGAATGTCCCGCGAAGACAAGGCAGAGGTTATGGGGCGGTTCGTGCGCGGGGAAATCGACGTCCTCGTAGCGACCACGGTTATCGAGGTCGGGATAGATGTCCCGAATGCGACCGTGATCGTGATCGAAGGTGCGGAGTCCTTCGGGCTCGCCCAACTCCACCAGTTGAGGGGTCGGGTCGGTCGAGGGGACCGGCCCG
>JBMSXD010000092.1:0-6560 GCA_049425265.1 Solirubrobacterales bacterium
GGGGCGGCGACGACCTTGCCGCCCGCTGGGGCCTGCCGAAGTGGCGGTACACGAACTCCGGCTCGGAGTCGACCATGGACTCGATCCGGATCGCCCGCGCTCACACCGGACGAGACGACGTGGTCAAGATCTTCGGCTCCTACCACGGCCACCACGACACGGTGATGGTCTCGATCGGGGTCGAGTACGACCAGATCGGCGACCACGAGGACATGGCCTCGCTCCCCTACGGAGCTGGAATCCCCCAGGCGATCGTCGAGCAGGTCATCGCCGTGCCGTTCAACGATGCCGGCGCGATGGAGCGACGCCTGGTCCGGATGCGTGACGAAGGTCGCCTGCCGGCCTGCGTGATCATGGAGGCGGCGATGATGAACCTGGGCGTCGTCCTGCCCGAGCCGGGCTACCTCGAGGAAGTCCGTCGGATCACCGAGGAGATGGGCGTAGTCCTGATCTTCGACGAGGTCAAGACCGGGATCACGATCGCCCCAGGAGGTGCGGTCGAGAAGTTCGGCGTCAAGCCGGATCTGGTCACATTGGCCAAGGCCCTCGGCGGCGGCTTCCCGGTCGGGGCGATCGGGGGCACCGAGGAGGTGATGGCCTGCGTCGAGGATGGCTCCGTCTACCAGGTCGGTACCTACAACGGGAACCCGCTCTGCATGGCGGCAGCGCGCGCCAATCTCGAAGAGGTGATGACCCCGGAGGCATACGCGACCCTCGACCGGCTGAACGACCGGATCCTCGAGGGCTGCACCGAGGTGATCGAGAAGCACAACCTCCCCGGCTACGCGGTCGGGATCGGGTCGAAGGGCTGCGTCACCTTCTCACCGACCAAGGTCATCGATTACGAGACCTTCAAGGCGAACCAGGATGCCGAGCTCTGCGAGCTGGCCTGGCTTTTCAACATGAACCGCGGAATCTTCATGACCCCGGGTCGCGAAGAGGAGTGGACGCTCTCGGTCACCCACACCGACGAGGCGGTCGACCGCTACGTCGAGGTGTTCGAGGAGATGGCCTTCGAGCTGACCCGTCCCTAAAGGTCAGAAAACCAGGACCAGCAGCCCGAGGACCAGCAGGATCACGAGGACTCCTGCCACGACCTTGACCACCGGACCGGACATGAACAGGTCCGGGCTTCCGGTCGCGTCGTTGTCGACGCCGAGCTCTCGCATCTCCTCGGCGATCTCTTCCTCGGTCTCTGGCGGCTTTTCCATCGGACCACCCTATTGGCCACCTGCTCGCGGTGTCGTCCTGACGGCCCGCCGGATTACCCGGTGACTCCCGGGGAGAAATCCGATCCAGTAGAGAAGGAGCGGCTCGACCGCAACCTCGAGGAAATGCTCCGGGAGCTCCGCCTGGCGATCCCCGGAGTGACCGTGCTGCTCGGCTTCCTGCTCGCCCTTCCCTTCCAGACTCGGTTCGGGGAGGTGACCGCCTTCCAGGAGGCCGTCTACTTCGCCTGCCTCCTCCTGACCGCGGCTTCCGTCCTTTTGCTGGTCGCCCCGACCGCCTACCACCGGCTCACCTTCCGGCACCAGATGAAAGCCCACCTGGTACCGCTGGGCAACCGGCTGGCGATACTCGGGCTGGTGGCCCTGGCACTCTCGGTGACCGGCGTGGTGGTGCTGATCACCGACTTCCTCTACGGGCCCCTCACGACGGCGATAATCGGTGGCACCTGCGGGCTCCTTTTCGCGGTCCTCTGGTTCGCCCTGCCGATCTCGGCCCGGATCGAGGAAGAGTGACCGCCCCGCTGCTCGGCGACGAGGACATCGAGCGCTGGCTGGCAGCGGTCGAGCCGCGGCCGGCACGAGGAAGGATCGAGGTCGTCTACCTCTGTGCCGACGTCGAAGCCTCCGGCTTAGACCTCGATCGAGTCCGAATCTGGGTCGAGGACAAGGGCGGCTGGGGCTTCTTCAATGGGGTCGAAGAGCCGTATTTCGAACTGCCGGCGGACAAGGCGCCCAGGTACGACCCCGCGGCCTCGACGCTCGCAGAGCATCTCGGAACCCATCCCCCCGAAGACCGCGCCTAAGGCTCGACGATCGGGAACCAGGGGGAGAAGCGGTCGAGCAGTCCGACCAATTCCGTGAATGTCTCTGCCCCCTCCCGGTCACCGAGCTCGGCCGCAACCTCGTCGGTGCCGGTGATCCCGGCGGCGATCCGGTCGAGCAGGTCCCTTGTCGTCTCCAGGTTCGGGACCGAGCCCGATCCGAAGGCATCAGGCGATTGGTGGAGCACCCCGTTGGATAGCTCGAGCCTGACCTGCTCGCCGGTCTCCTCCACGGAGAGGTCGAGGGTCAAGTCCTTTCCCTCCGCTTCCCTGCCGTTCAGGCGGATAGCGAAGAAGTCGAGGAGGGTGGAGAGCGACAGCGCCCGGATCGAGTCGGGACTCGCCGAATCTGCAGGCAGGGAGATCTCCGGAGTGCCGAACCGGAGCTCCTGGGCCCCGGTGAGGTAGGCGTTTCGCCAAGTTGCCGATTCGGCCTGATAGCCGAGCTGCTCCATCGCATCGGCAGCCAGCAGACGCGCCTCACGGTTCCCGGGGTCGGCGAAGACGACGTGGTTTAAGACCTCGACGACCCAGCGGTACTCACCGGACTCGAAGGCCTTCTTCGCCCGGGCGATGACCTGGTCTGCCCCGCCCATGTACTCGACGTAGCGCTCGGCGGCCGGAACCGGCGGAAGCGGCTCGAGGCGCGCCGGATTGCCGTCGAACCAGCCCAGGTAGCGGGTGTAGGTCGCCTTGACGTTGTGGCTGACCGTCCCGTAGTACTCCCGGACGGCCCAGTGGCGAGCCAGTTCCGGCGGGAAGCGGACCTCCTCGGCAATCTCGGTCGGGGTGAGGCCCTGGTTGGCCAGCCTCAAGGTCTCATCGTTGATGTACCGGTAGGCATCGCGTGAGGCCATCAGCATCTCGAGGATCCGTTCGCGGCCCCAGACCGGCCAGTGGTGCATCCCGAACATGACCTCGGCGCCAGCGGCCCAGCGATCGATCGTCCGGTTCAGGTAGCGGGACCAGGCGAGCGGATCCCTTACCTGGGCGCCACGGATCGGATATGTGTTGTGGAGGGTGTGGAGGCAGTTCTCGGCCGCGGTCAGGGCCTTCAGCTGCGGCATGTACCAATGCATCTCGGCCGGGGCCTCGGTGTCGGGGGTGAGCATGAAGTCGAACTCGACCCCGTCGATCTCGAGCGGTCCGTCTTCAGTTACCTCCTCGGTCGGGGGGATCAGGGTGATCGTCCCGAGCGAGATCCCGGCCCCGATACCGGCACCGACCGTCCCCCTCTCGTCGGGTACGAGCAGTACCCCGAACTGGTACATCGAGCGCCGGCTCATCGCGTTCCCTGCCATCACGTTCTCGGAGACGGCCGCCTCGAGGAATCCTGCCGGAGCGATGATCCTGACCTTCCCGGAATCGACATCCTCCTGGTCGACCACACCCCTCACACCCCCGTAGTGGTCGACGTGGCTGTGGGAGTAGACGACGGCAACGACCTCCCTGCCGGGCCGGTGTTCCAGGTAGAGGTCGAGAGCCGCCCGTGCAGTTTCGGCCGAGATCAGGGGATCGATCACGATGAGACCGGTGTCTCCCTCGACGATCGTCATGTTCGAGAGGTCCATGTTCCGGACCTGGTAGAGGCGGTCGGTCACCTGGAAGAGCCCACCCCGGCCGATCAGGCCGGCCTGGCGCCAGAGGCTCGGGTGGACGGTCGAAGGGGCCTCGCCCTCACGGGCAAAGGCAAGCCGGGCCGGGTCGAAGGCGGGCAGGATGCCCCCGCCCTCGATCGGGCCTTCGGGCGGTTCGGCGATCAGACCGCGTTCGGCATCCTCGAAGTCACGCCGGTCCTCCCAGGCGAGATGCTTCGAGGATTCCTGGATCGCCCGCGTCGTCGCCTCGGTCGCTTCCTTCCTCTCGACGTCTCCCCCGTCCATCACGTGATCGACTCTATGGACTGGAGGCCTGGAACGGTCGCTTGCCTCAGGCGCCACTGAAGAGGTGGAGTTCGGCCCGTCCGAGGACCTCGGTCCGGTCCTGCAGGGCCTCGACCTCGGCAGCGAAGGCTTCGGGTTCCACCCGACCGGCGCCAGGCCCCATCCGGACCAGGTCGGCGACCTCCTCCGGTGAGAGCGACATCGTCCAATCGATCGCGACTGGATCGTCTTTCCGCTCGAGCCCCTCCATCGTTCGTGCGAGGCGGTCCCGTTTCTCGGGATCGACCGTGATCATCCCAAACCCTTCGGGGATTCCGGCCAGGTGATCCGGCGCCCCGGTGACCACCACCGCAAGCCCTCCGGGACCGAGTACCCGTCGGATTTCGGGACCGTTCCGCGGGGCGAAGACGTCGAGCAGAACGGCAACCGACCCGTCCCTCAGGGGCAGGCCTTCCCAGACATCGGCGACGGCGGCCGCCGCCCTCGGATGACACCGGGCAACTCGCCTCGCCGAGTATTTCGAGTTGTCGAGGCCCAACCCCAGCCTGTCCGGTAGTTCCTCGAGTGCCCGTTCGAGGTGGAACCCGGTCCCGGTGCCGATGTCGAGTACGGGGCCCCGGATTCCGGTCCCATCGAACCCGGCGAGGGTCGCCCTGATCGCCTCGGTGATCGGGTCGAACAGGCCGGCTCCGAGCACACGGGTCCGGGCGTCGAGCATCTCGGGACGATCCGCGGTGTGGTTCCTGCCCTGGGGGCCGAGCAGGTTGGCATAGCCCTGCTTGGCGATGTCGAAGCTGTGGCCCTGCGGACAGACGAGGCCATCGTTGCCCACCGACAGGTCATCCCCGCAGACCGGGCAGGCCAGCCACTCGAGGAATTGCTCGATTCCGGCCATCGGGTGCTCCCGGCCCGAATCGTCCGGGTCAGCCGGGGCTGATTCCGCCGCTCGGAGCTACCCCACCCCCGGACCCGGGGTTGACCGGGGCCGCGCCGCCCCCATCATCAGGTACCGGCGCTGGCGCCGGGGCGGGTGCCGGGACTGGCACCGGGGTCGTTCCAGAGGTCGAGCCAGAGCTGGAACCGGTGTCGGTGCCGTCGGAGACCGAAGGAGTCCCACTCGGCGCCTCGGGGTCCTCGGCACAGGTGGAGAGGCCGTAGTCGTCGGCTGCTTCCTGGAAGTTGGAGAGGTCCTCCTCATCGGCGTCGCTCGCACCGAGTGCCCTCGCGGCCGCGATCACTGCGGTCGGAGGCGAGCCATCGGAAGGGTTGCCCAGCTCCTCGAGGCGATCGGCAAGGCCGTCATAGATGTCCGCCCGTTGGGCTGCCTGCTCGGTCGCATCGGCAGCCTCGGCCGAGTCGATCGTGCCGATCGCAGCGTTCACCTCGGCGCAGATCCCGTCGGCCTCGGCGATCAGCTCATCCTGGGTCAGGACCACCTCGGTCGGCTTCTCGGTCTGGACGGGATCGGACTCGCTGTCGCCGCCGCCACATGCGGCCAGGACGGCGCCCACGGCCGAAACCGCCAGTACCACAGGGACTCTCGCCCCGAGGCTGGTTACAGCTCTCGACATCGCATCAAAGGTAACAACGGTGACGGTCGAACGGACCGGTCTCGGCACGAAAAAGCGGCTTGATCGCTAGGGTTGGGCCTGCCGCTGCGGGGTAGAATAATGGTAATTCGCGCGGTTCTGGTCCGTGAAATCGGGGTTCGAGTCCCTGCCCCGCAGCCTCTCGAAAGCCCTGGGCGGGGCCCCCCGGGCCGATCGCCCGAAGGCTCCCCCGACCTAGAGGTTGATGATCGGAATGATCAGGATCGCGACGATGTTGGCGACCTTGATCATCGGGTTGATCGCCGGACCAGCAGTGTCCTTGTAGGGATCGCCGACCGTGTCTCCGGTCACCGAAGCGGCGTGGGCCTCAGAGCCCTTTCCACCGTATTCGCCATCCTCGATCAGCTTCTTCGCGTTGTCCCAGGCACCACCGCCCGCGGTCATCGAAATCGCTGCGAACAGGCCGACGACGATCACCCCGATAAGCAGGCCACCCAGTGCGTCGACGCTCAGGATGCCGACTACCAACGGTACGACGATCGGGATCATCGCCGGAAGGATCATCTCCTTCTGGGCTGCCGCCGTGACCAGGCCCACCGAACGGGCGTAGTCCGGCTTCTCGGTGCCCTCCATGATCCCGGGGTGCTCCCGGAACTGCCGGCGCACTTCCTCGACCACCTGGCCACCGGCACGCCCGACGGCCTCGATCGCGAAGGCCGAGAACAGGTAGACCATCAGGCCGCCGATTATCAGTCCGATCAGGACGTCCGGGGTCGAGAGGTTGAAGAGGGATTCGAGGTCGACACCGGCTTCGAGGGCCTTCTCCTCGAGCTCGTACTTGAAGGCGGCGAACAGCACCAACGCTGCGAGTGCGGCCGAACCGATCGCGTATCCCTTGGTGACGGCCTTGGTCGTGTTGCCGACCGCGTCGAGCGGGTCGGTCACGTTGCGAACGTCCTCGGGGAGCTCCGCCATCTCGGCAATCCCGCCGGCGTTGTCGGTGATCGGGCCGAATGCATCGAGTGCAACGATCAGGCCGGTGAGGGAAAGCTGTGCCATCACGGCGATGCCGATGCC
>JBMSXD010000093.1:0-6294 GCA_049425265.1 Solirubrobacterales bacterium
GCAGGCGACCATTCCGCCGACCATCTTGCCGTCCCCGTCACCGGAGTTGCCATCCGACCCTCCGCAGGCGGCCAGGGTGGCCGCGACGAGCGGAGCGACCAGAACTGCGACGACAAGGGGTTTGAGGGCGATTCGGGGCTTTTCCATGGATCGGACCGTAGAGCCGCTCCCGGCGGAGCGAGCGGCAACCGGTGGCGGGGTTATCCTCGAAGGCGTGGAGAGTGCAAGTTCCAGCATCCCCAGCGCCGGCCCCGTCCCAGTTGCGGTAGAGGGCAACGAGCGAAGGTTCAGGCGGCTGCGGACGCTCAACCTGGTCGCGGCCATCTTCTTCGCGGCCCAGGTCGTCGTCTTGATGATCGTCGCCCAGCCGGCCGAGCTGCCGGTCAACATCTCCTTCCTGACCGAGGCTCCGGGCAGCGGGCTCTACGGGTCCAAGGAGCTGTTCGGCCTCCGGATCGACGTGATGGTCGCCGTCTTCCTCGGGCTGGCTGCACTCGACCACTTCGTGGTCGCCACCTTCGGCCGTAAGGCGTACGAGGGGAACGTCGCCGAGGGGATCAACCCGGCCCGCTGGGTCGAGTATTCGATCAGTGCCTCGATCATGGTCGTCCTGATTGCGATGCTCGCCGGGGTGACCAACCTGGTCGCCCTGCTGATGATGTTCGGGGCGAACGCGGCGATGATCCTCTTCGGTCTGGTCATGGAGAAGGTCAACCTCGGCCGCAAGGAGGTCGACTGGCTTCCCTTCATCTACGGCTGCCTGATCGGGATCGTCCCCTGGATCGGGATAGCCCTCCAGTTCGTCTTCTCCTCGGGGGAGGGCGACGGGGTACCGGTATTCGTCTACGTGATATTCGGCACCCTGTTCGTCCTGTTCAACTGCTTTGCGATCAACATGTGGTTGGCCTACCGGGGCAGGGGCAGGTGGCGGGATCCGCGGTTCGTCGAGTTCGCCTACGTGACGCTCAGTTTCGTGGCCAAGACGGCGCTCGCCTGGCAGGTCTACGCCGGCGCCCTGGCCGGTTCCTGAGCCGGTGCCGGGCCGAACGGCCTGGATCCTGGCCGACCAGCTCTCCACCGCCAACCCGGCCCTCGACGGCGCCGACCGGGCGCTGATCGTCCAGTCCTCCAGCCGACCGGGACGACTTCGCTTCCACCGGCAGAAGCTCCAGCTCGTCTTCTCGGCGATGCGACATTTCGCCGAGGAGCTGGAGGGTCGGGGGATCGAGGTCGACTATCGCAGGGCCCCGACCCTGGCCGAGGGCCTGAAGGAGCACCTTGCCGAGTTCGACCCGGAGGCGGTCGCCCTGCTCGAGCCGAACACGGTCGGGGCGGGGGAGAGGCTGGCCGGGGTCGATCCCAGGGTCGAGCTGGTCGAGGGGACCCTCTTCCTGACCGATCCGGCCGATTTCGGACGCTGGGCCGAGGGCCGGAAGCTCCTGAGGATGGAGGACTTCTACCGCGAGCAGCGCCGGAAGTACGACTTGTTGATGGATGGTGACGAGCCTGCGGGTGGACGGTGGAACTACGACCCCGAGAACCGTGAGCCGCCCCCGGAGGGACTCAGCCCGCCCCGCCCCTACCGCCCTCGCGAGGACCGGATCGACAGCGAGGTCCGGGAGGAGCTCGACCGGATGGAGGCCGACGGACTGGTGACCACCGGTCAGGACGGCCCACGGATCTTCCCGGCCACCAGGGACCAGGCCCTCCGGGCGCTCGACTCCTTCGTCTCCAAGAGGCTGCCGACCTTCGGTCCGTACCAGGACGCGATGGTCGAAGGGGAGCGGTTCATGTGGCACGCACTCCTTTCCTCGTCACTCAACCTCGGCCTGCTCGACCCGCTCGAGTGCGCCGAGGCGGCCGAGCGGGCCTGGCGGGACGGCGAGGCCCCGATCGAGTCGGTCGAGGGGTTCGTCCGCCAGGTGATCGGCTGGCGCGAGTACGTCTGGGGGGTCTATCGGCTGAGGGGCCGGACGATGCTCGAGCCGAACGAGTTGAACGCCGATCGGCCGGTCCCTGCTGCGGTTGCGGCACTCGATCCCGAAGGGACCTCGATGGCCTGCCTGGCCGACACCCTGGCCGGGGTCCGGGACACCGCCTACGCCCACCACATCGAGCGTCTGATGTTGCTGGGCAACCTGATGCTCACCCTCGGAGTCGATCCGACCGAGGCGACCGACTGGTTCCACTCGGCCTTCATCGATGGATACGAGTGGGTGATGGTCCCGAACGTGGCCGGGATGGCGCTCTGGGCCGATGGCGGGAAGATGATGACCAAGCCGTATGCGGCTACCGGCCGCTACGTCGACCGGATGTCCGATTACTGCGGCGACTGCCGTTACTCGCCGAAGCAGCGGACCGGCCCGGATGCCTGCCCCCTGACCACCCTCTACTGGGACTTCCTCGACCGAAACAGGCAGCTACTCGGGGCAAACCACCGGATGAAGATGCAGGTCCGGAACCTCGATCGGATCGACGGGGACGAGATGTCGGAGATCCGCGAGCAGGCAGCCGGCCTGCGCCGCGATTTCACCGCCTGAGCTTCGCCTGACCAGGCCGGACGAAACCCCACTTCCCGTCTAGACTGATCGGTCCACGATATTCGTCCGCTTTTCGCGGGCTGAGAGGGGAGTCGAGGAAGAGAAATGGCCGAGCAGCACAAGTACCTGATGGACGAGTCGAAGATCCCGGACCGTTGGACCAACATCGCGGCCGACCTCCCCGGTGAGCCGCTGCCGCCGCTGAACCCCGGTACCGGCCAGCCTCTCGGGCCGGAGGACCTCGCCCCACTCTTCCCGATGGCGCTGATCCAGCAGGAGGTCTCGATGGATCCCGAGATCGAGATCCCCGACGAGGTGCGCGAGGCCTACCGCCTCTGGAGGCCGACCCCCCTGATGAGGGCGACCAGACTGGAGAAGGCGCTCGACACCCCTGCCCACATCTACTACAAGTACGAAGGCGTCTCGCCGGCCGGCTCGCACAAGCCGAACACGGCCGTCCCCCAGGCCTTCTACAACGCGGCCGAAGGGGTCAAGAAGCTCGCGACCGAGACCGGGGCGGGCCAGTGGGGCTCCTCCCTCGCCTTCGCCTGCCAGATGTTCGGACTCGAGTGCGAGGTATTCATGGTCGGAGCCTCCTATGACCACAAGCCGTACCGCCGGGCGATGATGGAGACCTGGGGCGCCGAGGTCCACCGCAGCCCGTCCGATCTGACCGAGGCCGGTCGCTCCCAGGCCGAGCACTCGACCGGCAGCCTTGGGATCGCGATCTCCGAGGCGGTCGAGGTGGCCGCCCAGAACGAGGACACCAAGTACGCGCTCGGTTCGGTGCTCAACCACGTCTGCCTGCACCAGACGGTGATCGGCGAAGAGGCGATCGCCCAGCTCGAGATGGCCGGCGAGTACCCCGACGTTGTCGTCGGCTGCGTCGGCGGAGGGTCGAACTTCGCCGGGATCGCCTTCCCGCTGCTCCGCAAGAAGCTCAAGGAAGGACTCGACACCCGGTTCCTCGCGGTCGAGCCGTCCGCCTGCCCGACCCTGACCAAGGGCATCTACGCGTACGACTTCGGCGACACGGTCGGGATGGCCCCGATGATGCCGATGTACACATTGGGCCATGACTTCGTGCCGCCGCCGGTCCATGCCGGCGGACTCCCTTTCCACGGAGATGCCCCGATCCTCTGCGCGCTGGTCAAGGAGGGCCTGATCGACGCCGAGGCGATCCCCCAGACCGAGGCATTCGAGGCCGCGGTCACCTTTGCCCGGGCCGAGGGGATCATTCCTGCGCCGGAGCCGACCCATGCGATCCGGGCCGTCTTCAACGAGGCCGAGGAGGCGAAGCAGGCAGGCGAAGAGCGGGTGATCCTGTTCAACCTCTGTGGTCACGGCCACCTCGACCTGGCCGCCTACCAGGCCTTCATGTCGGGTGAGTTGGAGGACCTCGAGTTCTCCGAGGAGGAGATGCAGCGGGCGCTCGAGTCTCTCCCCGAGGCGCCTTCGGTCGCCTGAGCGACCGGCAACACTGTCCAGACCGATGGAACGGAGGTAGCGAATGCCAGCGATCGAGTCGAAGATGATGCCCCTCGGGACCCCGGCACCCGACTTCTCCCTGCCGGATCCGTCCGGGGCCACCCACTCGCTAGCCGACGCCGGCGAGGCGGGGGCGGTGGTCATCGCCTTCATCTGCAACCACTGCCCGTACGTCCAGCACATGGCCCCGGCTCTCGCCGGGGTGTCCTCGGAGCTGATCGACCGGGGTGCGGCCGTGTTCGCGATCAACTCGAACGATGCCGAGCTATACCCGGACGACTCGCCAGAGCAGATGGAGCGCGAGTCGGCAGTCCACGGCTACGGCTTCCCCTACCTCGTCGACGCAGACCAGTCGGTGGCCAAGGCCTACGGCGCAGTCTGTACCCCCGACCTCTTCGTTTTCGACGCCGACCGTAACCTCGCCTACCGCGGCCAGTTCGACTCGACCCGGCCATCGTCCGGTGGACCGGCGACCGGGGTGGACCTGGTCAACGCTGTCGATGCCGTCCTGGCAGGCCAGCCGGCGCCAGAGCCCCAGCTGCCGAGCCTCGGCTGCTCGATCAAGTGGAAGCCCGGGAACGAGCCGGGCTAGGTCGCCTCAGGCGGCCCCGGCTTCACCCTTCTGTTCGCTTGGCTTTTCCCCCGGCTTGGACGGGAGCAGGTAGAGCGAGGCGATTGCGATCGTCGCCCCGATCAGGGTGTCGAGGATCCTCAGACCGGCCCACTCGATGAAGGCCTGGTCGCTCGCCCCGAACAGGGCGACGATCAGCATCGCGATCCCGGCCGAGTAGATGGCGTAGTTACGGAGCATGAAGGCGACCGATATGACCAGCGCGATTACCCCGATCCCCACCACTATTTCGGTCGGGAGGAACTGGGCGAGTGCCCCGAGCAGGAGCGCACCGGCGATCGTGCCGACCGAGCGATTGAGGGCCTTCTCCAGGGTCGACGCTTCATCTGGACCGAGCACCACGAAGATGGTCAGGGCAATCCAGAAGGCGTTGTGGTTCCCGGTCGCCAGGTAGACGGCGACGGCAACCCCGATCACCAGCCCCCTCCTGAAGGCATAGGCCCTGATCGGCGTGCGTCCCCTGATCGCCGCGCCGATCAGCTGGAGCGGGGTACCGCTTTCGTCCCCACCGGTATCGGCCGTGGGAGCGCTCGTCCCCGGCTGGAGCTCGATCGGGTCGACCGGCCGGGCGAGAACGATTACGGTGACCAGCCCCGCGGCGATCCCCACCAGGCCGAGAAGGAGGGTGTTCGGGGTGGAGATGTCCGTCGTGTAGCCGATCGTCGCCGGGATGAAGTAGGCCGCCCCGAGCAGGACCCCGAGCAGCGCCGGCACCGGTCCGGCGGCCCTGACTATCGCCGCGGAGAACATCACCAGGGCCATCGCCACCCCTGCCACGATCGGCTCCCCAGTGGTCAGGTGGGCGAGAATCAGCCCCAGGAAGACGATCAACGCGGTGGCACCGGCGGCCTTGAACCGCAACCCCTTTGGAGAGGCGAGGCCGGCAATCCCCACGAAGAGTGCCGTTATCGCTCCTCCGAGCGCAGCCTCCTCGAGACCAGCAGCCCGGGCTGCGAGGAAGCCGAGGCCGAAGGCGAGCAGGGCACCCGCCGATAGACCCCAGGCCGGCTGGACCGGTTTCGAGGATAGTGCCGTGGCTGCCCGGCTTCGAAGCGAATGCTTCTCGTGCCCGTTCCCCTCGGGCACGGAGTCGACTGCTGCCCCTTCCATCGGACGATCGTATCCCGGTCGGCTATGTCCGGTCACCGATTGACCTCGTCCGGGATGCGGTCTAGATTCCATTTCCCCGGGTCGTTTCCGGGATCCCGACTCGATTCCCACCCCTTGGAAACCGGAGGCAAGATACCGAGATGAAGACCACCACCAAGACCGTCCTCGCCCTCGCACTGACCGCCACCCTTGCCTTGGGCGCGGTCGCTTGCTCTGACGATTCGGGGTCGGGCAATGACTGGCGGATCGGACTCGAGGCCCCTCTCTCCGGTGACCTGGAGGTCCTCGGCTCGGGGATGCTCAAGGGCGCTCAGATGGCGGCCAACGAGATCAACGAGTCCGGTGGCCTGCTCGGCAGGGAGGTGACGATCGTCCCAATCGACGATGCCGGCGATCCGGCGACCGGGGTCAAGGCGGCCAACGAGGCGATCAAGGAGGGCCTCGACGGTGTGGTCGGCCCCTACAACTCAGGTGTAGGGATCGAGACCCTGCCCCTCTACATCAAGGATGGCCTGGTCCCGATCC
>JBMSXD010000094.1:0-6228 GCA_049425265.1 Solirubrobacterales bacterium
TCCTCCCACTCCGGCGCGATACTCGGGGCCTGACCCGCCGGGGTGGTGAAACGGGCATTCGGGTGGGCCGCCGGCTCGTCGGAGTCCGGCGTCCAGTCCTCCCCGTGCCAGTCGATCAGGTGATCCGGCGGGGTGGCCGTCATGTCCTCCCACCAGACGTCGCCGTCGTCCGTCAGGGCACAGTTGGTGAAGATCGAGTTGCCGTCGATCGTCTGGATCGCATTCGGGTTCGACTCCTGGCTGGTGCCTGGCGCGACCCCGAAGAAGCCGAACTCCGGGTTGACCGCCCTGAGACGCCCTTCATCGTCGAACTTCATCCAGGCGATGTCGTCGCCGATCGTCTCGACCTTCCATCCCGGAATCGTCGGGATCAGCATCGCCAGATTCGTCTTGCCACAGGCCGAGGGGAATGCGGCCGAGACGTACTTGACCTCGCCTTCCGGGCTGGTCAGCTTGAGGATCAGCATGTGTTCGGCCATCCAGCCTTCGTCCCGGGCCATCACCGAGGCGATCCTCAATGCGAAGCACTTCTTGCCGAGAAGGGCGTTGCCGCCGTAACCGGATCCGTAGGACCAGATCTCGCGGGTCTCGGGGTAGTGGACGATGTACTTGTTGTCGGCGTTGCAGGGCCAGGGAACGTCCGCCTCGCCATCGGCGAGCGGCATCCCGACCGAGTGGACGCACGGCACGAAGTCGCCGTCGTCACCGAGCGCATCGAGCGCGGCGCTGCCCATTCGGGTCATTATCCGCATCGAGACTGCGACGTAGGGGGAATCGGTCAGCTCAACGCCGATGTGGGAGATCGGGGACCCGATCGGACCCATCGAGAATGGAACTACGTACATCGTCCGGCCCTTCATCGAGCCGTCGAAGAGGCCCGAGAGCTTTTCCCTCATCTCTGCTGGATCGACCCAGTTGTTGGTCGGTCCGGCATCCTCTTCTCGCTCTGAACAGATGTAGGTCCGGTCCTCGACCCGGGCCACGTCGCCAGGGTCCGAGCGGGCGAGGTAGGAATTCGGGCGCTTTGCCTCATCGAGCCGGGTGAACGTTCCGGCCTCGACCATCTCGGCGCAGAGCCGGTCGTACTCCTCCTGCGAGCCGTCACACCAGTAGACCTCGTCGGGCTTGGTCAGGGCCGCAATCTCGTCGACCCATTCGACGAGCTTTGCGTTGGTGGTGGGCGCGGGAGCCCCTTCTGCGTCGGTCAAGGTCTCGGTGTCAGCTCCTCAGTGCGGGGACCGAACCTCCAGGCCGGTCACGACTGGTCGGCCCCGGAGTTGGATTCTTACCCACAACGGGACCTCTCTGCGTTCATCCCCGAGCCGGGGTGATCGAGATGGCCTCGACGTCTGCATCGAAGTTGAGGATTCGGAGCCTGACCTCGGCCCGACGACCATCCTCGGCAACCACGACACAGGTGAAAGAGGCACCCGGATCAACCTCGACGTCCCGAGGGCAGGAGACAGCCTTGACCTCGACCCCGGTCTTTCGCTGAACGTCGTCCTTGATCGCCTCCCGCGCCTTCCTGTCGTCGATCACGGTCCCTGCACATGCCGTGAGCACCCCGACGACGACCAGAAGCGGAGCTCCCACGGCCGCCCGGACTCGGGTGCCCCCAGTTCGCCTGCGCACCGCCTTTGGGCGCTCACCCGGTCGTTGCATGGCCCGAGCCTACAGGCGCCCCTTGCTCGTCAGGAGCCGTGACGGGCCGACCGAGGGGGTCGCCGCCGGCCCTTCGGTTCGTAATAGATTGCGAGCGCGATGAGGTTCTACGAGTACGAAGCCAGAAAGATCGTCGAGCTGGCGGGGATCCCGGTCACCGAGTACGGCTTCTGCCGGACCCCGGAAGAGGCCAGGGCCGCGGCCGAGAAGATCGACGGGCCGACCGTGGTCAAGTCGCAGGTATTGACCGGCGGCCGGATGAAGGCAGGAGGCGTGCAGTTCGCGGACACCCCTGACGAAGCAGCCGCCCACGCCGAGACGATCCTCGACCTCGAGATCAATGGCCACATACCGCGAGGCGTCCTGGTCGATCCGAAGGCCGAGGTCAAGCAGGAGTACTACGCCGGGGTCGTCTGGGACGGCACCGCCAAGAAGCCGCTGATGCTGTTCAGCGACATGGGCGGGATAGACATCGAACAGGTGGCCGAGGAGCACCCCGATCACGTAGGACGGGGGCACATCTCCAACCTGGACCCGGTGTTCGACTTCCAGGCCAAGCAGGTGATCGCCAGAACGGGGGTGACCGGCAGCCAGCTGAACCGGGCGACCCCTATCCTCGCCCGGCTGGCCGAGCTGTTCCGCGAGAAGGACATGCTGCTGGCCGAGATCAACCCCCTCGCCGAGCTGACCGATGGTCGGTTCGTCGCCCTGGATGCCCATATGGAGATGGAGGGTGAAGCGGTGGGCAGGCAGGCAGAGCTGCTCCGCGAGGAGCTGGGGATCGCCGAGGACGACACCAGGGAGAACTACGAACCCAGCGAGTTCGAGCGCCGGGTGAAGGAGATCGACGCCAGCTACCACCGGGGCGTTATCCAGGTCAAGGACCACAAGTTCGACTGCAACCTCGGCCTGGTGATCGGGGCCGGCGGCGGCTCCCTGACCCTGACCGACGCCGTTCGTAGCCAGGGCGGCAAGCCAGCTAACTACTCGGAGATCGGCGGTAACCCCTCGGTCGCGAAGGCCTGCGGCCTGGCCAAGGAGGTCCTGCAGAAGGACGGGGTCGAGAAGATCGCGGTGATGATGTCGATCGTCTCGAACACGCGGGTCGACATCGTCGCCCGGGGCGTGATCAAGGCCTGCCTCGAGCTCGGCCTCGATCCTTCCGAGACGATCGCGGTCTTCAGGATCCCCGGGGCCTGGGAGGAGGAAGGGGCGAAGATCCTCGACCATTACGGGGTCGAGTACTACGACCGCTCCGTCTCCCTCTGGGATGCCGCCGGCCGTGCCGTGGAGAAGGTGCAGGGCTGATGAGCATCCTGATCGACGCCGATACGACCTTCATCGTCCAGGGAATCACCGGACGGGAGGCGGTCAACCTGACCCGCGAGTGCCTCGACTACGGTTCGAAAGTAGTCGGCGGGGTCACGCCGGGCCGAAAGGGCCGCGAAGTCCACGGGGTGCCGGTCTTCGACACGGTCGAGCAGGCAGTCGAAAACCACGGCGGTCCGATCGACGGCTCGGTCGTAACCGTTCCCCCGGGCTTCACCAAGGATGCAGTCATCGAGGCCCTCGCCAACGGAATCCGGCTGGTCGTCGTGGTCACCGAGCGGATTCCCCGTGGAGACGTAGCCGAGATGGTCGAGTACGCCGACCGGGTCGGTGGGCGGATCATCGGTCCGAACTGCCTCGGCCTGATCGCCCCGGGCCTCTGCAAGATGGGCGGAATCGGGGGTCCCGCGGCGGATGCGGCGAAGGCATACGAGCCGGGTGTGGTCGGGGTGATGTCACGCTCGGGAGGGATGACGACCGAAATCTCCTCCACCTTGACCGCCGCGGAACTCGGCGTTTCGACGGCGATCTCGATCGGAGGCGATGCGATCATCGGATCGGCCTATGCCGAGCTGATGCCCTTCTTCGAGGCCGATCCGGAGACCCAGGCCATCGTCATCTATTCCGAGCCGGGTGGCCGGATGGAGGCCCAGCTGGCCGAATGGGTCGCGGAAAACGACTCCAGGCTGCCGATAGTCGCCTTCATGGCCGGCAAGTTCATGGACGACGAGGAGATGAAGGGCATGAGCTTTGGGCATGCCGGGACGATCGTCGAGGGCAAGGAGGACTCCGCCACCGAAAAGATCGCCCGACTCCAGGAGGCAGGGATCACCGTGGTCGAGAGGATCGACGAGATACCCGAGGCCGTGAAGGAGGGAATCGGCGGATGAGCGTGGATCAGGAAAGCATCTTCATCGGCATCGAGATCGACGAGCCGGCGGCCTCCGACCCGGAACTCGCAAAGAAGCTCGAAGAAGTCTGCCCGGTCTCGATCTTCGAGGCGACCGACTCGGGGACCGAGATCGTCGCCTCCAGGCTCGACGAATGCGTCCTCTGCGGCCTCTGTGTCGAGGCGGCCCCCGAGGGTGCAGTCACCATCGTCAAGAAGTACGAGGGGTAGGCCCGGGCGGCCCGGGCGCGCCGTGAACTTCATCGAGGACGTAATCCAGCGGTTCCCCTTCTCGCAGGAGGCGGTCATCGCCATCGACAGCGAGGGCAACCGGAAGGTCCACCACTTCAGTCATCTCTTTGCCCGGAGCCTCGGCCTCTCCGGTGCCCTCCTGGCTCGAGGGGTCCACCGCGGTGACGTAGTGCTGATCCTGGTCGGCAGCAGGATCGAGTGGGTGATTTCGATGCTCGCCTGCTTCCGGATGGGGGCTATCGCCTTTCCCTGCAATACCCAGCTGAGCGAGGAGGACCTCGCCCGACGCGTGGCCGAGACCGGGGCGGTGCTGGCGATCGGCGAGGAGGATCTACTCGACCGGCTGCCAGAGGGGCTACCAACGATGGGTATGGAAGACCTCGCCAGGGTGTTCGACGAGGATCTCGACCAGGCCATGCCGGCGGCACCTGCCGACCTGGGGCCGGACGATCCGGCCCTGATCCTCTACACCTCGGGCTCGACCGGTCCGGCCCGCGGCATCGTCCACGGCCAGCGATTCCTCTTCGGCCAGGAACTGCAGGCCCGTCAGTGGTTCGGTGCCGAGCCAGGGGACCTGGCCTGGTGCACCGCCGCCCCCGGGTGGTCCAAGTCTTCGCGCAATTCCTTCATCGCCCCCTGGCTCTGCGGAGCGA
Organism: Solirubrobacterales bacterium; assembly: GCA_049425265.1. Taxonomy (GTDB): domain Bacteria; phylum Actinomycetota; class Thermoleophilia; order Solirubrobacterales; family 70-9; genus 67-14. The sequence goes on from JBMSXD010000094.1 coordinate 4,786, forward strand.
CTGCCCTGCTGGTCGAGGGGCGATTCGACCCGGCAACCAGGCTGGAGATAGCAAAGAGCGAAGGGGTCAACGGGCTCTGCCAGGGGCCGACCGAGTACCGGATGCGGGCCAGCCGCACGACCATCCCCGAGCTTCCCGCGCTGAAGCGACTGGTCTCGGCCGGCGAGCCACTCGATGCCGAGGTGATCGGCAACTTCAGGGATGCCACCGGTCTGGAGATTGCCGACGGTTACGGCCAGACGGAGACCGGGGCGGTCACCGGATTCAGGGTCGGGGACGAGGTCGCCGGACGGGAAGGATCGATGGGAAGGCCTCTGCCCGGGATCGAGACGCGGGTCGTCGATGGAGAGCTCCAGCTGAAGGTGGATACCTCCCCCACCTTCTTCACCGGTTACCTAGACGGGGAATGCTTCGAGGGTGAATGGTGGCCGACAGCCGACCTGGTCGAGGAGGACGAGGACGGCTTCCTCTACTTCCGGGGCCGGAACGACGACGTGATCAGCTCGTCGGGTTACCGAATCGGTCCGGTCGAAGTCGAATCGGTCCTGCTCGAGCATCCGGCGGTGGCCGAGGCAGCGGTGGTGCCGGCACCCGACCCGGAGCGTGGGTCGGTGGTCCGCGCAGTCCTCGTGCTGGAGGCCGACCAGCCGACCGAGGGATTGGTCGAGGAGATCCAGGCGTTCTGCCGGGAGAGGACCGCGCCCTACAAGTACCCACGGATCGTCGAGTTCGTCGATGATCTGCCCAAGACGGTTACCGGCAAGGTCTCGAGAAGGGCTCTTCGGGAAGCAGCCGAATGAATTCAGTCCCCTGGAGGGCCTCATGGCCGTCGGCCACCTTCGGGGCGCTGTTCGGGGCAACGATGCTGAACCTCCTGGCAGTGGGGGCACTCCTGCCGACCCTGCCGCTCTACGTAAGGGGTCCGCTGGACGAGGGCAACCTGATGGTCGGCATCGTGATCGGCGCATACGCGATCACCGGGATCGCCTTCCGACCGCTCGCCGGTCTGCTCGCTGACAGCAGGGGAAGGAGATGGGTCGTGATGGTTGGATCGCTGGCCTCGGCAGTGGCCGGAGCATTCCTCTTCCTGCCGCTAGGGCTGGTCGCAGTCCTCGGCTCCCGGCTGTTGCTCGGCGCCGGTGAGGGCGCCGTCTTCACCGCCGGCTCGGCCTGGGTGGCTGACATCGCGCCAGAGCGAAACAGGGCCCGCCTGATCGGGATCTACGGCCTCGCGATCTGGGCAGGCCTGAGCATCGGCCCCCTGGTCGGCCAGGCGCTTCGGGCAGCCGGCGGATTCGATCTGGTCTGGGCCTTCGTCTTCCTTGCCCCGGTCCTCTCGACCGTGATCGCATCGAGGCTGACCGACTCACCAGTTTCCCCGCGACCTCACGACGAGGACCGAACCCTGATCTCCCGCGAGGCGCTCGGCCCCGGGATCTCGAT
>JBMSXD010000095.1:0-6085 GCA_049425265.1 Solirubrobacterales bacterium
GTCGCCATCTCTGCGAGGCGGTGGCGGGTCGCCTGGAAGTCGGCCACCGGACGGCCGAAGGCGTGGCGCTCCTTCGTGTACGAGATCGCCTTCTCGATCAGGTGGTCCATCGCCCCGACCGCCCCGATCGCCATCAACAGCCTCTCCCAGGCGAAGTTGGACATGATCAGGGCGAAGCCCCCGTTCTCCTCGCCGAGCAGGTGGGTCTCCAGCACCTCGACGTCCTCGAAGGCGATCTCCCCGGTGTCGGACGAGTGCCAGCCGAGCTTCTCGAGCTTCCCGGTCACCTGGTAGCCGGGCATATCGCTCTCGAGGACGAGAAAGGAGATTCCCCCGTGGCCGCCCTCTTCGGTCGTGCGGCAGGCGCAGACGAGGAAGTCGGCCCTGACCCCGTTGGTGATGAAGGTCTTCGAGCCGTTCACCACCCAGCCGCCCTCGACCCTCTTCGCCATGGTCCGGATCGAGGCGACGTCCGAGCCAGCTCCGGGCTCGGTGATCCCGAGCGCCCCCACCTTTTCGCCCCGGATCCCGGGGACCACCCAGCGTTGCCTCTGCCACTCGTCACCGAACTCGAATACCGGAGGCATCGCGATCGAGGAGTGGGCGTTAAGCCCTGCGGCGACCCCTCCCGATGCCCCCCTTCTCGATAGCTCTTCGACCCAGACTGCGTCGTCGAGGTGGTTCCCGCCCTGGCCGCCGTATTCGACCGGGAACTTGAGGCCGAGGAAGCCGAGCTCTCCGCAGCGGGTGAAGAGTTCCCCCGGGAACTCCCGTGCTTCCTCCCATTCGTCGGTGTGGGGGACTATCTCCTTCGCGACGAAGCGCCCCACCGACTCACGGAGTTCCTCGTGGTGCGCTGAGAAGGGCGGGGCGGGGGTGGGTCTCTCCATCGCCGGGGACGATAGGGAAGCGGTGCTGCCTGTAGCCGGCCGGATGGGCTCGGGGCGGATCTAGAAGCCGACTGGAGACCGGGCCAGGAAGGAGCCCGAGGTGGAGCGCATCGACTTGCTCCAGCCAGGCCCGTTGCCGGGGGTCATCGAGGTGTCGAACCTCAGTCCGGCAACCACCATGTAGGCATGACCGGGATTCGTGTAGACGGTGATCCACCGCCCGATCCCGGACTTGCCCCAGCTCATGAACCCGCTCGAGTTGAGCGGGGAGGTGAGGAAGTTCCCTCCCCTCAAGGCATAGCTGACGGCACCGGAGCAGTCGTATCCGGTGTCTTCGAAGCTGCCGTGCCCTCCGCCCCAGCGGTACGGCTTGTTGCGGATCTTGTTGGCCGCCTCGATCACCGCTTTGACCCGTGCAGGTGCGGTGGTCGGGGCGATCGCCATACCCTTGATCAGACGGGCCTTCTTGAACTTGACGCACTGCCCGGCAGACTGGTTGAGGCCTCCCGACGCGGCCTCCGCGCAGGGGACCGTTCTCGACGCTTCCGCAGAGGGGGCCAGGGAGAGGAAGAGGGCGGCGATCACTGCGCCCAGGGCGGCCAGGGAAGGCTTCTGGCTTCGTGAAACGGCGGAATGGGGGGATGTGAGGGGCTTTGCGGTAATCGTTTTCTCCTATCGACTGCCTGCGGGGTTAGCTGTCGGGCTGGCGCTCCACCTTGCGGTGTTAGGAGAAAAGCGCCCCCGGCTTCTATTGCCGGGTTAGCCCCTGAAACCTGGTTCCCCCGCTCCCCCGGCTAGGTACCGGGAGACTCGGCGTATCGGTCAGTGACGTTGGGAAGTATAGAGCAGTATGTGGTCATTCGCTAACAAACCCCCCTTTTCCTCCTTCCAGAGGGAATTTCACCCCCGATTTCACCTCTGCCCGATGCCCCCTCGCTGTTACCGTTGACCGGTGGAGCTGAGCGGCAAGAGGGTCCTCCTGACCGGTGCAAGCGGGGGAATCGGGAATCGGCTCGCCCACGCCCTGGCCGATGCCGGGGCTGCGGTGACGGTTTCCGGCAGGGATCGCGAGCGGCTGGAAGGCTTGGCCGCCGCGCTGCCCGGGGAGGGCCATCAGGTGGCCGTCGCCGATCTGGGGATGCCGGGTGGCGCCGAGGACCTGGTGCGTGAGGTGGGGGCAGTCGATTGCCTGGTCGCCAACGCCGGTCTTCCGGCGACCGGCCGGATAACCGACCTGAGTGGCGATGAGGTTGCGACGATGCTTCGGGTCAACCTCGAGTCACCGATCCACCTGACCCAGGCATTCCTGCCCGGGATGATCGAGCGGGGTGAGGGCAAGGTAGTCCTGATGGGATCGCTCTCCGGCAAGGCCGGAAGCCCTCGTTCATCCGTCTACAACGCAACCAAGTTCGGCCTCCGGGGGTTTGCATTTGGACTGAGGACCGACCTGGTCGGTACCGGGGTCGGTGTGACCGTGGTCGCACCGGGCTTCGTACGAGAGGTGGGGATGTTTGCCGAGACCGGACTCGAGGCACCACGTGTGCTCGGGACTACCTCTCCCCAACGGGTAGTCGAGGCCGTCCTCGAGGCGATCGCCCGGGATCGAGCCGAGATCGTCGTCGCGCCGGCGACCGCAAGGGCGATGGCCCACCTCGGGCTGGTCAGTCCCGGCCTGGCGCATCGGGTCCAGTCGGGGGAGGCCGGCCAGCGGACTGCCGACGAGGTCGCATCGAGGCAGACCGACAAGCGGTGATGTGGTGAGTCGACAGGTGCCGGTGGACCTTTCCGCGTATCGTCAGATGGTGAGCCAGATGACGGGAAGGAAGCGATGAAGGACACGTTTGGAGCCGCCGCAGAGCTTCAGGCAGGCGGAACGACCTACCGGATCCACCGGATCGGGGCGCTTGCCGATAGGTTCCCGGTCGACTCGCTGCCCTATTCGTTGAAGGTCCTGCTCGAAAACGTCCTCCGTCTGGAGGATGGGGTGTCCGTTACCTCTTCAGATGCCGAGTCGATCGCAGGCTGGGATCCGGCTGCCCAGCCGACCGATGAAATCCCGTTCCAGCCGGCCAGGGTCCTGATGCAGGACTTCACCGGGGTGCCGGCCGTGGTCGACCTGGCCGCGATGAGGGACGCGATGGCAGCGATCGGGGGGGAGCCGTCCGCGATCAACCCGCTGGTCGACGTCGACCTGGTGATCGATCACTCGGTCCAGGTCGATGCCTTCGGCAACGGAATGGCCTTCCGGGTCAATGCCGAGAGGGAATTCGAGCGGAACCTCGAGCGGTACGAGTTCCTCAAGTGGGGGCAGGGGGCATTCGACAACTTCCGGGTGGTGCCCCCCGCGACCGGCATCTGCCATCAGGTGAACCTCGAGCACATAGCTCGGGTCGTCTACTCGCGGGAGTCCGACGAAGGCCTGGTGGCCTACCCGGACACCCTGGTCGGCACCGACTCCCACACGACGATGGTCAACGGACTCGGGGTACTGGGCTGGGGTGTCGGCGGGATCGAAGCCGAAGCGGCGATGCTCGGCCAGCCGGTCTCGATGCTCGTCCCGCAGGTGGTCGGCTTCCGACTCGACGGGACCCTGCCGACGGCCGCAACGGCGACCGACCTCGTGCTGACCGTCACCGAGATGCTTCGCGAGCGGGGAGTCGTCACGAAATTCGTCGAGTTCTTCGGACCGGGGCTGGCCAGGTTGCCGCTCGCCGATCGGGCGACGATCGGGAACATGTCGCCGGAATTCGGCTCGACCTGTGCGATCTTCCCGCCCGACGCCGAGACGATCCGATACCTGGAGCTGACCGGCAGGCCGACCGAGCTGCTCGATCTGGTCGATTCCTACACCCGGGAGCAGGGGATGTACCACGAGCCCGATTCGCCGGATCCGCGGTTCACCGAGACGCTCGAACTCGACCTGGGCTCGGTCGTCCCCTCGATCGCCGGCCCCAAGCGCCCTCAGGACCGGATCTCCCTCAGCGAAGCGAAGCCGGCCTTCCTCGAGGCCCTGGCCGAGTTCGACGATCAGGCGGCCGACCAGCTGAGTCCTTACGACGAGGCGTTGGAGGAGTCCTTTCCCGCTTCCGACCCTCCGGCCGAGGATCTCTCCTCGCCCGCCGGGGCGCCCGTCCACGCCCCGCACCACGCGGTCGCCGAACGAACCTCTAGCGATTCGACCCCCGTCACCCTTGCCGACGGGACCGAGTTCGATCTCGACCATGGCCGGGTCGTGATCGCCGCAATCACCTCCTGCACCAACACCTCGAACCCCTACGTAATGGTCGCCGCCGGGCTGCTTGCCCGGAACGCCCTCGAGAAGGGACTAGCCCGCAAGCCCTGGGTCAAGACGTCGCTCGCGCCGGGTTCGACCGTGGTCACCGACTACCTGGAGCAGGCCGGCCTGACCGCACACCTCGACGGCCTCCAGTTCAACCTGGTCGGCTACGGCTGCACCACCTGCATCGGCAACTCGGGCCCGCTCGACCCGGCGATCTCGGCCGCGATCGAGGAGAACGACCTCGTCGTCTGCTCGGTTCTCTCCGGAAACCGTAACTTCGAGGGGCGGATAAACCAGGACGTCAAGGCCAACTACCTGGCATCGCCTCCCCTGGTCGTGGCCTACGCTCTTGCCGGCCGGATGGACATCGATTTCGAGACCGAACCCCTCGGGCTGGACCGGGACGGCTCTCCGGTGATGCTTTCCGAGATCTGGCCCGACTTCGAGGAGGTCGACCGGGTCGTCGGGGAATCGATCCGCAAGGAGATGTTCGCCCGGAACTACGCCAACGTCTTCACCGGTACCGAGGAGTGGCAGGAGGTGGCGGTTCCGGAGGGAGAGATCTATTCCTGGCCCGCCTCGACCTACGTTCGCAAGCCGTCCTTCTTCGATGACATGCCGCCGGACCCGCCGGGGGTCGAACCGATCGAGGGCGCGAGGGTCCTGGCCGTCCTTGGCGATTCGATCACCACCGACCACATCTCCCCGGCCGGGGCAATCAAGCGCGATAGCCCCGCCGGAGCCTGGCTGATCGAGAACGGGGTCGAGCCTGCGGACTTCAACTCCTACGGTTCGAGGCGCGGCAACCACGAGGTCATGGTTCGGGGGACCTTCGCCAACATCCGGCTCCGTAACCTGCTGGTCGACCCGGCAGGCGGATTCACCAGGCACTTCCCGGACGGGGAGGAGACCACGATCTTCGAGGCGGCGATGCGCTACGCCGGGGAGGGTGTGCCGCTGGTCGTCCTGGCCGGAACCGAGTATGGCTCGGGATCGTCCCGCGACTGGGCAGCAAAGGGCACCAAGCTGCTCGGGGTAAGGGCGGTGATCGCCCAGAGCTTCGAGCGGATCCACCGTTCCAACCTGATCGGGATGGGCGTGCTTCCGCTCGAGTTCCCCGACGGCGAGGGAGTCGAGTCGCTCGGCCTGACCGGTGAGGAGGTCTTCTCCTTCGGCGACCTCGAGGATGGCGAGGCGAAGACGGTCGAGGTAGTCGCAAGGCGCGACGGGAGCGATCCGATCCAGTTCGAGGCCCGGGTCCGGCTGGACACCCCGAACGAGGTCCGCTACTTCCTCAACGGCGGCATCCTCCAGACGGTCTTGAGGGACCTCCGCTCCGCCTGAGCCTGTGGTTGCCGGTCAGGTGGCCGGGTAGAGCTAGCCCGTCACCGGGTAGGGACCGGGTGGTGCCCCGGGCCGGATCCGGACCTTGCCGGCATCCGAGTCGTCGGCTGCGTTCCCTCCCGAAAGCACGGCGTCCACCTTCACCTTCGTTGGCTTCTTGCTGATCGCTCGCACGGTCACCCAGTAGCTCCTCGACTTGCCGGCGGGGAGCGTCCCGATCTTCCAGCAGACCCTGCCCCTCGATTTTCCTGCGAGGCCGCTGCGCTTCGCTTTTACGGGAATCAGCTGCGAGGGCAGCTCCTGGCATACCTTCGCGTTGGTGACGGCCCTCTTGGAGGGGTTCTTGACGATGATCTTGAGCTTGGCGTTCCCGCCCGAGCGAACCTTGCCAGAGGGCACCTTCTGCTTCACCCGCGCCTTCACCGCTTCCTTGCCGAGCGGCGTAGTCCAGGAGTCCGAGTTCCCGGCAGGAACCGGATCGGGCTGGGGGGCACTCACCCTGACTCTGTTGACCGCATCCTTACCCGCGATTCCGGACCGGGCGCGGACCTTGATCACCAGAGTCCTGGTC
>JBMSXD010000096.1:0-6048 GCA_049425265.1 Solirubrobacterales bacterium
GAGTCGAAGGCGAGCCCAGTGATGAAGATCGAGACGGTGAAGCCAATACCCCCCAATGCAGCGATACCCCAGACGTGCCCCGGCTCGACACCGTCCGGAAGCTTGGCGACCCCGAGTCGGGATGCCAGGAAGATCGCCCCGGATATTCCGAAGAGCTTGCCCAGTACGAGGCCGAGCGCCACACCCCAGAACAGGGAACTCCCAAGTGCATCGCTGACCACCCCTCCGCCGAGGAAGACGCCGGCGTTGGCGAGGGCAAAGATCGGGACGATCACCAGGCTCGTCCAGGGGTGTAATCGGTGCTCCAGTTCCTCGATCACGTGGCGGTCGCCGATCGGTTTTGCCGGCGCAAGGAGCCCGAGGATCACTCCGGCGATCGTCGCGTGGATACCGGATGAGAGGACGGCCACCCAGAGGATCGCCCCGACGACCCAGTAGGGCCAGATCCGATCGACACCGAGGCGCTGCATCAAGAGGATCGATCCAACGATGGCAATCGCGGCCAGGACCCAGGCGAGCTGCAGGCCCCCGGAATAAAACAGGGCAATGATCACGATCGCGATTACGTCATCGACGATCGCGATGCTCAGCAGGAGAAGCCTCACTCCGGGCGGAATTCTTTTTCCGAGAAGGGCGAGTACACCGACCGCAAACGCGATGTCGGTAGCCATCGGAATCGCCCAGCCCCTGGCGGTCTCGGCCCCGGCGTTCAGCAGGAGGAAGATCACGGCGGGCAGGAGGACCCCACCGAGGGCCGCAATCAGCGGCAGCCGCGCCTTCCGGCCCTCGCCGAGCTCGCCAACTGCGATCTCCCGCTTTATCTCGAGCCCGACAACGAAGAAGAAGAAGACCATGAGGAGGTCGTTGACCCAGTACCTGAGGGTCTCGGTCTTGCCGTCGAAGGGGATCGGGAGGGTTATCTCGGTCGTCCAGAAGGACTCGTAGCTATCCCCGAACGGTGCGTTGACCCAGACGATCGCCAACACGGCGGCGAGGAGGAGGACAGCCCCACCGGTGACCTCGCTCCGGATGAACTCGGGTCCGGCATCACGCCAGGACCATCTCGGTTTTCCGGCGGGTGGGGGAGTCACCCAACGAAAGGTAGAGGAAGGGAAAGAGCGGATGCGAACCAGCGGGTGGGAGGTCCGCCGCTGTCCGTGTCCCGCGGTAGGTTGGCCCCATGGAGTGGCTAGAGAGACCCTTGGCGGCATTCGACCTCGAGACGACCGGCACCGATCCCGAGGAGGACCGGATCGTGACCGCCTCAGTCGCCCTGGTCGGTGCAGGCAGGGAGCCCGAGGTGAACGACTGGCTGGTCGACCCCGGTATCGAGATACCCGAAGGAGCGACCCGCATCCACAAGATCACGACCGAGATGGCCCGGGAGGCAGGCCGGGCTACAGCCGATGCCGTGGCGGAGATCACCGGCCTTCTTGCCAGCTACCTCAACGAGGACTACCCGATCGTTGCATTCAATGCTCGCTATGACCTGACGATGCTGGACCGCGAGGCTCGACGACACGGGGTCGAACCGCTCGTCGAGCTGGTGGGGGGCCCGATGGGCCTGATCGTGCTCGACCCGTTAATCCTCGACAAACAGATCGATCCCTACCGGCCCGGCAAGCGCAAGCTAACCGACCTCTGCGAGCACTACGGAGTCGTACTCGACCAGGCTCACGCCTCGAATGCGGATGCCCTGGCGGCTGCACGGCTCGCCTGGAGGCTCGGGAGTGATAATCCCGAACTTGGCGAGGCCGACCTTCCCACCCTCCATGAGAGCCAGATCGAGTGGGCGAGGGCCCAGGCGGAGGGTCTCCAGAAGTACTTCGACGACAAGGGCCTCGACGAGAAGGTCGAGACCGAATGGCCCCTGGTCACGAGTCTCGCCTGAGTCGGGGTCAGGCGGGCGGGCACGTATCGGGACGCGGATGAGCGGATCCCCTGAGTCGGAAAGGGAGCAGAGCTGGAACCTAATCGATGAGATGGGAGGACCCCAGGGTGTCGCCGACTCCAGCCTCCCGGGGCTCATATTCGTCATCGCCTACTCGGTCAGCGGTGGCGAGCTGACCCTTTCGGCTGGCCTGGCGGTCGGAGCTGGGGCAGCGCTCGCGATCTTCCGGAGGCTCCGCGGCGAATCCCTGAAATTCGCCCTCACCGGATTCGCGGGGGTGGCGATAGCTGCCTTCATCGCAACCCGAACGGGGCGCGCCGAGGACTTCTTCCTGCCGGGGCTCCTGTTCAACGGGGGCTACGCACTTGCCTACGTCATCTCGATCTTGATCGGATGGCCGCTGATCGGCGTGATCATCGGGCCGGTTACGGGCCGGGGGATGCGGTGGCGGGAGCAGCCTGACCTCGTTGCCCTATACAGCCGGGTCAGCTGGGTCTGGGTCGGGATGTTCCTCCTGCGCCTGGCCGTTCAGCTACCCCTCTATCTGAGTGGCTCCCTGCTCGCTCTCGGAATTGCGAGAACGGCGATGGGGCTTCCGCTGTTCCTAATCTGCGTCTGGATTTCCTGGATGATGCTCAGGCGGGGTGGACTCGAGGTCCCTGACCTTCGAAAAGGTCTCGGCCGCTAGCCGGGGAGCATCCGCGGCCCCAATAGAATCCCTCGGATGGCTATAGCCCAAGACGGCAAGGAACGGCCCAACGATCGTGGGGGCGCGCAACCCGCGCTGAAGCTCCGGGTCGGCAGGGTCGAGCACCAAGGAGCTGACCACTCAGGGCCATTCGAGGTAGAGGTCCTGATCTGCACCGATCCCGATCGGTCCGACTTCGGTCCGATCCATCAGCCCTGGGGTGACGAGGACTCCTTCGGTTCCCGCGGGAGAATCGACGCGACGATGGAAGTTGGGCGGGCCGCGGCGATCTGGAGCCCGCTCAGGGCGCTCCTTCAACGGGACATCCCCGACAGGACAGGGCTATCGGCCGATCAGCTCGGTCAGCTGGTAGACGGGGCAGCCGACCGGCTGAGTGCGGCCGGGCTTCCGGTGGTGTGGTCGGACGGACTCGACCCGGGGCTTAGCTCGACCTTGGTCGCAGGAGGGTCGGCGCGTCCCCTTACCAGCGTTTCGGATGCATTCGACGGTGATGATCCGGTTTCTCTCACCTGGAGGCTCAGCATCGATGGTGACGCCCTTTCCGAGGAGGAGCGGTCTCGAGTTGCCAGCTCCACTGAGGGAGTCGTCCATTTGCGAGACCGGGATCTGATCGTCGGGCCGACCCTGGTCGCCAGGGCATCGAGGCCCGAGGTGCGCTCCCTTACGGCGATCGAGGCGCTCGCAGCGTCGCTCTCCGGAGTGGCCGTCGTGGATGGGGAAAGATTCGAGGTCCAGTCGCTGGGCTGGCTCGAGAAGCTCCGTGAAGAGCTCGCACGTACCCCGGATGCAGCTTCCGCAGTTCTCCCACCAGGTTTTCGGGGGAGCCTCAGGCCCTATCAGCTGACCGGGCTGGGCTGGCTGGAGCGGATGACGCGGCTTGGGCTTGGGGGCTGCCTCGCCGATGACATGGGTCTCGGCAAGACCGTGATGTTGATCGCCCTTCATCTCGCCCGGCTGCAGAGTAGAGGGGGGGAGGGGCCGACGCTCGTCATCTGCCCAACCTCGATCCTGGCCAACTGGGAGCGGGAGATCAGGCGGTTCGCGCCTGGTGAGCGAGTGGTTCGCTACCACGGACCGGAGCGCAGCCTCAAGGGACTCTCCGGGGGGTTCGTGGTGACCAGCTATGGCACGGTGCGTTCGGACGTCGAGACCCTGGGAACGATCGAGTGGGGACTGATCGCAGCCGACGAAGCTCAGCACTTCAAGAATCCGCGGACCGCGACCGCAAAGGCGGTCCGATCCCTCCCGGGCAGGTCGAGGGTCGCCCTGACCGGAACCCCGATCGAGAATCGCCTCACCGAACTCTGGTCGATCCTCGACTGGACTACGCCCGGACTTCTCGGGAGCGCCGCGGAGTTCCGGAAGAGGTGGTCCCTCGATGTCGAGGTCGACGGGGATCGAGCGCGAAGTGCCGAGCTGGCCGGACTGGTTGGACCCTTCGTCCTGAGGCGTCGGAAGTCCGACCCGGGGATCCTGCCGGAGCTCCCGGAGAAGATCGAAATCGACCACTCGGTGACGATGACGGACGAGCAGATCGCGTTGTACGAAGACGTCTCGGGCAGAATGCTCCAAGCGATCGGGTCAGCTGCAGGGATCCAGCGGAAGGGGCTCGTCCTGGAGTTGATCACCTCGTTGAAGCAAATCTGCAATCACCCTGCGCAGTACCTCGGACAGAAGGATCCAGTCCTCGCCGGGCGTTCAGGGAAGCTCGACCTCTTCGATGACCTGGTGACGACAGCGGTCGAAGAAGGGGGGAGTATGCTCGTCTTCACCCAATACGTCGAGATGGGACGTCTACTCGGTCGACGACTTGACGAGCTGGGGATCGGATCCTCCTTCCTGCACGGCGGCACCCCGGTTTCCGGCCGGGAGAAGATGGTCGACGACTTCCAGGCGGGGGAATTCCCCGTCTTCGTCCTCTCCCTGAGGGCTGGGGGACAGGGGCTCAACCTGACCGGAGCCGACCACGTGCTGCATTACGACAGATGGTGGAACCCTGCCGTCGAGGACCAGGCGACCGACCGGGCCCACCGGATCGGTCAGGAGCAGGCAATCGAAGTCCACAGGTTGATCGCTGAAGGAACGGTTGAGGACGAGATCGCACTGATCCACGAGCGAAAGAGGGCGCTTGCCGAGGCCGTTGTCGGCGGCGGCCCTGAAGCCTTCACGGAGCTCGGTCAGGCAGAGCTTGTCGAAATCCTTGCTCTGAGACGGCCCGACCCGAGGCTGGATCGAGCCGCGTGACAAGCGAAACGGCCCGGAGCGTTGGCCCCGAGCCGTTTCGGAAAGCGTTTCCAACCCCTTTCGGGAGGCCTATTGACCCAGGAGGCCACCGATGAATGCTTCGACCTCGGGCTTCGACTGAATCAGGATCGAGCCATGGTCGGCCCCAGCGAACTTCTGGTAGGTGATCTCTCCAGGGGTATTAAGAGCCTCGATCTGGGGCACGAGCCGATTCGTGATCAGTTCGAAGACCGTGGTGTCGGCAAGTCCCTGAGCGATTAGAACGGGGGCCGAAACCTTGACTGCCGGATTCTGCTTGATGAGCTCCTGCTGGAAGAGCCGGCCGGAGAACGTTCCGTTAGCCCAGTTGGGCTTGAGGAGACGGCTTGGCTGGAGCCCCGATGCGACCACCTTGGAAGCGAGATCGCTGTAGCAGAGGGTTTCCGTGTCCGGGTAGAAGGCCATTGCCTGATCGGTGAAGACATCAGCTGGCTTGATCGAGCTGTTGCCAGCAACCATTCCCCGCCCGATCGAGATCGCCAGGGCGGAAATCCCTGGTCCGCCCGGGCCATCCAGGGCGCCGATGTTCTGAGCCTGGAACTCGAAATTGGAGGCCGGGGCATAGGAAACGGTGCCAAGGTAGTTGATTCCCTTGCCCCAGGTCGAGGCCAGGCTGGCCGCAAACAGGATCGCTTGCCCCCCCTGGGAGTGTCCGGCCAAAACGGCCTTCTTCGAGATCTGCGGGTTCAGCTGCCGGGCCGCCGGAACGATGTCCAAGACGCCACGACCCTCGGATTCCCCGATCAGGTAGGGATGTATGTCCGGGGTGCCGAGCCCTTCGTAATCAGTCGCGACGACAGCGTAGCCCTCCGCCAGCCAGTCGCCAATCAGCTCCCCTGAACCGTAGTCATAGTCTGCTGTCCTGTTGAGGAATTTCGATGGTGCGCACGGGTCGGCGAGGCCGACAGTTCCGTGGGCCCAGGTGATCACCGGGTAGCCGCCCTTTGGCATCCGCTTCTTCGGGATCATTACCGTGCCAGAGACGGCGATCTTCTTACCCGAGATGCTCCTCGAGGAGTACAGGACCACGTCAGTGCTCTTGGCCTCAGGCCGATTCTTTCCCTTCTTGCTCCAAATCAAAGTCCCGTGCTTTGCCGGAATGTCCTTCGCTTTGAGATTGAAGCCGTAGAAACCCTTGACGCCCTTCATCGCAGCCTTCGTGGCC
>JBMSXD010000097.1:0-5953 GCA_049425265.1 Solirubrobacterales bacterium
GGTCTACGGCCTCGAGGGCGCCCGGGAGGTCTTTCGGCAGGCCGGAGCGCCCGAGTTCGAGGCATTGATGGAGGAAGGTCGATGGCTCGACTCCATCCCGATCGAGATCGCAGTCGTGGAGGGTCCTGCGAGGGCGATCCTGGCCGGTGAGCGGACCGCCCTCAACCTCCTCGGCCACCTCTCGGGGGTGGCGACCACGACCGCCAGGTTCGTCAAGGCGATCGAGCGAAGCGGTGCAAGGGTGCTCGATACCCGGAAGACGACCCCGGGTCTTAGGAACCTGGAGAAGGCCGCGGTCGAAGCCGGGGGAGGGGAGAACCACCGTTTCGGTCTGTACGACGCAATTCTGATCAAGGAGAACCACATTGCGATGGCCGGGGGCGTGGCCGAAGCCGTCTCGGCCTGTCGGGAGATGGATCCGGGCCCGGGTATCGAGATCGAAGCCGAGACGCTCGAGCAGGTCGAGCAGGCGATCGAGGCAGGGGCGGATCGAATCCTCCTCGACAACATGGGACTCGACGGGTTGAGGGCGGCAGTCGCGATGCGTGACGGATCGGACGGAACCGGGCCTGTCCTCGAGGCCTCGGGTGGGATCGACCTGGAGTCGGCCGGGGCGATCGCGGCCACCGGGGTCGACTTGCTCTCGATCGGCTCCCTGACCCATTCGGCCCCGGTCCTCGATTTCAGCCTCCTGCTGGAGTGAACCCTGACTCCTTCACGAACCGTAAACAGCGGAGCGAGCTGCCTGACGTAGCCTCGGACGGTGGTCCCGGAGGAACAGGGACGCCGTCCGGGACCACCCCAACTTGACGGAAGAAAGACAAGAGAAGAGGGGCCTCGGTATTTCGATCGACCGGGCCAAGATGGGCAAGCTCCATCGCAAGTTCTGGCTGCTCGCCGCACTCGGGATCATGCTCGACGGCTTCGACTTCTTCATCATCGGGGTCGCCAATCCCCTGATAGCCAAGGATTTCGGCGCAAGCGCGGCCGAAACCGGGCTGATCTCGGCGGCCGCGATCCTCGGGGCGGTGGTCGGGGCCGGATTCCTCGGCCCGCTCGGTGACCGGATCGGGCGAAGGAGGATCTTCAAGTTCGACCTGATCCTCTTCGTCGTCTTCTCGATCCTCTGCATCTTCGCCTGGGACGTGTGGTCACTGATCGCCTTCCGCTTCATGCTCGGCGTCGCGATCGGCCTCGACTACCCGATCGCCGCCAGCTATCTGGCCGAGATCCTCCCGAGCAAGGGAAGGGGGCGGTGGCTGGTCGGCGGGTTCGCGATGCAGGCTGTCGGCATCCTGCTCGGCGCCGTGGTCGGGGTAATCGTCCTCAACCTCCTGCCCGAGGTCGACTCCTGGCGGTGGATGCTCGGGTTTGGGGTGGTTCCTGCCCTGGTGATCATCTTCCTGCGCCGACACGTTCCGGAGAGTCCCCGCTGGCTGGCCAGGAACGGGAAGGAGGAGGAGGCCGCAGAGGTTGCCGGCCAGTTGGTCGGCCACCCCGTCGAGGTAACACCCCTTGACAAGGAGAACATCGCGCCGGTCCCGGAAGGGATCAAGGCATTCATCCAGCCCGAACTGTTCAAGAAGGGTCTCAGACGAAGAACGATCTTCACTGCGGTTCCCTGGTTCCTGATGGACATCGCCACCTATGGCGTCGGAATATTCACCCCGACCCTGATCGCGGCTATCGCGATCACCGGGGCCGACGCCACATTCATCACCGACGACATCGTTTCGACCGAGGCGACGGCACTGCTCGACATATTCCTGCCGCTCGGATTCCTCCTGGCGATCCTGTTCGTCGATCGGCTCGGCAGGGTCAAGTTGCAGGTGATCGGGTTCGCCGGGATGACCGTGGCCCTCGTGCTCCTCGCCCTCGCCGAAGGACTGCCCGGGGGTGGGGACAAACACATTCCTATGGTCGCGATCGGGTTTGCCATGTTCAACCTGCTGATGAACGCCGGCCCCAACGCGACGACCTTTGCCTTGCCGGCCGAGGTCTTCCCTCAGGACGTACGAGCGGCAGGCCACGGCTTCGCGGCGGCTTGCGCAAAGCTGGGGGCCGCGGTGGGAGTCTTCTTCTTCCCGATCCTGCTCGACTCGATAGGCGCCGAAATCCTCCTCTTCGGTGTCGCCGGCTGCACCCTTATGGCTCTCCTGGTCACCATCGCCTTCCGGATCGAACCGATGGGCCGATCGCTGGAGGAAGTCTCGGGCGCCGAGGTCTCCCAGCTGGCTCCGAGGATCAGCCCGCCATGATCATTCTCCCCGTTCGGTCGGCATGGTGACCGCGTAGAATCCATAGATGGCGATGAAGGATCTGCCGATGGCCCCGACCACGATGGCGCCCCGGCTCGACCGGGAAGAGATCGAGGTGCTGAGCGCCGAGGTCCGGGAGCTTGCGGCCCGGAGGAACGCCGTGATCCTGGCCCACAACTACGAAGTTCCCGAGATCCAGGATGTGGCCGACTACGTCGGGGACTCGCTCGGGCTCTCCCGTCAGGCAGCGGCGACCGAGGCCGAGCTGGTGGCCTTCTGCGGGGTCCACTTCATGGCCGAGACCGCTTCTGTCCTCTCGCCGGAGAAGACGGTCCTGATCCCCGACCTCGATGCAGGCTGCTCGCTTGCCGATTCGATCGATGCCGATCAGCTGAGGGAGTGGAAGGGGAAGCACCCCGGCGCGATCGTCGTCATGTACGTCAACACCTCGGCGGCCGTCAAGGCAGAGACCGACTACTGCTGCACCTCATCCAACGCGGTCGATGTGGTCAACCACATCCTCGACGAGCACGGGGAGGAGACGGAGATCCTTTTCGGACCGGATATGTGGCTCGGGGCCTTCGTGGAGCGTGCGACCGGGATAGCCGACGATCCGGCAAAACGGGCCCGTTTCCATATCTGGGATGGCGAATGCCACGTCCATGCCGGAATCCGGCCGGACGACATCGAGAGGACGAGGGCCGAACATCCCGGGGCCGAGTTCCTGATCCACCCCGAGTGTGGCTGCGCAACCCAGGCGATGGAATACGTCGCCTCCGGTGACATCGATCCGGAGGGCGTCCACCTGCTCTCGACCTCGGGGATGATCGAACACGTCAAGGAGAAGCCGGAAGGCGAGTACGTGATCGCGACCGAGAACGGGATGCTCTACCCGATCTCCCAGGCCGCCCCGGAGGCCAACCTGATCGAGGCGAACCGGATGGCCTTCTGTCGCTACATGAAGATGATCACCCTGCCCAAGCTTCGGGACTCCCTGCGCGATTTGAAGTTCGAGGTGAAGGTCGAACCCGAGGTTGCCGAGCGGGCCCGGATCCCGATCGAGCGGATGGTGGCGATCGGGTGATCGAGCTCCTCCAGACCGTCTCGGCGATCGGCGCCCCCTTCCCCGCGGTCGACCAGAACTACCTGCTCGAGGCACGGCAGATGCAGGCGCTCTCCCTTGCTGTGCACATACCACTGGTCTGCTTCGGCATCTCATTCCCGGCTCTGGTCGTCTTCATGGAGTGGCTCGGCCAGAAGACTGGCCAGGAGCGCTACACCGTGATCGCCAAACGGTGGTCAAAGGTGATGATCACCCTGTTCGCGGCCGGGGTCGTGACTGGCACCCTGATCAGTTTTGAGTTCGGGATCCTCTGGCCCGGGTTCATGTCGAACTTCGGCGACGTCTTCGGACTGGCCTTCGGGCTCGAGGGGTTCTCCTTCTTCCTCGAGGCGATCTTCATCGCCATCTACGTCTATGGCTGGGATCGGATGCCCCCCAAGGTCCACCTGCTCACCGGGGTCCCGGTGATTGCAACCGGGATCACCGGGTCGCTGATGGTGATCGCGGTCAACGCCTGGATGAACAACCCGGGTGGCTTCGACATGGTCGGGACCGAGGTAACCGACGTTCGCCCCTGGGAGGCCCTGTTCGGTAATGGCCACCTCTGGCCCCAGTTGGCCCATATGTACCTTGCCGGGTACATCGTGGTCGGCTTCCTTATGGCCGGCGCCTACGCCTTCCTCTGGCTTAGGGGCAGGCGCGATAGCTATGTAAGGACGGCGATGCTGGTCCCTCTCGCACTCGCCGTAATCGCAGCTCCGGTCCAGCTACTGATCGGTGACTGGTCCGCCCGGAACGTCGCCGACGACCAACCGGTCAAGCTGGCCGCGATGGAGGGGCTCTACGAGACGACCAAGGGCGCCCCCGAGACGATCGGTGGCTGGTACACCAAGGACAACGAGATCGAGTACGGCATCGAGATCCCGAAGATGCTCTCGCTGCTCGCCTACCACGACCCCAACGCCGTCGTCCAGGGCCTGGAGATAGTCCCGCCCGAGGACCGGCCCCCGATCAACGTGGTCAGGATCGCCTTCCAGACGATGGTCGGGATCGGGACCTTTCTCGTCGTCCTCGCCGGATGGTTCCTGTTGTCCTGGTTTCGGCGGAAGAAGATCCCCGAATCGAAGTGGTTCTACCGGGGAGTCATCATCGCAGGGCCTGCCGCGATCGTTGCCGTGATCGCCGGCTGGGTGGTCACCGAGGTCGGTCGCCAACCCTGGGTCGTCTACGAGGTAATGCGGACCGAGGCCGCGGTTACCGGGGCCGACGGGATCGTCTTCGGCTACGGGGCCCTCGCCCTGGTCTACGCCGCCCTGTTCGCTGCGGTCGCCTGGGTCCTTGTCAAGCTTGCCCGCAAGCCGCTTCCCCCCGGTCTTGGTTCGGACCGGGCGGGGGATAGGGAGGGGGTAGATCGCATTGCTGGCTGAGATCCCCGCGATCCTGATCCTGGTTGGTATCGCCGCATACATCGTCCTC
Organism: Solirubrobacterales bacterium; assembly: GCA_049425265.1. Taxonomy (GTDB): domain Bacteria; phylum Actinomycetota; class Thermoleophilia; order Solirubrobacterales; family 70-9; genus 67-14. The sequence goes on from JBMSXD010000097.1 coordinate 4,798, forward strand.
GCCGGGGCCGATTTCGGTGCCCCCTTCTGGACCCTTACGGCACGGGGTGAACGGGCCGACCAGATCCGTGAGCAGACCCACCGCTCGATGGCCCCGGTCTGGGAGGCAAACCACGTCTGGCTGATCTTCGTCCTCGTGGTCTGCTGGACGGCATACCCCGAGGTCTTCGGTTCGATCTTCTCCACCCTCTGGATACCGCTGCTTCTGGCTGCGCTGGGGATCGTGCTCCGGGCGACCAGTTACGTCGTTGGGGGCGAGGCCGACCGCCCGGTGGTCGTCTGGATTTCGACCGCCTCGTCACTCCTTGCCCCGTTCTTCCTGGGGACGGTGATCGGGGCGATCGCTGGTGGAACGGTTCCCCTCGGTAACGCGGCCGGTGACCCGATCACCAGCTGGGTGAACCCGATCTCCATTACGGTCGGGATCCTCGCCGTCATCTTCTGCGCCTACCTGGCAGCCGTGTACCTGGCGGCCGACGCAAACCGCTCCGGCCATCCGGGCCTCGCAGACGCCTTCAGGACGAGGGCGATCGCCGCCGGAGTCGTCTCGGGCCTGGTTGCGGTCGCCGGACTCCTGGTTATGGGAACGGACGACAGTTCTATCTACGACGGTCTGACCTCGGGGGCCGGACTGGTCGCAGTGATCATCTCCGGCCTGGCCGGGATCGGGGCGATAGTCCTCCTAGTGGCGCGAAAGTTTTCCGCAGCACGAGTGGCTGCGGCTCTGGCTACAGCGGCTGTCGTCGCTGGCTGGGGGCTCGCCCAGTCCCCCGACATCCTTCCCGGACTGACGATCGACGAGGCCGCTGCCCCGGACAACGTAATCATCGCCCTGCTGTTCGCGATCGGAATCGGGCTGCTCGTCCTGGTCCCTTCGATCGCACTCCTCTACGGCTTGGTACTGGACGGTAGGTTCGATTCGGCGACTGAAGACGGTGGCTCCCGGGCGGGCAGCCCGATCAAGCCCATAGACAGTCCGGAGCGCCGGGCGGTTCTCGGGGTCCTTGCCCTCCTTGGCGGGGGAGCGCTCCTCTCGCTCTCCATGGATGGTGGCTTCTTCCTCTACCTTGGGGTACTGATGCTGTTCGCAGGTGTGGTCACCGGAGCGATTACCCTCGCCCGGTCGCTGCTCAGCACCGTTGCGGAGTGAGGCCCTA
>JBMSXD010000098.1:0-5836 GCA_049425265.1 Solirubrobacterales bacterium
GTCCGGGAGGTTGCCGAGCCCTACATCCGGAGGCGGGCGATGCGACACCTCGAGAAGGGAAGGATCGTGATCTTCGCAGCGGGAACCGGGAACCCCTTCTTCACTACCGACACGGCTGCCGCCCTCAGGGCGCTGGAGATCCATGCCGAGGCGATCCTGATGGCTAAGAACGGGATCGAGGGCGTCTTCGACCGCGATCCCGCTACCGACCCCGATGCGACCTTCATTCCGGAGTTGACCCACATGGAGGCGATCGAGCGGTCGCTCGGAGTGATGGACTCGACCGCGCTCAGCCTGTGCATGGACCACCAACTCCCGATCTATGTCTTCAACATGGGGGTCGACGGCAACATGGGTAGGATCGTCTCCGGCGAGAGGGTCGGCTCCCTGGTCAGCCAGCCGAACAGCGAGGGGAAGGACGAGGCACCGAAGTGATCGACGACCTGCTCGAAGATGCAGCTGACCGGATGAGGAAATCGGTCGATTCGACCCGGGGGGAATTCGCATCGGTCAGAACGGGGAGGGCAACACCGCACCTGCTGGACCGGATCGTCGTCGATTACTACGGAGCCGAGACGCCGCTCGACCAGCTGGCCAATGTGGCCGCGACCGAGGCACGTCTCCTCACCGTGACCCCGTACGACAAGTCGGCGATCCCGATGATCGAGAAGTCGATCCTCGACTCCGATATCGGCCTGACCCCGAACAACGACGGCAACGTGATCCGGCTCGCCATCCCGGAAATGACCGAGGAGCGGCGGCAGGATCTGGTCAAGGTGCTCCACGGGATCGCTGAGGAGGGACGGATTGCGGTCCGAAACGTGCGCCGCGACGTAATGGCGGACCTTCGTGAGCTCAAGAAGGAAGGGGAGACCGGCGCCGATGACGAACACCGGGCCGAGAATCGCCTGCAGGAGCTCACGGACGGGGCAATCGAGGAGATCGACTCCATGCTCAGGGGCAAGGAAGAGGAAATCCTCGAAGTGTGAGCTGGCCCAGGCGCGTCGCGATCATCACCGACGGAAACGGACGCTGGGCCACATCGAGGGGAATCGATGTCAGTGAGGGCCATGAGGCGGGGGCCGACAACGTCAAGGCCCGGCTGCGAGATGCCGCGGAATTCGGGATAGAGGAGCTCACCGTCTTTTCCTTTTCGACGGAGAACTGGTCGCGTCCGAAGTCTGAGGTGGAGACCCTTATGGGGATGTTTCGCCGTCGGATCGAGATGGAGACGCCCGAGTTGAACGAGGAGGGCGTTCGGATGAGGTTCGTCGGTCGGAGAGAGGGCCTCGATCGAGGACTGACCGACCAGATGGACTGGGCCGAGGAAACGACTGCCGGTAACGGACGGATCACGCTCTTCGTCGCCTTCAATTACGGAGGACGGGCCGAGCTGGTCGATGCCGCCGCCAGTTACCAGGGCGGGGGGGAGGAGGCATTTGCCCAAAACCTCTATGCCCCGGACATGGGTGACCCCGACCTGCTGATCAGGACGAGTGGGGAGCAGCGGATCTCAAACTTCCTGCTTTGGCAATGCGCCTACTCTGAGATGGTCTTCAGGGACGAACTCTGGCCGGATTTCACGAGGGAGGCCTTCGTCGAGTGCCTGGACGAATACGAGGAGCGCATCCGAAGGTTCGGCGGAAGGGAGGGGACATGAGCAGGGAGACGGGCAGGCGGATCCTCCACGCAGTTCCACTGATCGTCCTGGCGATCGCAATCGTCGTCGCCGGGGGACCGTGGTTCGCGGGAGGGATGGCAATCGTCGGAATACTCGGGATCCGGGAGTTCCTCGCGATGGCTCAGAAGAAGGAGCCGCTACCAGTTCCGATGTACCTGGCCCTGGTCGGGTTCATCCTCGCCGCCTCCCTGGGCTCGAAGACGACGATCCTCCTCTCCCTTGCCGTTCCCTTCCCGCTCCTTTTCTTTTTCGCAATCCGCCGGAAGGACCGGACCGGCATCACTGACTCATTCGCGGTTTCGCTTCTCGGGCTGTACTGGATCGGCATTCCGCTGATCTTCGCAATCCTTATGAGGGACATCCCGGACTACGGAACCGGCCTGCTGGTCGATGTCCTGATCGGTACCTTCGTCGCCGATACAGGCGCCTACGCAGTCGGGCGGCTTTTCGGAAGCAGACCCCTGGCGCCGAAGCTCTCACCGAACAAGACCGTCGAAGGGCTGATCGGGGGAATCGTCCTCGGAATCGTCGCGGTCTGGGCAGCCGGCCTCTATCAGGACTGGCTCTCTGGGACCGACGCACTGATCCTGGGTGCCGCCGTTGCCCTGACCGCTCCGATCGGTGACCTGTTCGAGTCGATGCTCAAGCGGGATCTCGGAACGAAGGATGCTGGAGGCGTACTCGGTGCGCACGGCGGGATCCTGGACCGCCTCGATGCGGCCTTCTTCACGGTGGTAGTCGGCTACTTCGTCTCACTCCTCCTCATCTGAAGGCCGACAGGCCCTATCCCGCATAATCAAGGGGTGCGAAGAAAGATTGCAATTCTTGGCGCGACGGGTTCGATCGGCCGCCAGGCCCTCGATCTCCTCGAGGGCCCGGGCGAGTTCGAAGTGGTCGGCCTTTCGGCCGGCTCGAACGCCACCGATCTTGCTCGTGCCGCTGAGGAACTGGGTGTCGGGACGGTGGCCCTGGCAGATTCCGGCGCGGCCGACCGACTCCGCGGATCCTTTACCGGGACGGTCCTGGGCGGCCCCGACTCCGGCGTCGCTCTGCTCGAGGAGACGACCCCGGACATCGTCCTCAATGCCGTGGTGGGCGCCGCGGGCCTCAGGCCATCGATCGCAGCCCTTGCGATGGGCCTGCCCCTGGCACTCGCAAACAAGGAATCGCTGGTCATCGCAGGGGAACTCCTCGTACCTCTTGCAGAGGGGACCGGCGCACGAATCATCCCGGTCGACTCGGAACACTCCGCGCTCGCCCAGCTGCTTCGGAATGAACCCCCGGGAACGGTCGAGAAGTTGACCCTGACGGCGTCCGGCGGCCCCTTCCTCGGCCGGAACGACCTCTCGGGCGTGACACCCGACGAGGCCCTTCAACACCCGACCTGGCAGATGGGTGGGCGAATCACCATCGATTCGGCAACCCTGATGAACAAGGGCTTCGAGATGATCGAGGCCCATCACCTCTTCGATTTCCCATACGAGGCGATCGATGTCGTGATCCACCCCCAGTCTCTGGTCCACGCGCTGGTCGAGTTCAACGACGGGGCCCAACTCGCCCACTTAGGGCAGCCGGACATGAGGGTTCCGATCTCCTACGCGCTTTCGGAGCCCGACCGCTGGGACATCCCGGTCGAACGGCTCGATCTGAGCCGGGTGGGTTCGCTCGACTTCCTGCCCGTCGATCGGGAGACCTTTCGCTGTCTCGACCTCGCCCGGGAAGCCGGATCCAGGGGAGGGGTTGCACCGTGCGCATTGAACGCGGCAGATGAGGTCGCCGTTGAAGGGTTCCTCGCGGGGCGGATCCCCTTCGATCGGATACCGGCAGTGGTCGAGTCCGTCCTCGAGGATATCGGTGACCAACCGGCGCTCGATTTCGACCACCTCTTCGAGGCCGACCTGATTGCACGTGAGCTGGCGATGGCCGAACTCGAGGGGGTAGCCAGCCCGTGAGCTTCCTGCTGGCATTCCTCGCGTTTTGCGCCTTGATCGTCCTCCATGAGGCGGGCCACTTCTTCGCGGCGAAAGCGACCGGGATGAGGGTGGAGAAGTTCTTCCTGTTCTTCCCCCCAAAGCTTTTTTCGGTCAAACGAGGTGAGACCGAGTACGGGGTCGGGGCGATCCCTCTGGGGGGATACGTGCGAATCACCGGAATGAACCCAGAGGAAGAAGTTCCCCCAGACGCTGCCCCGAGGGCCTACTATCGCCAGCCGGTCTGGAAGAGGATCGTCGTAATCGCTGCCGGTCCGGCCGTCAACATTGCGATTGCCTTCCTGATCCTCTTCTTCCTCGCGTTCGGAATTCAGGAGTCGACCGACAGGATCGGTCAGGTCGAGCCGAACTCCCCGGCCGAAGGCAGGCTGGTACCAGGCGACAGGCTGGTCGCGGTCGACGGGGTCAGGGGCACACAGGACCGACTCGCCTCCCGGATTGCGACCCACCGCTGCGAAGGGCAGCAAACCGATGGCTGCCTGGCCAAGGAGACCGCCAGGCTTACGATAGAGCGTGACGGCAAGCTGACGACGATCGACGTCCGGCCACGATTCGACTCGGCGGCCGACAGACCGAGAGTGGGCTTCGCCTTCGATACGAGGCCGGTCTCCCCAACCCCACCCGAGGCTGCCGGACTCTCCCTCGACTTCATGTGGCAGGTGACCTCCGAAACCGTCGGGGTGCTGTCCGAGCTGTACAAGTCCGAACGGAGGGAAGAGCTGTCGGGCGTGGCCGGGAGCTACGAAGTGACCCGACAGGCAATCGATACGTCCGGGCGCCAGGCGCTGACCATCATCGCCCTGATCAGTCTCTCCCTGGGGATCATCAACCTTTTCCCCTTCCTTCCTCTTGATGGCGGCCACATCTTCTGGAGCGTGATCGAGAAGCTCCGGGGCCGACCCGTTCCCTACGCCGTGATGGAACGGGCGGGAATTATCGGTTTCGCCCTGGTCCTGGGACTCTTCTTCATTGGCCTGACGAATGACATAGGAAGGTTGACCGGGGAGGGGTTCGGCGTCCGATAGGACCTGCGAGAAGGTCCGTTTATCGCTAGATTTCCGCTTTAATCCAGAGGGAGGAAGGGAATGGCGACCGAAGCAAAGGATGCGGCGACACTCGCCGAGGCATTTCGGATCACCGCGGGCCAGCACGGCAGCGAAACCTGGGTCAAGAACCGCGACGGCTCAACCGTCATCACCTGGGACGAGGGGCTGGAGAGGGTCGATCGGATCGCCGGCGGCCTGAAGAAGCTCGGGGTCGAAAAGGCCGACACCGTCGCCTTGATGCTGGTCAACCGCCCCGAATTCCACATAGTCGACTTCGGTGTGGTGACGGCGGGTGGCACGCCCTTTTCGATCTACCAGACCTATACCCCTGACCAGATCAACTACCTCCTCGTAGATGCAGAGACCAAGGTTGTAGTTACCGAGAGGCTCTTCCTCCCGGTGGTGCTGGAGGCGATATCGAGCCTCGGGGAAAAGCCCCAGATAGTTCTGGTCGATCCCGAAGGCGACACCCCGGAGGGGATCATCTCGCTGGCAGAGCTGGAGGAGATGGATCCCGCCTTCGACGGTACGGCTGCCGCGGCCGAGATCGGGCCCGAAGACATCCTCACCCTGATCTATACGAGTGGCACAACCGGGCCGCCAAAGGGTGTGCAGTTGACCCACGACAACCTGATGTTCATGGTCGATGGAACCCACCAGATCGTCGAGTTCCCCGACCGATCCCGGGTGATCAGCTGGCTGCCATCGGCTCATATCGCCGAGCGCGCAGCCCATCATTACCTGCCGGCCGTCTTCGGTTTCGAGGTGACCTCGGTCGACGACTACACGGCGGTACGCGAGGTACTGCCAGAGGTGCGGCCCCAGTGGTTCTTCGCCGTTCCCCGAATCTGGGAGAAGCTCAAGGGTGGGCTGGAGTCGACCGTTGCGGGCCAGCCAGACGAGGCGCGAGAGCCCCTCGAGGAGGCTCTTCGGGACGCAATCGAGAAAGTGCAGCTGGAGCAGGCCGGTGAAGAGGTGCCCGAAGACCTTGAGGCCCGGGTCGCCGAAGCCGATGAGAAGTTCTTCGCGCCGCTGCGTTCGGCCCTGGGTCTGGACCAGGTCGTCACGATCAATGTCGGGGCCGCGCCGACCCCGCGGGAGGTACTCGAGTTCTTCCA
>JBMSXD010000099.1:0-5822 GCA_049425265.1 Solirubrobacterales bacterium
GCCTGGATCGCCGAGGCGGTTACCTCGACCCCGGCCCTGGAAGCGGCCGACTTGGCCAGTGAGGCCGCCTCTGGCAGCCGTTCACGATCGGCGTCGGCAGCCCAGGCCGCGAAGTAGGTGGTCGCCCGGGCCCCCTCGGTCGAGAGCAGCATCTGGGCGCAGCGGTGCTGGACCGCCTGGAAGGAGCCGACCGGCCGGCCGAACTGTTTCCGGTCCTTGACGTACTCGATCGTCATGTCGAGCACCCTGCGGCAGACCCCGACCAGCTCGGCCGAGACCAGCACGCACGCCAGGTCGATCGCCGCGGCTACGTCGCCCGGCATCTCCTCACCTTCGGCCATCTCCCCGTCGGCGATCCCGTAACGGCGGGTCGGATCGATAGTCGAGAGCGCGGGCATCGCTCCCTCACCGGTCAGCAGCCTAGCCCTGCTGCCATCGGGCGCAGCGACCACCACGACCTCGGCCGTCGCGCCATCGGGGACGATCTCCCCCTCGAGTCCGAATGCTCCGGTCGCCTCGCCAGATGCAAGTCGGCCGAGCCACTCCTCCTTCTGGGAATCCGACCCGGCCTCCGAGATAGCGGCCGCACAGATCGCCGAGCTCAGGAAAGGCCCGTTCAACAGGGCGTAGCCGGCTTCCTCGAGCAGCCCGGCAAGCTCGACGTAGCCCAGGCCGCCCCCACCGAAGGCCTCCTCGACCGCCCCCCCGGGCCAGCCCAGCTCCGAGAGCTCGTTCCAGAGGGCCGGCTCGTATTCGCCGGCCTCGGCCGCTTCTCGCACGGTCTCGAGGGTCGATCGGGCGCCGAGCAGGTCCTTCGCGGTCCGCTTGATCTCGTGCTGGTCCTCGGTGAAGTCGAACTTCATCCCCCGCTCACTTCCTCGGCAGGCCGAGCACCCGCTCGGCGACGATGTTCTTGAGGATCTCGGTCGTCCCGCCCTCGATCGAGTTGCCGCGGGAGCGGAGCAGGTCGTAGGCCCAGGGGTCGCCCTCGGTCAGCGAACTGGCACCCCGGATACCCACCGCGAGCTGGGTCAGCATCTGGTTGGTCTCCGACCAGAGCCACTTGGTCAAAGAGCCCTCGGGGCCCGGTTGGCCGTGTTGTTCGATGATGCTGAGCCCCCGGTAGGCGAGCAGGCGGAGGGTTTCGGTCCGTACGTGCATCTCGCCGAGCGCCTGGGCCACCACCGGGTCATCGATCTGTCCGTTCTCCTTCGCGTCCTCGACCAGCCGGTCGAGCGCCCGGCGGAGCTGGGTCTGGAGGAAGAAGCCGAGGCCGGAGCGTTCGTTCATCAGGGTGGTCAGGGCGACGTTCCAGCCGTCGCCCTCTCCGCCCAGCATGTTGTCGGCCGGGATCCGGGCCTCCTCGATGAACAGCTCGTTGAACTCGGCCTCGCCCGTGATCTGGACCAGGGGCCTGACCTGGATCGCGTCCTGCTCCATGTCCATCAGGAAGTAGGAGAGACCCTTGTGCTTGGCGGCCTCTGGATCGGTCCGGGCGACCAGCATGCACCATTTCGAGTACTGGGCGACGCTGGTCCAGACCTTCTGTCCGGTGACCACCCACTCGTCCCCGTCCTGGACCGCCTTCGTCTTGACCGCGGCCAGGTCGGAACCCGCTTCCGGTTCGCTGAAGCCCTGGCACCAGATCTCCTCGGCAGAGAGGATCGGCAACAGGAAGCGGTCCTTCTGCTCGTCGCTCCCCCAGGCGATGATCGTCGGACCGGCGAGGATCAATCCGAGGCCGTTGGCCGGGAGTGGCGCGTTGGCCCGGCCCATCTCCTCGAAGAAGATCGCCGACTGCATCAGCGATGCGTCGCGGCCCCCGTACTCCCGTGGCCAGTGGACCGCGGCCCAGCCTCCCTCGAACAGGGAGTTCTGCCACTCCTTACGGAAGTCGAAGGCCGCATCCTGGTCACCGCGCGGCTCCTCCCCGGGAGGGTTGGATCCGAGCCAGTCCCTCAGCTCGTCCCGGAACTCGATCTCTTCCTCGGAGAAGGTGAGGTCCATCGACCGCCATCCTAGGGACCCGGCCGCAATGGTGGCTCGTCGTCCGGGGCGGTGCCGATCGGTCAGGTAGGGTGGCGCCCGTGAATACGAAAAAGAGCCTCATCCTCACCCTGCCCGTAGCCGCCCTCGCAGCTTCCGCCCTCGCCCTCGGATCGAGTGGCTGCAGCTCCAAGCCGGCCTTCTGCTCGAACCTCGACTCCTTCAAGCAGTCGGTCAACCAGCTGGTTCAGGTCGAACAGGTCAACTCCTCGACCTTCAACGAGGTCCAGAACGACTTCAACCGGGTCGAGCAGAACGCAAACGACGTGGTCGACTCGGCCAAGGAAGACTTCCCCCAGGAGACCCAGAACCTCGAGGACCAGATCAACGCCACGACCAAGGCCTTCGAGAACCTGCCGAAGAACCCCGCGGCCGGCGACTACGTCGCCCTCGGCCTGCAGGTGGTCAGCCTGGCGCAGGCTGCATCGGACTTCGAGAAGAAGGCCTCTTCATCCTGTAACTGATTCGTCCTCGGTGGCCGGGGGTGCGGAGGCGCCCTCCGGCCTGCCGAGCAGGTAGTAGGCGAGGCCAAGGAGGATCAGCACCGAGCTGACCAGAAGGAGCGGCCCGGAGTCCTCGACGATCGAGCCGACCAAGCCGCCGGCCAGCGCCCCGGCGATCGCCGCCGGCCAGGCCGGCCCGGGGAAGGGTTCCAGGGCGCCCCGGTTTCGCCAGCCGAAGACGATCGCCAGGAGGGAAGCGATCAGGGCGACCGGCATCGCCCCGCGGAAGACCTGCTGCCAGGCGAGGCTGAGTCGCCGCTCGATCGTCTGGCCGACTCCAGATCCCGACCCTTCGCCCAGCACGTTCCGGGCGAAGTGCCCCTGGTCGCCCGCGAACAGCAGGTCCAGCCCGGCCAGCATGGCCAGGGCGAGGATCGGCGTAATGACGAGGGCCGCGATCTTGACCGGGGTCAGCCGGCCCGGCATCAGCATCACTGCCATCACCCCGGCGGCGACCGCGACCACCACGACTCCGCCGACCGCGGCCCCCAGCCTGCCGGAACCGAGCACTATCGCCAGGGCGAGCGCGGCCGCACCGACCGCCGCTGCCGCGTTCCAGGAGCGGGGCCGCCAGGCGAGCAGTCCGGCCATCCCGGCGAGCAGCAGGACCACCAATACCGCCTCCAGCTCGTTCCCGATCCCGTAGAACCTCGCCCCGTAGCCGGGACTCGGCCCCAGTACCGAGCGGATCACGAGCGGGGAGCCGAGCGCCAGGTCGATCGTGAAGGTGGCCAGCCCGAAGAAGCCCGGGATCGCCGTCGCCCTGGGCCAGGGCAGCAGCCTGTCCGAGGCTGCCCCGAGCCCAAGTGAGACGAGGGCGATCAGGCAGACCTCGAGCCAGGCCGGTGGGTTACCGGCCAGCGGGGTCAGCAGGGTGACGGTCGGCAGCCAGAGGACGGCCAGGCCACCGGTCCTCCGGACGTCGGCCCGGATCCGGTCCGGCCCGGCGATCGCCCCGGCGACCAGGAAGAGGAAGAGCCAGCCAACCGCGAGCCCGGCGACTGCCGGGATCCGTCGGTCGCCGACCGAATCGAGCCGGTCCCGGAAGGAGGTGAGCTCGGCGGCATCCCGACCCGGCCCCTCACCGATTACGGTCCCGGTCATCTCGTCGGGGACCGCGACCCCCAGATGGTCGAGCACGGTCGGGGCGAAATCGATCGCCCCGACCATCCCCGGAAGCGAGGTCGTGTCGGAGGTGGGGCTGGCCGCGCCCCTCCCGGAGACGGCGAGCGGAAAGACCGGCAGCCAGTCCCCGCCCGGCGGCGACTGGATGGCGATCACCAGGCCTTGCCGGCCGATCCCACGGACCAGCTCGCGTAGCTGGCTCACCCCGGCCTTGCCCGGTGAGGCGCCAACCACCACCAGGGACCGCTTGTCGCCCTCGCCCAGGGCGGTCCGGGCCAGCCGATCCGGGGGTGCGGTCGAGAGCCTCGAGACCTCGCCGGCCCGGTCGGCCGCCGGAACGGCGACTCCGCCCGGCGATCCATCCGCAAGGACGAGGGCGGCTCCGCCTGGGACCGTTCCGGCCAAGAGGCCGGGCTCGATCGTCTGGGGAGCGGTCCGGGCCCGCTTCAGCACTGCGCCCCATCCGGCCAGAGATCCATTCCTCTGGAGCTCGATCGCAGGGGTCGCCTCGGGGTCGTAGAGCGATCGGGAGACCCTGGTTCCCTGGGAGATGTCGAGCAGTGATTGCCCGCGGGAGTAGGAGCCCTGGGTCGCGCTGTAGAGCCCGGGGGAGAGGCCGGGGGTTCTCTCGAAGGCCCTGAGCAGCGATTCGTCGAATCCCTCTCCCTTCCCCGAGGGAACCAGGACGAGGTAGGCCGTTCGGCCACTTGCTTCTGCTGGCTCGGCCGCGGCCGAAAGGGGCAGAAAAAGGGTCAGGAGCAGGGCCGCCAGGTAGGCCACCGCCATTCCGGGTGCTCCGATCGGTCGGGAGGTTGGGCGCTCGGTCCGCATCGGGCCGGCCAGTCTATTCGCGGCCGGAATGCTCTACCGCGGTCCGAACGGGCGGCAACCGGACCGCCGCCCCCTGCCGCCCGGAATGTAGGGTGGGGGAGTGGATCAGCCAGATGAGCCGACCCCGTCCGCCCGGATCGGTGGGCTGGCACAGGAGATGATGGAACAGGTCGAGCGGGAGATCCCCGGCGCACGACTCGATCAGCTGGTCATCTCGGCCGTCTTGAGCGAAGAGGAACCCGACGGGGACCAGACGACCCACGTCCGGATCATCTCCGACTCACCCGATCCGCTCTCCGTGGTCGGCCTGCTAGAGGTCGCCCACGAACTGGCCAAGAGCCAGATGACCGGCGGTCAGTAGCCGGGTCTTGCGTCCTTCACTTAGGTAGCGCGGACTACCTGGAGTAGTGCTCGACGATCAACCGCTCCTCGACCGGGGCGGCGATGTCGTCACGCGATGGGAGCCGGTTCACGGTCCCCTTCAGGCCATCCGGGTCGGCAAGGAGCCAGGGCGGGGTCGGCCCGGCGACCTCGGTCGCCTCCCGGACCAGGGCTTCGATCGGGGCTCCGGGGAGGATTGCCACGACATCCCCGGCCGAGACCTCGTAGGAGGGCCGATCGAGCCTCTTGCCGTTGACGGTCACGTGCTGGTGGACGACGAACTGGCGGGCCTGGGCCCGGGTGGTTGCCAGCCCCAGCCGATAGACGACGTTGTCGAGCCTCGACTCGAGGTGGCGCATCAGGTTCTCCCCGGCCATCCCCTCTTCGCGGCTTGCCTTGTCGAACAGCTTGGCGAACTGCTTCTCGCGGAGTCCGTACATGAACTTCGCCCGCTGCTTGGCGCGCATCCGGACCGAGAACTCCGAAGGGCGCCTCCGGCCACGACCGTGCTGGCCGGGCGGGTAGGGGCGACGCTCCATCGCGCTCTTCCCCTCCAGCGCACGCCTGCCCTTGAGGCCGAGGTCCTCTCCCTCGCGCCTCGAAAGCTTTTCCTTTGGTCCTGTGTACCTGCCCATATCGCGACGAGGGAGGCTAACGGATACCTGCACCCTGCGCCGCGAGCGGACCCCCTCGGGGCCTCCCTGCCGGACCGCCCTTCCCCGTATAGTCAGGTCTCGGACAGCCCCGCGGAGGCGGTCTCGACCGATCCAGGGAAGGCCGTTGGCGGGCTCTGTCGAGGTGACGACCAGGAGGCGACGTTGTCGGACCGGCCAGACGATTCGAAGAGTTCAACCGGAGAGGACCGATGAGCACCCTCAAGGGGAAGATTCTGGTCGCAGCACCCAACCTGTTCGACTTCTTCCGAAGGACGGTCGT
>JBMSXD010000100.1:0-5699 GCA_049425265.1 Solirubrobacterales bacterium
GGCTTCCAGCACGCGCAGGATGTTGTTCACGAACGAGGTCGGAGGTGCCGACTTCCTGCTCTCGCCCGGCGACCGGGTCTGGTGGGACTACCGGGATTGGGGCGAGGTGATGTACGTCGGCTCCGTGGTCGGTTCCTACCCAGCCCCGTTGACCGGTGGCTACCGCGGGTCCGACTGGCCGATCCGCCTGGTCTGTAGCTCCGATCGGGTGACCTGCGGGCTGGTGCGCTCGAGCCTGGAGGACGATGGAATCGACCTCGAGGAGGGCTCGGAGTCTGGGGAGGCGCTCGAGGTGGTGGTCGGGGAATGGAGCAGGATCGGCGAGGACCATCCCGTGCTCGGAGGCCCTCCCTCACGGAGCGGTGTCTTCGCACGTTTTCGGAGCCGGGGAAAGACCCTGGAGCTTCTCGACCGTACGGGCCGGGTCGTGGTCGGCGAGGGAGAGGGCACGGGAATGGTCGCCTCCACCGGGGGCACCGGGGAGCCGCCCACCTGGTTCGTGACCGGGACCGACCGGACCGGGGTGAGGAGCGCCGCCCGTCTGCTCGAACCGGACCGACTCGGTCGCTCCTATGCGGTTGCCGCGGTGGATGGCGAGGCGGTTCGGCTCCCGACCGAGCGGATCGGTGGGTCCCAGTGAGCGGCCCCGCCAGATCGCCGCTCGCCTACGTGCCCAGGAGGGGGCCGCTCCAGTCGGCAGGGCCGCTCGCCGCCTCTCTGTACCTCGGTGGATTCCTGCTCGCTGGCCTGTTCGCCCCCGAGCCGCTGGCTGCCATCGCAGCGACCGTCGGCGCGGCGATTGCCGGAATCGGTGCCGGTTCCGGAAGGGCCGTCCGTTTCTCGCTCGGCCTGGGCCTGGGGATAGCGGTGGTGCTTACCCTGGTCAATGCCGTCGCCTCGGACAGGGGTGCGACCGTGCTCATGCGACTGGGGGAATGGCCCGGCTTCGGCCAGGTTCAGGTGAGCGCCGAGGCGGTCGCGGCCGGTGCCATGACCGGCCTCAGGGCCGTCGCCGTGATGGTGGTCGCAGGGGTCTGGTCGGCCTCGGTCGATCCCGACAGGATCCTCGCCCGGATGCACCGGGTCGCCGGCCGGTCGGCCCTTACCGCGACGCTGGTATCCCGTTTCCTGCCCCTTGCAGCTGCCGACAGGGCCCGGCTCAGGGACGCGGCCGGGCTCCGTGGTCCGGCTGCCAGCCCGGTCACCCGGGTGGTGATGGCCCGTCGCCTGCTCGAGGGTTCGCTCGACCGCTCGGTGGAGGTTGCGGCGACGCTCGAGCTACGGGGCTACTCGCTGGATGCCGACCACTCCGAGCCGCTCCGAGCACCGTCCCGATACGACCGCCGTTTCCTCGCCATCGGGGTCGTACTGATCGGCGCGGTCCTGGCGGCGCTCCTCGCGGGAGACGGATTGCTGGTCGCCTACCCGCGGGTCGGGTGGCAGGCCGGTCCGGCGACCGTCGGCGCAGCGTTCGCCCTTATCGGGGCCGGGTTTGCCACCTGGCCTGGGGGAGGGAGGATCCGTGCCGACGTTCACTAGGAGCGAGAGGGCGCCTGCACCACTCGTGGCCGCGAACCTCACCTACTCCTACCCCCGGTCGAAGTGCCCGGCCCTCGAAGGGGTGTCCCTCGAACTCTTACCGGGCGAATTCGTCCTATTGGTCGGAGGGTCGGGCTCGGGAAAGACGACCCTGCTCCGGGCGGGGTGTGGACTGGTGCCCCACTTCCATGGGGGGTCGATCGGTGGAACGGTGATGGTCTCGGGTCGCTCGGCTGCCGATGGCGGCCCCGGGGAGATGGCCGAGCTGGTCGGATTCGTCGCCCAGGATCCCGAGAGCCAGGTCGTCTCGACGACGGTCCGTGCCGAAATCGACCTGCCCCTTCGGTTCAGGGGCCAGGCAGCGGCCGATCGGGCTCGGGCCGTCGAGGAGGTCTCGCTCGCCCTAGGTATTCCTCACCTGCTCGACCGTCAGGTCACGACCCTCTCGGGGGGTGAGCTCCAGCGGGTTGCGCTGGCGGCGGCTCTGGTAACTCGTCCCGGCCTCCTCCTCCTCGACGAGCCGACCTCCCAGCTCGACCCGGTCTCGGGCGACGAGCTGATCGGCCTGCTCAGGCGACTGAACGAGGAGTGGGGGGTGACCGTCCTCCTGTCGGAGCATCGGCTCGAGCGGTGTCTGCCCTCGGCCGATCGGGTGATCGTTCTCGAGCGGGGGTCGATCGCCTTCGACGGGTCCCCGGCCGGGTTTCAGGAATTTGCGATCGCAACCGAACCGATCCTCGCGACCCCGGCCGCACGAGTCTTCTCGATGGCTGGAGCAGCTGAGCTGCCGGTGGGCGTGCGGGAGGCGCGCTCCGAACTGGCTGCTCTCGAAGAGGTCACGATTCCGGCGACAGAGGACCCGACCCCGCCTCCCGGCAACGGCCGAGCGCTGAGGTGCGAGGGCCTCTGGGTAGAGCTCGACGACGGGGTGGAGAAGGTCGAGGCGCTCCGCGCGATCGACCTCTCGATCGATCCGGGCGAGACGGTCGCCCTGATGGGCAGGAACGGTGCCGGGAAATCGACCCTGCTGAAGGCCGCCGCCGGGTTGCTCGATCCGGCAGCGGGCCGGATAGAGACTCGGGGAGGGGTCGCGCTACTCACCCAGGACCCTTCGGACTACCTGGTCAGGGACTCCGTCCGGGAAGAGTTGCCCGGGTCCGACGGCGAGGCTGCCCTTGCCGCGGTCGGCTTCGACGGTGACCCTGGGTTGGACCCGCGGAATCTCTCCGGAGGCCAGCGTCAGAGGGTGGCGCTGGCGATCACCCTGGCCGGTCGTATGGGTGCCGAGGCTCTGCCCGATCTGGTCGCTCTGGACGAACCGACCCGGGGAATGGATCGGGGGCTCAAGGATCGACTGGCCGGTCTGGCCCGCGACTTCGCCGGCCGGGGAGCCGCGGTCGTGATCGCGACCCACGACGTCGAGTTTGCTGCCACCTTCGCCGACCGAGTGGTCCTGCTCGGACAGGGTGAGGTGATCGCCGACGGCCCGGCGACCGAGGTCCTCTCCGGTGGCTGGTACTTCACGACCGAGGTGGCAAGGATCTTCGGGATCGATCGGGTGATCGGGGTCGACCAGGGGGCATCGCTGCTCCGCAGAATGCTGGGTGGGGAGCGAGCGGAGTGAACTGGCAGGTCGCCACCGTGGTGCTCGTCCTCCTTGTGATCGGGACCGGGCTCCTCTGGTACGAGCGGAGTCGCCCCCCCTCGCAGGTGGTCGCACTCGTAGCCCTGCTCGCCGCATTGGCCGTGGTCGGCCGGATACTGCTCGCACCACTACCGAACGTGGTCGCGACGACCGACATCGTCCTGATCGCCGGATACGTGCTCGGGCCGGCTCCGGGCTTCGCGGTCGGTGCGCTTGGCGGCCTCGTTTCGAACTTCTGGCTCGGCCAGGGGGTCTGGACGCCGTGGCAGATGGCTGCCTGGGGCATGACCGGCGTCGCCGGTGCCGCCCTCTGGCGCCTTACTGCCGGCCGGGCCGGCCGTATCCAGCTCGCGGTCGCCTGTGGCCTGGCCGGGCTCTTGTTCGGGATGTGGATGAACTTGCAGTTCCTGGTCGGATTCGGGGGGGAGGTATCGCTCGACCGCTACCTTGCCTTGCAGGTGAGATCGGTTCCGTTCGACCTTGCGCACATAGGAGGAAACGTCCTGTTCGCCCTGGTGGCCGGACCGGCGATGGTCGCCGCGCTCCGGCGCTTCAAGGAGCGGTTCGAGTGGAGTCGCCTGCCGGGGACGGTCGGGGCGCTGCTGATCGCCGTCTCCCTCTCGACGGTCCTCCTGGCCCCCGGTCCGGCCGAGGCCAAGGTGAGCGAGTCGACCCGCGAGGCCCGGACCTGGCTGGAGGGGCGCCAGAATGGCGATGGGGGGTTCGGCGCCTCGCCCGGATCGGAGTCCTCGGTCTCGATCACCGCCCGGGCCTCGATCGGATTTGCGGCCGCCGGCCTGAACCCCTTCGACGTAAGCCGCTCTGGCCGCAGTCCGATCGGCTACCTGACCTCGAACTCCGAGGAGATAAACGACTCGGCGGAGATCTCCCTCGCGATCCTCGCCCTCAACGCAGCCCGGGTCGACCCCAGCACCTTCGGTAATCGCGACCTGGTCGCCGAACTGGAGGCCAGGCAGCGGAAGGACCGGACCTTCGGCGGCAAGGTGAACGTCGCCGCCTATGCCTCCCTCGCCCTGCGGGCCGGAGGATCCGGAGGCTCTGCCTCTTCGACGGTCGACTGGCTCAAGTCGATCCAGGGTTCGGGAAACCAGGGCTGGGGCGTGACTGCGGGGGCGCCCTCGGACCCCGATTCGACCGGCACCGTGCTCCAGCTGCTCGATCAGGGCAGTCGGTCCGATCGGGCGCTCTCCTGGCTATCCGGGGTGCAGAAGGGATCCGGTGGCTTCGCAGGATCGAGCTCGATCCCGACGGTCAACTCCCAGTCCACAGGGATGGTCCTCCAGGGACTCGCCGGGTTGGGCTACCCACCGGGAAAGCTGACCGAGAACGGGCGCACCGGCCTCGACTTCCTCGAGGCAAGGCAGCGCTCCAGCGGGGCGATCGATTACTCCTCGAACAGCGACCAGACGTCCGTCTGGGTCACGGCCGATGCCCTGGTAGCGCTCTCGGGCAAGAGCCTGCCGGTCGAAGGCCCGGCCCGCCAGCCGGTCACCCCGTCTTCGGACTCTCCGACCGGCAGTTCGTCGGGCTCACCTTCAGGCGGTAGCTCCGGCAGCGGTCCAGGGTCGGGAACCGGATCTGCATCCGGTGCTTCGGGGGATGGTGGAACGGGGGCCACCTCTGGCACCGGTGCCCCTTCGACCACCCCGGTACCGGATGAAGACTCGCTCCTTCCCGGTGGAGAGTCACCCTTTGCGACTACCCCCGTCGCTCCGAGCGCAGCCCTGCTCGAGGCCTCGAGTGCCGGTCCGTCCCCTTCGGCAGGCCTGGCGATCCTGATCGGACTCTGTACCGCCGCCCTGGTCGCCGGAGCGGTGGTAGTCCTGGCGAGACGGGGACGGTGGTGATCGAGTGATTTCCCGCGAACAGGCGCTCGAGTCCGTTGCCGGGCAGCACTTCGAGGTGGTCGTCATCGGCGGCGGGATCACCGGAGCCGCGGTCGCCCTCGATGCTGCCTCACGCGGCTACTCGACCGCTCTGCTGGAGGGAAGGGACTACGGCTTCGGGACCTCCTCGAAGTCCTCGAAGATGGTCCACGGCGGCCTTCGCTACCTGGAGAACTTCGACCTAGGCCTGGTCCGCGAGGCCCTGGTCGAGCGCCAGCTGATGGTCAGGCTGGCACCCCATCTCGTCTACCCGACCCCGTACCTCGTCCCCTCCTTCGATGGCGACCGACCCGATCGGAAGATCAGCCTAGGACTCAACGCATACGACGTACTCGCCTCGGGAAGGCGGGGCGGCGGACCGCCGCTTCCCGGGGAGCGAAGGCGCCTCGGCCGACCGGCCGAGGCCGAGGGCGGCTGGTCGCCGGACCGGCACCGGACGGTCGACGGCAAGGAGGCGGTCGCGATGGCTCCGGCGCTGGCCGAGCGCAGCCCCGACTCGGCCTTCCTCTTCTACGACTGCCAGACCGACGACGTCCGGCTGCTCCTGACCGCACTGGAGGAGGCCGAGCGGTATGGGGCCGTCTGCCTGAATGGGGCCCAGGTGAACG
>JBMSXD010000101.1:0-5510 GCA_049425265.1 Solirubrobacterales bacterium
CCCTTTGCGAATAACTGGAATGGAGTGACAAGATGAACGCAAGGGTACTGAATGGTTTGATAGGGCTGGCGCTGGTTATGGGGCTTTCCTGCAGCGCTACCGTGATGGCTGAGCTTGATGTGGGAGATGTGGCGGCCCGCGACAAGGATCTGAAGAAGCTCGAGAAGGAAGTCAACTCGGTCCTCGCCGAGTACGAAGGTGAGCGCAACCGGGCGGTCAAGGAGCTCGAGGACTCGCTCAAGCGGAGGGTGAAGTACCTCGAGACGGGCGAACAGTCCGGCTTCTCCGACGACGACCATCTCTGGGCGGAGGGCCTCGGCCACACCCAGGCCCAGCTCAAGAAGCTCAAGGACGAGGACCGCAACAAGCTGATCAAGGAGTTGAACAAGGACTTCGACGCAGAGATCGGCGACACCGAAGCGTGGATGGACGAGACGATCGAGCGCCTCGAGCGGGTCTGGGAGACCTTCCAGAAGATGAAGCCCCGCGACGTGATCAACGACGAGGCCGACTTTCGCGAGCTACAGGAGCGGTTCGGTTCACCGTTCGGCTGGGGCGAATACTTCCGCGGCGGGATGGGGGCCGAGTCGGTCCGCGACCTGCTCGAGCAGATCGACCTCGAGGCCCTTTGCGCCGAGCTGGAGGATGAGATCGCGACCTCGAAGGGCCAGAAGCATGCCCGTGCGGTCAAGCGGCTCAAGGTCGCCTCGGCCTTCCTCAACTCCGACAACAGGCCGGAGTGGATGGTCCTCGACTGCATCCCGGTCATACCGCCCGAGCTACGGCCGATGGTCCAGCTCGATGGCGGCCGCTTTGCGACCTCGGACCTGAACGACCTCTACCGCAGGGTGATCAACCGGAACAACCGTCTCAAGCGCCTGCTCGACCTCGGTGCGCCCGAGATCATCGTCAACAACGAGAAGCGGATGCTCCAGGAGTCGGTCGACGCCCTGTTCGACAACGGACGGCGCGGCCGACCGGTGACCGGACCCGGGAACCGGGCGCTCAAGTCGCTCTCCGACATGCTCAAGGGCAAGCAGGGCCGGTTCCGCCAGAACCTGCTCGGCAAGCGGGTCGACTACTCCGGCCGCTCGGTGATCGTCGCCGGGCCGTCGCTCAAGCTCCACCAGTGCGGACTGCCGAAGCTGATGGCGCTCGAGCTGTTCAAGCCGTTCATCATGGCTCAGCTGGTCGAGCGCGAGGCCGTCCAGAACATCAAGGCAGCCAAGAAGATGGTCGAGTCGATGGTTCCGGAGGTCTGGGACGTCCTCGAAGAGGTGATCGAGGAGCATCCGGTGCTCCTCAACCGTGCCCCGACCCTCCACCGACTGGGTATCCAAGCCTTCGAGCCGATCCTGGTCGAGGGCAAGGCGATCCAGGTCCATCCTCTGGTCTGTGCGGCCTTCAACGCCGACTTCGACGGCGACCAGATGGCCGTCCATGTACCGCTTTCGGCCGAGGCCCAGGCGGAGGCCCGGATCCTCATGCTCTCCTCGAACAACATCCTCTCGCCGGCGAACGGTTCTCCGCTCGCGACCCCGACCCAGGACATGGTGCTCGGCCTCTACTACCTGACCTTCTCCGAGGGTGATGTGGGTGAGATCGACCCGTCCTCGCTCGAGCAGCCACCCCACCCGTTCAAGACCGCGCAGGAGGCCGAGCTCGCCTACGAAAACGGACTGGTCGGGATCCACGACTACGCCGAGTACAGGCGACCGGGTGAGGACCACTTCCTGACCACGGTCGGCCGGATCATCTTCAACGACAGGATCGAGCGGGCGCTGGCGACCGCGCTCGGTGACGAGTTCGATCCGACCCAGTACGGCTTCGTCAACGAGTCGCTCAAGAAGCGCGAGATCAACGACTTGGTCGGCTGGTTGGTCGAGTCCTACGGAGCCCCGGCGGTATCGCAGGTGCTCGACTCGTTCAAGGACCTCGGCTTCCAGTTCGCCTCGCGCGCCGGGATCACCGTCTCCAAGAACGACGTCATCCCGCCGCCTCAGAAGGACGAGATCATCGAGCGCTTCGAGGAGGACACCGCCCGAATCCAGTCGGAGTTCGACGAGGGCTGGCACACCGCCGAGGAGCGCCACCGCCAGGTCACCGAGAAGTGGAACGAGGCGACCGAAGAGGTCGGTGCGGCGATGGAGGACAACCTCGATCCGCTCAACCCGATCTTCATGATGGCCAACTCCGGAGCGCGCGGGTCCTTCAAGCAGATCCGCCAGCTCGCCGGGATGCGGGGCCTGATGGCCAACCCGAAGGGCGAGATCATCGAGCGGCCGATCAAGTCGAACTTCATCGAAGGACTCTCGGTCGGCGAGTACTTCATCTCTACCCACGGCGCCCGGAAGGGCCTTGCCGACACCGCGCTCCGGACGGCCGACTCCGGCTACCTGACCAGGCGACTGGTCGACGTGGCCCAGGACGTGATCGTCCGGATCGACGACTGCAAGACAAAGGACTCGATCGAGATGTCGGTCTTCGACGACAGTGGCATGCCGAACGTGAACCTGATCGGTCGGCTTGCCGCATCGAAGTTCGAGACCAAGCGGGGTCGCGAGCTCCTCAAGCGAAACCAGGTGATCACCAAGGAAGACCTCGACCAGATCAGCGAGGCCTACGAGAGCGACGAAGACGCAGTCGTCCCGGTCCGGTCCCCGCTGAAGTGCGAAGCGCCGCACGGGGTCTGTCGCCACTGCTACGGAGTCGCCCCGGCAACCGGATCGCTGACCGAGATCGGCGACTCGGTCGGGACGATCGCCGCCCAGTCGATCGGCGAACCCGGCACCCAGCTGACCATGCGGACCTTCCACACCGGCGGGGTCGCCGGTCAGGACATAACCCAGGGTCTGCCCAGGGTGGTCGAGCTGTTCGAGGCCCGCAAGCCGAAGGGTCTAGCCGTCATGGCAGAGGTCGCCGGGAAGGTCTCGGTCGAGGAGACCGACAAGCAGACCACCGTCTCGGTGCTGACCTCCACGGGCGACGAGGAGGAGTACACCTTCCCGCCCCGGACCCGATTGCTCGTCAAGAAGGGCGACAAGGTCGAGCCGGGTGACCAGCTGAACGAAGGGTCGCTCTACCCGGCAGACGTGCTTGCGATTCGTGGGCGCACCCCGGTCGAGCAGTACCTGGTCGCCGAGGTCCAGAGGGTCTACAAGGCGCAGGGCGTCGACATCGACGACAAGCACATCGAGATCATCGTCCGGCAGATGCTCAAGAAAGTCGAGATCGATACCAAGGGCTCGACCGAGCTACTGCCCGGCCAGCTGGTCGATCGCCACCGGCTCAAGGAGATCAACAAGGAGGTCAAGGACGAAGGTGGCACCGTCGCCAAGGGGACCGAGAGGATCCTCGGGATCACCAAGGCTGCGCTCGCGACCGAGTCCTTCCTCTCGGCAGCCTCCTTCCAGGAGACGACCAAGGTGCTGACCGATGCCGCAATGGAGGGCAAGCGCGACCGACTGGTCGGCCTGAAGGAGAACGTGATCATCGGCAAGCTGATCCCGGCGGCGACCGGGCTGAAGCATTACCGCTCGATCACGGTCGAACCGGCCGAGCCATTCACTCCGCCAGAGGAGGCGGCCCTGCTCGAGGCAGATGCGAACGCCGCCAACGGCGACGCGGACGGGTTCGGCCAGGCCTTTGCCGAGGAGATCGAGGAGATCTCGGCCGAGGTCGATGCAGCGACGGAAGCCAAGGCTGACTGACCTTCTCGCCGCGGTAACCTGACCCGGTGGAATCCGCGACTCTGACCAGAGAGACGGGACGGGGCGGAGGTCGTGAACCCCGGGTCTGCGTAATCGGGGCCGGTTCGTCGGGGATAACCGCCTGTCAGAGCCTTGCCGAGCGGGGGATCGATTTCACCTGCTTCGAGAAGGGGTCGGCGATCGGGGGTAACTGGCGGTACATGAACGACAACGGGATGTCGTCCGCCTACCGTTCCCTCCACATCAATACCTCACGGGAAATGATGCAGTACGAGGCCTTCCCGATGCCCGCGACCTACCCGGACTACCCGGGGCATGCCGAGATCGCCGCCTACTTCGAGGACTTCGTCGACCACTTCGGCCTGAGGGAGCGGATCGAGTTCCAGACCGAGGTCGTGGCCTGCGAACCGACCGAGGCCGGCTGGGAGGTCACGGTCGAGGGGTCGGAGGGCCGCCGGACCGAATCCTTCACCGACCTGATGGTCTGCAACGGCCACCACTGGAACCCACGCTGGCCCGAGCCCGCCTTTCCGGGTTCGGAATCCTTCACCGGGGAGCAGATCCACGCCCACGACTACAAGACCCCCGAGATCCTCGAGGGGAAGCGGGTCCTGATCCTGGGGATCGGCAACTCGGCGACCGACATCGCGGTCGAGGCCTCGAGGCTCGCCGACCGCACGATCCTGGCGATGCGCCGCGGTGCCTGGATCGTCCCGAAGTACCTGTTCGGGGTACCGACCGACCGTCTGACCACCTTCAAACCGTTCACCCGGGTGCCCCTCGCGGTCCAGAGCACGATGCTCAAGGCATTGCTCAGGCTCTCTCAGGGGCGGGTCACCGACGTCGGCCTTCCCGAACCCGATCACGACCCGCTCCATGCCCATCCGACCGTTTCGGACGACCTGCTCAGCCGTCTGGGCCATGGGGATATCGTCGTCAAGCCGAACATCGACCACTTCGACGGGGGCACAGTCGTCTTCGAGGACGGGACCAAAGAGGAGGTCGACCTGGTCATCTACTGCACCGGGTACAGGATCACCTTCCCCTTCTTCGATAGCTCGGTTATCGATCCGTCCGACAACCAGATCGACCTTTACAAGAGGGTGGTCTCGCTCGACCGGCCGGGCCTCTACTTCATCGGGCTCGTCCAGCCCCTCGGAGCGATAATGCCTCTGGCTGAGGCCCAGTCGGTCTGGGTTGCCGACCTGATCGCCGGCGAAGGAGCGCTGCCCGACCGGGCGACCATGGCCCGCGACTCAGCCCGGGAGCGGTCCGCAATGGCCCGGCGCTACGTAGCCTCGAAGAGGCACACGATCCAGGTCGATTTCGAGAGTTACCTGCGGGAGATCTCGCGGGAGCGGCTCCGCTCGCGCGAGCGGATCTTCCTGCCCGCCTGACGGGAGCGACCCTCGTGGTGCTCCGGCCCGCCGGTGCAGTCGCCAGGGCCGACCGGTCCACCGCGCCGGGGCCCGAACGGGATCCTCCCACGACGGCTGCCGCCATCGTCGTCGTTACCGGGTGCTTCGGGTTCGGGCTGGCCCTTGGCCGCCCAGAGGACGAGCCAGATCATCCCGATGGCCGGGACCTTCAGGACGACTGCCAGAAACAGGATTGGCCACGTCTCCGCCATCGCGCGAGTGTAACCGATACCTGACCGGTCAGGGCGGATTTCCCCTCCCCACCGCGATCCTCCCCGTTGCCCTCTCGACGGAGACCCTCCCCTTCGGACCCGTCCTCCCCGGTGATCGACCGATCGCATCGAGTCAGGCGGGGGGTCGGGCAGCTGCTCCCGCCTACCCC
>JBMSXD010000102.1:0-5475 GCA_049425265.1 Solirubrobacterales bacterium
GCTCCGGACTCGCGACCTGCGCCAGGAGCCCGTTCACGGCATCGATCACTTCCCGGTCGGCCCTCCCCTCAGGCCGCTGGGCGACGGCCGCCACCTTGAGCAGCTCCAGGTAGCGGGCAACGGCCCGATTGAGATCCTCGGTCGTGTCGAGTCGCGGCTCGACCATCTCCCGCCCGACCCGCCACGAGGCCTCGACTACCTCGTCGCGCAACGCCCGGTAGGCAGACTGGAGGTCCTCGGCCGGGCCGAAGAGTTCCTCTTCGACCTCGACCAGCTCGCCTCCGGATGCCTCCAGCGCAGCGGCGAAGGGATCGCCCGGATCGAGGTCAGGCTCCCGACCTTCCGAAGAACCGACCCTGGAGAGCACCAGCTCCTCGCTCGCACAGGAAAAGGCGGCCGCCAGCGCCTGGCGATCGCCCTCGGGCACCCGGTCGAGGCCGAGCAGGAAGACCTTCCGCCAATGCCCGGCCCGAACGTCGCGCCGGGCGATGATCCTGACCTTGCCCTCCTTGGGTACCCGCGGCCCATTCGAGGGCTCGAGCCCCGACTCGGCCATGGCCGCTGCGAACGCGGCGAAGTCCCTCGCCGAGCCGTCAGGCTCCCTCTGGCTCCACTCGGTCGCCATCTCTGCCAGGCGCGCGAGAGCGATTAGTCGTTCGGCGGTCTCCGGCCTCGCCGAGAAAAGGCCCTCGCGACGGAACCCGACCCGCTCGATCAGCCTCCGGACGAAGGCGTCCGGGCGGTAGGAGTCGAATGCCGAAGATGCCGCCCGATACAGCTCGAGGAACGACCGCAGCCTTTCGCGGGACTCCGGGGAGATCCTCGGCGAGTCGAGCGCCGCTGCCGACGCCTCGACCAAGTCGATCTTCCTCCGCCGGGCGATCTTGGTCAGCTGGGCGAGGTCGGGGGGCCTCAGCTCGATCGGCGGACGGACGAGTACCCGGGCCACCGCGGTCGAGTCGGACGGATCGAGCAGGATCCTCAGCCAGGCAATCGCATCCCTAACCTCGGCTTCCCGGAAGAAGACCGAACCGCCCGAGACTGCCGAACCGATACCCCGCTCCAGGAGGGCCGCCTGGACCAACGGGCCGTCGCGATCGGGGTCGCCGACGACCACGACCACCGAGTCGGCCGCACCGCCTTCGGCCAGCATCCGCTCGACCTCACGAGCAGTCGCCTGGGCCTCGGCCCGGGGGCTCTCCGCCTGCCAGAAGCGGAGGGGCAATCCGCCCTCGCCCGGCAGCCACTCGCCCTTGCCTTCGTCCGAAGACCCGAGGACCGCGCGGGCGGCCTCGATCTGACCCGACCCCATCCGCCAGGCCCGCTCGAAGGTAACCCGCTCGGCCCGGCCGGCCAGGCCGGGAACGAGCTCATCGACCGGGATGGGAGCGCCGAAGCCATCGAACGCGACCACCGCGGTCCGGGTTGCCGAAGCGAGCGCATCGACCAGCCCGGCCTCGACCGGAGAGAGCGCCTCGAGCCCGTCGGCCACCAGGTGGTTCGGCCAGTCAACGGAGTTCGGGGTCCGGGCCGCCTCCCGAAGGTAGGAGTCAGCGAGCCGACAGAGGTCCCACTGGTCGAGGCAGCCGGCCCGCTCGAGCATCCGGTCATGGAATTCGAGGATCTCCTCCAGCTCGGCGACGAGCTGTGGATTCCCAGTGGTCCGGTCCGCCCGGGCGCTCGGCGGCGAGTCCAGTCCGGACTTGATCCCGTCGATCCGCTCCAGCAGGTAGCGCAAGAGGCCGGTCGGGTTCCCCCTTATTCGGTGGGTCCGGATCGGCAGCTCGTCGAACCTGACCCGGAGCATCGCCAGCCGTTCCGCCCTGCCGGCCACCTGGAAGCCGGGGTCGAGTCCCGCGGCTGGGGCTTCGTCCCTCAGGACCCGCTCGGCCAGAGCAGAAGGGGTCTCGACCACCAACTCGTCATACGGTGTCGGGAGGGTCCCCTGGAGCTCCGCCCGATGGACTTCCCGGGCGAGTCTGGTCGGGACCACCATCGCGATCCCCGAAACTGGCTCTCCCTCCTCAGCCATCCGGACCACCCGCCGGAGGAGGGCTCCGCTCTTCCCGGAACCCGGGGGGCCCTCGACCACGAGCGTCGGGGCATCGGAGTCGACCACTTCCTGCTGGACGGGCGCGAGCTGCGGTTCGAGCGTTGCTTCCCTGTCCTCGCCTACCTGGCCCACGAGTCAAAGGTACCCCAACCCCGGCTCTCTCTAGCATCCGTCCCGTGAGCACCGCCGAGGGCAGGGAAACGGCCGGGACGGCAACCGGGATCGACGGGGATGCCTGGCTTTCGGCCTGCCGCCGGATCGTCGCCGGGCAGACGGTCCTCTTCGAAGAGGCGATGACGATCGCCGACCGCCACCACTACGAAGGACTTGGCGAAGGGGGCGACCGGACCCTTCGCCTGGACCGACAGTGCGAGGATCTGGTCTTTGCCGAGCTCGAGCGCCTGGCGGCAGACGGACTCGCCTTCACCGCGATCTCGGAAGAGCGCGGCACGGTCGAATTCAATGGCGGGGCCGGCCTCTGGGTGGTGGTCGACCCGATCGACGGCTCGCTCAACGTCCGCCGGACCCTGCCCGAGCACAGCCTCTCGATCGCCGTCGCCACCGGGCCGGACATGGCGAAGGTCGGGTTCGGCTACGTCTACGACTTCGGACCGGGCGAGGAGTTCCACGCGCTCGCCGGCCGCGGTGCCTTCCTCGGTGAGCGCCACCTCGATATTGGCGAACCCGACGGCACCGAGCTGATGGAGCTGGTCGGAGTGGAGGGGGCCGAGCCGACCATGCTCGAACCGTGGCTGGAGGGCCTGGGCGGCAAGGTCTACCGCCTCCGATGCGTCGGTTCGCTGGCGATCACGGTCGCCTGGCTCGCAACCGGACGGATCGACGCGATGTTCTCCCCACACACCTCACGCTCGGTCGACGTGGCGGCTGCCCAGCTGATCGCCCGCGAGGCAGGGGCCATCGTCGAGCTGGGTGACGACGGCCTCGACCGGGTCGGTTTCCCGCTCGATCAGCGCTTCACCGTTCTCGGGGCCGCGACCGAAGAGTGGCTGGAGACGGTCCGAGCCGCCCGGCCCGACCCGGCCTGACGGGCAGAGTCCGACCCTCTCACATCGAGCCTGGAGATTCGGGCAAGAGCCAGTCAAGGCGCCCAAGAACAGTGCCTGGGCGACGTTTTTCGCCCCGTAAACGGCCTCCTTTTCCCTCTGTGCAGGGGAAAAGTGGGCGCTTCATCTTGTGTGATGGATGTCCCCCAACTCACCGGAACAGGTGTTCGCATCGGTGCTACACTTCCGAACACCCTTAGTAGTAAGTAGATCCGAATCAGACAGGTCGCGCTTCAAAGGGATGACGATCGGGCGGCCAGACAGGAGAAAAGGGATGAGCCCCGAGACCAAGACGAAGAAGAAGTCCACCAAGAAGACCACCTCCAAGGGCAAGGCTTCCAAGCCCCGCACCGCCGCCCAGCTTCGCTCCGAGGCATCGGCCAAGGCCAAGCACGCCGCCGAGCTCGACGTCGAGGCCGCCGAAAGCCGTGTGGAAGAGTTCGAGCAGCGCGCAGCCGAGGTTGCCAGGGCCGCCGTGGACCTTCCCGTCGGTGCCGCTCTCAACCTGAACGATCGGGTTACCGAGACCGTCGAGGAGTGGCGCAACCCGGACGTCGCCGAGAAGAAGGTCAAGCGCTACCGCACGGACCTTTCGAAGACCGTCCGCAAGGCCGAAAAGCGTGGCGCCAAGACCCGCCGCAAGGCCCGCAAGGAGGTCAAGAAGACCTACAACCGGATCGAGCGCGACGTCCGCAAGCGACGCAAGACGATCGAGAAGCAGATCAAGACCGCCAACAAGGACCTGACCAAGCGGATCGACGGTCGAGTGAGCGAGGTCACCAAGCGAGCCGAGAAGGCTCAGGTCGAGGTGACCAAGGTCGCCGAGACCCAGGGCAAGCGTGCCCAGGACCTCGTCAACCGAGTCACGGAGCAGCTGACCTCGCTGGTCTAGAACCAACACTTAGCCCGTAGTCCGAGAGGAGCGGACCACGGAGAAGCCTGTCGGCCCATACATACCTCGCCGACAGGAGCAGTACCTCTCCTCCCTCGCCAACGGCCCCGGTTTCCGGGGCCGTTGGTATTTCCGGGGTCGCCTTGGGGTCTGTCGATCGGACGACCTAGGGCCTGACCACCACCCTGACCTCGTTCGACGCCGGGGACTGGCGATCCGTTGCAGGCCCCTGAGCAGGACATTCGCCCGTTGCTGCTCGAATACCATCGCGCCCGATGAGCGGTGGAAAGAAGACCAGCGTCGTCTCGGGAGGGGCCGGATTTCTGGGTTCCCACCTTTGCGACCAGCTGCTCGAGAACGGCCACCGGGTGATCTGCCTGGACAACCTGGACACCGGCTCGCTCCGAAACATCGCCCACATCGAGTCCGACGAGTTCGAGTTCCGAAACCAGGACGTGACCGAAGAGGTCTGGATCGAGGAGCCGGTCGACTTCGTCTACCACCTGGCCTCTCCGGCAAGCCCTATCGATTACCAGCGGCTGCCACTCCACACCCTCAAGGTCGGGGCCCAGGGCACCTGGCACATGCTCGGGGTGGCCAAGTTCAAGCGGGCGAGGTTCCTGCTCGCCTCGACTTCCGAGGTCTACGGCGACCCCCAGGTCCACCCCCAGACCGAGGACTACTGGGGCCACGTGAACCCGATCGGGCCACGCGGCGTCTACGACGAGGCGAAGCGCTACGCCGAGGCCCTGACCATGGCCTACCACCGCCAGCAGGGGGTCGACACCTCGATCGTCCGGATCTTCAACACCTACGGACCGCGGATGAGGGCGAACGACGGCCGGGCGATCCCGACCTTCCTCCGCCAGGCCCTGCTCGAGCGACCGGTGACCGTGTTCGGCGACGGCAGCCAGACCCGCTCCTTCTGCTTCGTCGACGACCTGGTCCGGGGGCTTGTCGCACTCGCCGAATCGGGCGAGCACCTGCCGGTCAACATCGGCAACCCCGACGAGTACACCCTCCTGCAACTGGCCGAGAACGTGATCGAGGTGACCGGGTCGAAGTCCGAGATCGTCCACGAGCCGCTGCCGACCGACGACCCACAGGTCCGACAGCCCGACATCTCCCGGGCCAGGGAGATCCTCGGCTGGGAACCGAAGACGAAGCTGAGCGACGGCCTGAAGAAGACGATCGAACTCTCCGGTGAGGGCGACCTGACCGGCGAGACGGCCTGATCGGGACGCCGACCGCGGCGGCATCCGGTCCGGGCCCTGGCCGATGAAAGTCCTGGTAACCGGCGACACCGGGTTCCTCGGATCCCAGGTTTTCAGGGAGCTGGCCGAAAGGGGCCACCAGGTGACCGGACTCTCGCGCACGGGCGGTCGGGGCGGGATCGCCTGCGACCTGACCGACGGCGAGGCAACGGCCAAAGCCCTGGCCGGACGGGAGTTCGATCTGGTGGTCCA
>JBMSXD010000103.1:0-5466 GCA_049425265.1 Solirubrobacterales bacterium
AGCAGCCGGCTGCCGCTGAAGGCGCAGCCGTAGAAACGCTTGCTGTTGACCTTGAGCTGCGGCGAGGACTGGTCGATCGAGGATGCGGTGCACATCCCGGGCTGACGGCTCGCCCGCCACTTGTTCTGGGCTGCGCTCTGTCCGAGCGCGAACACGGGGGCCCAGGTCGGCACGGCGAGGGCCACGTAGTTACCGGCGCGAGCTGTCAACGGCTTGTTCAGCTTGAAGGTGGCCACCGTTCCGAGCTCCTTGCTCAGGCCCTCGACCGGACTCTTCCGGAGGAGCTGGAACTTCTCGTTGCCCTGTGGCGTCGTCACCTTCTTGAGGATCGTGATCGCCGCCTGAGGGGGGCTGCCGAACCGATCATTCAGGGCGGTGCGGTCACGGCCCGTTGGCTCCCCGAGGTAGAGGCGGAACTGGGTCACCCTCCCGTCGAACGGAACCTCGAAAGGAGTCGTGCTGGTTGCAGTACGGCTCTGGAAGCCATTGACCGAGGCAACGACCTGGCAGTTGTCGGGACAGGCCGGATCAGGCATGGTCGCCGACTGGCCGAGAACGACCGTCTTGACCACACGGGACTGATCGGCGCCCGCGCCATTTCCGAGGCCGACCAGGGCGAGTGAGAGTAGGGCAACGATCGCCGCCAGGGCCAGAACTGCGACTCGGGTGAGACGACCCCGGCTGGTCGGATCCGTGGACTGGAAAACCTGGTTCATCCTGATCTGCTCCGTTCCTCGCCCTTCGGTCCCCCGAAAGACGGACGCTGCGGTTTTTCTGCTTCCAGAGGCTACAAACACGGCACCACGGCAATCGGTGCGGGATGGAGGTGAACCCGATCGACCGGTTCAGGCGAATTCGCACCGGAGCGGCAGCCAGGATGGCCGGCCACCGATCGCCGTCTCGCCCTGAATCAGCGACCTACGACCAGATGCCGGACAGGGTCGATGCCCTGGTAACCGAGGGCGATCATCGCCGCGTGGCTCAAGTCCCAGGTCCGGCCGGGGGTGTAGGGCCCACGGTCGATCACCCTGGTCAGCAGGAATCGGCCCTTGTATCCGATCAGGACCCGGGTTCCGCAGGGAAGGGTCTTGTGAGCCACACCGACGATGGTCGGGGTGAACTTCTGCCCGCAGGCAGTGTTGTTCCCGAAGAGTGGTGCTCCATACCAGGAAGCACCGGACCGGGGCATCGAGGCGACCAGCTGGTCAGCTGTCCTCCTGGTCACGACTCCGCTCGGCGCGAGGCCCTCTTTCCTCTGGAACCGCCGGACGGCCGAGTGGGTCGCAACGTCGAAGATGTCAGTGATGCCGATTGAGCGGAGACCGAGGGTCTTCGAGGAGACCATCGAGCGAAGCACCCCGACATCGGGGCCGCTCATACCGACCCTGAGTACCCGCTTGCCGAAGCGAGGTGCCGGATCGATCTTCCCGGGGTCCGCCGGCAGGGTCACCCCTGCCTGAGCTGCCCGATCCGATGGGGTGATCGCCGAGGCGGGTGCCGAGAAGGCCACGACGCCGGTGAGCACCAGCAAAGATGCGCTCAGCGCGCACCCCAACCACTTTCTCCGTCTGGCGGAGGGCGACGAAACGAATTCCTGTCTCGATGCGATCGGTCTCATCTTCTTCGCGCCTACGGGGTTAGCTGACGGGCTCGCGCGAGGCTCCTCTGCCTGGCGCTACCCGGCCCTGATGGCCGGCGATTCGCCCCTGGGATCTCTCCCTTTGGGTCCCCCGCTCCAGTCGCCTTGACGACTGGATTAGGCGTTCGTGGCGAGGATATTAGCAAAGCTTCACACGGAAACCGAGATCCTGCCTTTTCCCGTTTCCTAAAGAAAAACCGGCCATCGCAGTCCTCTCGCGACCGGCATCCGGCAGGGTCTGAAACGGGGAAGGGGGCCCGAGGGCCCCCTTCCGAGGTGGGTCTGTAAGCCGGATCCTGTCGAGGACGACCATCCATCTCGCACCCCGTAGGGGGCGCGGGGCCGGCTTTCGCCTGGCTTCCTGCGGCCTACCTGGATCTAACCGGGCCGGGTCGACGATCCTGTTTGGCCTTGCACCGGACGGGGTTTGCCTGGCCGCCGCGTCACCGCGACGCCGGTGCGCTCTTACCGCACCTTTTCACCTTTGCCTGTTCGCGACTCACGTGTGGTCGCGCCATCGGCCGTGTATTTCTGTGGCACTTTCCCGCGGGTTGCCCCGGGTGGGCATTACCCACCGTCCTTGCCCTGGGGTGTCCGGACTTTCCTCGAGGGGTTTTCTCTCCCCCCGCGATCGTCCGACCCACCCCACGAATGATACGGGTGAGACGCCGCCATCAGCGGAACTCGGCCCCGCCGACCGAGTCGGGTCAGACCGTTCGGAATACCCCGATCACCCGGCCGACCAGCTCGGCGTCGGTGGTCCGGATCGGTTCCATCGCCTCGTTCTCGGGCTGGAGGCGCAGATGGTCCTCCTCCCGGAAGATCCTCTTCACGGTCGCGTCTTCACCCAGCAGGGCAACCACGATCTCCCCGTCGTCCGCCACCTGCTGGGGCCTGACCACGACCCAATCGCCATCCACTATCCCTGCATCCTTCATGCTTTCGCCCCGCACTTCGAGGACGAAATCCCCCTCCCTGCTGCCGATCATCGAAGGGACCTCGACGTAATCCTCGACGTTCTCCTCGGCCAGCATCCCCGGGCCAGCCGATACCCGGCCGAGGACGGGCAGGCCCCCGTTACCGCTCGGCAGGACGGAGTCGACCGCCTCGCGAGCCGAACGAGCGGTCTCGACGAGGATCTCGAGGGCCCGTGGCTTGGTCGGGTCCCGGCGCAAAACTCCGGCCTTCTCCAGGTTGGACAGGTGGACGTGGACGGTCGAGGAGGAGTGAAGCCCCACCGCCTTTCCGATCTCGCGCACGGTTGGGGGGTAGCCCATCTTGTCGGCGTACTTGCCGATGAAGTCGAAGATCTCCTGCTGTCGCTTGGTCAGGTCCACCGTGTGACGTCGTCCCTTTCCGGTTCGGTTTTGTCTAGAAAACTCAGGTCCAGCCTGCTTGGCCGACTGAGAGGCTCGCATTCCCATACGAACCTATGTTCGTAGATTAGCCACCGGAAAGGATGTTCCTTCCAACTTCCCCGGCTGGGACGGATCTGCCACTTTCGCCGGGTTCGGGGAGGGCCGTTGATTTACATAGACTCCCGACCCCCTCCCCGCGGCTGTGGCGGAACTGGTAGACGCGCAAGCTTGAGGGGCTTGTGTCCCTCGGGACGTGGAGGTTCGACTCCTCTCAGCCGCACTACCCGGGCCGGAGCCCGAATCAGCCCCCCATCGAGTTGACCCTCTGGGTCAGTGCCGAGATCCTCGAATTGATCTTCTGGTTGGTCTGGTCCTGAGTCGCCTCGAAGTTCGAGAGCTGGCTCTTCAGCGAGTTGATCGAGGACTCGACCGAACCCAGCTGGCCGGCGCTCTTCTGGGCCTCCGACCTGACCTCCTGCTCGGCGGTCGCTACCTCTCCCTGCACCTTCTTGTTTGCCGAGGCTGCCTCGCCCTCTACCTGGTTCCCGAGCCGCTTCAGCCTCTTGCCGGCCTGGGCCTCCTGCTGGGCAACGCCCCGATTCTCGGAGGCAATCGCGGCCTTGAGCGCATTCTGCGTCTTCTCGTTCTCGCTCTTCGCGTCGTTGGCGATGACGATCCCGGCGATACCGGTACCGACCCCGATTACAGCGATTACGAGTGCAGCGACCAGCTTGCCATCCATCAGTTTGTTTCGTCCTCCAGGGTGTCTTTTTTTCCGAATCGCTCCGGACCTCTCGAACGACTAGGACCATAGGGCCGGGGCAGGACGGTCCCGACACCGGACCCGGTCGTCCGGTGGCATACTCGGGTCGTGGGTGACGAGGGAAACGGCGAGTCGGACGGAAGGGCGGCCTCACTCGTCTGGTTCAGGAGGGACCTGAGGACCCACGACCTGCCGTCGCTCGCGACCGCCGTCGAGCAGGGTCCGGTACTTCCCTGTTTTATCTTCGATGACCGGCTGATCTCGACCGGTCGGTTCCCCTCGGCCGAGCGGGTCGGCTTCATGCTCGGCTGCCTTGCGGACCTTCGAGAGACCCTGGAGGACCTGGGGGCAGGTCTGACCCTCCGAAGGGGTGACCCGTCGAAGGTCCTGGTCGAGCTGGCCACCGAGGCCGGCGCGACCAAGGTCCACTTCACCCGGGACGTCAACCCCTGGGCGATCGAGCGGGACAGGGCCGTAGCCGAAACCCTTGGAGCGGCCGGGATCGAGGCGGTCGAACATCCGGGCAACTACATCGTCGACGACCCTGGGTCGATCGTCTCGGGCAAGGGGACCCCCTACACCGTCTACTCGCCATTCGCCAAGGCCTGGCAGAAAGTAGAGCGCCGGGAGATGGTCGGCCAGCCCAAGGCGATCGAAATGGTCCCCGGAATCGAAGCCGGCGACCTCCCCACCTGCGAGGAACTCGGAGTCGGGCCCGACCCCGGAACGACCTCGTTCGCTCCGGGCGAGACCGCTGGCCGGGAAGCCGCAAAGGCGTACCTGAACGGTGGTCTGAAGCGGTATAGCGAGCTCCGGAACAACCCCTCAGGCGGGTCCTCCCGACTCTCCCCCTACATCCGCTGGGGCTGCGTCTCGCCGCTCGAGCTCGAGGTCAAGCTCGGTCTCCGGCCGGGCAAGGGCCCCAGGGTGTTCCGGTCCGAGCTCGCCTGGCGAGAGTTCTACGCGGCAGTAATCGAGAACTTCCCCGAGGTGGTCCAGGAGGAGTTCCAGGAGCGCTATCGCGGGACCCTCGACTGGCAGGAGGACGGCCGCCTGCTGGAGGCCTGGCAGCAGGGGATGACCGGCTACCCACTGGTCGACGCCGGGATGCGAGAGCTACTTTCCGATGGCTGGATGCACAACCGTCTCCGGATGGTGGTCGCCTCCTTCCTCACCAAGGACCTCCACATCGATTGGCGGGAGGGCGAGAAGTGGTTCATGGAACGCCTGATCGACGGCGACATGGCCTCGAACAACGGTGGTTGGCAGTGGGTCACTTCGGTAGGAACCGACCCGGCACCCTACTTCCAGCGGATGTTCAACCCTATGACCCAGCAGGAGCGCTTCGATCCCGACGGAACCTACGTCAGGAGGTGGGTGCCTGAACTCGCATCAGTGCCCGAGAAGAAGCTGGTCCGGCCCTGGCTGATGAGCGATGAGGAGCAGGAGGAAGCGAAGTGCATCATCGGCCGGGACTACCCGGAGCCGGTCGTCGACCACGCCGAGGAGAGACGGTTTGCGGTCGAGCGCTACCGGGCGGCGGCCGGCTGACACCACCCGGTCGGGGGTCAGCCCCGCTCGGCCTTGTCGATCGCCGCGTGGACATCGGCGGCGACACCCTCGGAGCCGAGTTCGACTCCTGGCGGCAGTTCGACATTCAGGTCCGAGCTCGACTCGATCCGGGCCTCGCCCCGCAGGATGGTGAA
>JBMSXD010000104.1:0-5401 GCA_049425265.1 Solirubrobacterales bacterium
CGTCGCGCCCTCGAACCATTTGGCGACGTCGAGCGGATCGCGGCGCGTGCGCGCATCGGCCTGCAGATCGCGCCGGGTAAGATCGAGACTGACCGCGTAGCCGAACACCGCGTCGAGCGCCGCCTTGCGGGCCGTCTCGCTGAAGATCAGGACCAGGCCACCGGTCAGCAGGCCGAGGACCAGCAGGTTGCGGAAGGTATGCCGGCGCCGCGGGGGCCCGGTCAGCCGCTCGGACGCATCGCGGAGCGACTCGGCCGCCCTGCCCAGCTCCTTCTGGACCCGCCGGTCGTGGGTCGCCCGCTCGAGCGAGGGGTCTTCCGAGAACCGGTCGTAGGCCTTGCGAGCCGAGCCGATCGCCTCGACGATGCTCGCCCGGAGGTCCTCGTCCTCTACCAGCCGCTGGACGTAGCGGTTCTCGCGAGCCGCGCTGTAAGCCCTGTTTGCCCTGTCAGAAATCGATTCCTTGGCCATCTCGCCTCCCTCGTTTCTTGGCCCTCTTCCCGCCCGGAAGGGGACTGAAGAGAATAGCGCCGAATCGGCTTCGGGGGCCGATCAGCCGTCCCCCAGCGCGATCGAGACCGCCTCGCCGACCGTATCCACGTAGGCGAAGTCGAGCTCGGCGCGCTCGTGCTCGGGGATCTCCTCGACGTCGCCCTCGTTTCGCTCGGGCAGGATCACCAGCTTGATCCCGGCCCGCTGGGCGGCCAGCGACTTCTCCTTGACGCCACCGATCGGCAGGACCTGGCCGGTCAGGGTCACCTCGCCGGTCATCGCGACGTCGTTACGGACCGGCCTGCCGGTGACCAAGGAGACCAGGGCGACGGTCATCGCCACCCCGGCCGAGGGCCCGTCTTTGGGTACGGCCCCGGCCGGTACGTGGATGTGGATGTCGTGTTCGGCGAACCACTCCTCGGCGACCTCGGGGGCGACCAGCGAAGCGTTGGCCCGTACGAACGAGAGCGCCGCCTGGGCGGACTCCTTCATCACGTCGCCCAGCTGGCCGGTGATCACCAGCCTGCCGGTCCCCGGCATCGCCGTAGCCTCGACGAACAGGACGTCCCCCCCGGTCGGGGTCCAGGCCAGACCGGTCGCGACCCCGGGCACCCGGGTCCTCCTGCGGCTCTCGGCGAAGAACTTCTGCCGGCCGAGCAGTGCCCTTGCCTTCTTGCCCGAGACCTTGACCTTCTTGCCCTTGCCGTCCTTCTCTGCGAAGTCCCTGGCGACCTTCCGGCAGACGGTGCCGATCTCCCGCTCGAGGTTCCGGACCCCGGCCTCCCGGGTGTACTCCTCGATGATTGCGGTCAGCGCCGGGTCGGTGAACTCGATCTGGCCGGGCTTCAGGCCATTCGCCTCGATCTGCCTCGGGACCAGGTACTTGCGGGCGATATGCATCTTCTCGTCGGTCGTGTAGCCGGCGAGGGGGATCATCTCCATCCGGTCCCGGAGCGGCCCCGGGATCGTGTCGAGCACGTTCGCCGTGGCGATGAACAGGACCTCCGAGAGGTCGACCGGCAGGTCCATGTAGTGGTCCCTGAAGGTCGAGTTCTGGGCCGGGTCGAGCACCTCGAGCATCGCCGAGGACGGATCCCCCCGGAAGTCGGAGCCCATCTTGTCGATCTCGTCGATCATGAAGACCGGGTTCTTCGACCCGGCATCCCGGAGGGCCCGGATGATCGTCCCCGGCATCGCGCCGACGTACGTCCGGCGGTGGCCGCGGATCTCTGCCTCGTCCCTCACCCCGCCGACCGAGATCCGTTCGAAGTTCCGCCCGAGTGCCCGGGCGATCGACTTGCCGAGCGAGGTCTTGCCGACCCCGGGCGGTCCGACGAAGCAGAGGATCGGCCCGGGCGAGTCGGGGTTCAGCTTCCGGACTGCCAGGTACTCGAGGATCCGGTCCTTGATCTTCTCCATGTCGTAGTGGTCCTCGTCGAGCACCTCACGGGCGTTCTCGATATCGAGGTCGTCCTCGGTCTCCTCGTTCCAGGGCAGCTCGACCAGCCACTCGAGGTAGGTCCGGATCACCCCGTACTCGGCCGCCGCAGGGGGCAGCTTCTCCAGCCTGCCGAGCTCCCGCTCGGCCGACTTGAGCGCGTGCTCGGGCAGCTCGGCCGCCTCGATCCGCTCCCGGAGCTCGTCGATCTCGGCCTGCTGCTCGTCGGCCTCGCCCAGCTCGGCCTGGATCGCCTTCATCTGTTCCCTCAGGAAGAACTCCCGTTGGCCCTTGTCGATCGACTCCTGTACCTCGGACTGGATCTGGGATCCGAGCTGGATCACCTCGAGTTCGCGGGCGAGGATCTTGGCGATCATCCGGAGCCGCTTGCCGACGTCGACCTCCTCGAGGAGCTCCTCCTTCTCGGCGGTCGGGATCCGGAGCGCGCCGGCGATCAGGTGGGAGAGCGCCGAAGGGTCGTCCACGTTGGCGACGGCCAGCTGGAGCTCCTCGGGCAGGTACGGGATCTGCTCGATGATCTCCGAGAAGGTCTTCTGGACGTTCCGGGTCAGTGCTTCCAGCTCGGGTGAGTCCTCGACCTCGTCTGGCAGCTCGTCGATCCTCGCGACCAGGTAGGGCTCCTCGGCCACGTAATCGCCGATCCGCACACGCTGGGTCCCCTGGACCAGGATCCGGATCGAGCCGTCGGGCACCTTGAGCATCCGGGTGACCACTCCGACCACGCCCACGTCGTAGAGCTGCTCGGGACCCGGGGTCTCGTCCTCCGGCTCTCGCGAGGCGACCATGACCAGCATCCGGTTGGCAGCGAGGACGTCGTCGACCAGCTTGATCGAGCGCTCCTGGCCTACCCCGAGCGGCGAGAGCGTGTCCGGGTAGGCGACCGTCTCCCTCAGCGGCAGGACCGGCAGCGCGTCGGGCAGCTCCTCCAGCGCCCGGATCGTCTCCTCCTCCTGGCCGGCCTCGACCACCTCGAGCACCGGCACCTGACCGCCCATGCCTTCGGTCGGGTCGCCCTGTCCGTTGTCAGAGCCGTCAGACACCGGTCAGCCCCTCTGGACCGGGACCTGGCGGACCCGCTCCTCCTCGGCCCGGAGCGGCAGCTCGACCGTCAGCAGGCCGTCCTCGTAGGTCGCCTCGGCCTGCTCGGCGTCGACGTCCACCTGCAGCTCGACGATGCACCGGAACGGCCCGGTCGGTATCTCGACCTGCTGGAAGACCCGCCCTTCCGTCTCCTGGACCGGCCGGTGGCCGATCACCGTCACCTGCCTGCCGCTGACCTCGATCCCCACCGTCGAGAGGTCGATCCCGGCGAGCTCGCACTTGATCACGGCCCGCTCGGGGTCGTTTGCGTAGTAGACGTCCACGCTCGGCGAGAAGCCGCTCGCCCGGCGGCTGATGTAGGTGGCCCGGCCCCAGGTTCCGCCGAGCATCTCATCCATTTCGCGCCTCATGCGCGCAAAATTTGCGAACAGATCCTTCTCGCGCATCACCGGTTGATCTTAGAGATCGAGCTCCATCGCCCCTTCGGCAACGGATACCGGGCCGTCGAAGACCGCTTCGGCCTCGGCCACCGCCCATTCGGGGTCGATCTGGTCGGGAATGTGGGTCAGGACGAGCCTCGAAACGCCGGCAGCCTGGGCCAGCTCACCGGCCTCGCGCGGGGTCATGTGGCCCCGGTCGTCGGGGTCGGGCTCCGGCTCGGCCAGGGTCGCCTCGGCAACCAGCAGGTCGGCCCCCGAAGCGAACTCGGCCAGCGCCTCGTTCGGCGAGCAGTCTGCCCCGTAGACAAGCCTTCTCCCATCCGGCCCGGTAACCGAGATCGCCCAGGTCTCGATGTAGTGGGGCACCGCCCTGAAGGTGATGGTCAGCGGTCCGACCGCCACCTCGCCACCCGGGTCGTACTCGGAGAACGCGAAGGTGTCGAACAGCATCGTCGGCATCCGCCAGACCCCACAGACCGCCTCGAGGGCACCGCCCGAGGCAGGCGGACCGTAGAGCTCGATCGGCTGGCCGGCCGGTTCGGTCGCGTAGGCGAGCGCCGAGAGGTCCCGGCCTCTCAACGAGTTGGTCTGGGAAAACGCAAAGGGCACCAGGTCGAAGAAGTGGTCGGCGTGGAGGTGGCTGATGAAGATCGCGTCGAGTCCGGCCGGGTCGGTCAGTTTCCTGAGAGCGCCGAAGGCCCCGTTGCCGCAGTCCAGGAGGATCGAGGTGTCCCCCTCGGAAACCAGGTACGAACTGCATGCCCCGCCTTCGTCCTGCCAGGCCGGGGATTTGCCGACCACGGTCAACTTCATGCCCAAACCTTACGACCGGAGGACCGTGGGCCGCTTCCGGGCGATGCGACGGCAGGGCGGTTTCAGGCGGCGGCGTCGGCCCGATCCGGATCGCTCGCCCAGCGGGGCGGACGCATCAGCAGGACGGGCTGGCGCGGTGGCGAGAGTCCCTCGGGTCCGTTGGCCCTGAAGCTCACACAGGGCTTCTCCAGGTCGAGCGCGCAGAGCATCTTCTTGCGGAAGTAGCACTGCTCACAGGTCGGCTCGTCCACTTTCCCCTTGGCCACGGCGGCCATCCAAACAGCCACCGGCCCGGTCCGTCGGGGGCGATTCCGCAAATCGCAGGAAGGTCTGCCGAAGGCCTTCGACAAGAGTCCCGCATTTTCGGGCGAGCGCCTTCGACTCGACCCCCGCGAAGGGGGGAGAGATTCCCGGAGACCCCTTGCCGGCCGGTACCGGCGCTCGTTAGTAGCGGTACTCGTTGGGCTTGTACGGACCCTCGACCGAGACGCCGATGTAGGCGGCCTGTTCCGGGCTGAGGTCGGTCAGCTCCACGCCGAGCGCTTCCAGGTGGAGCCGGGCGACCTTCTCGTCGAGGTGCTTCGGCAGCACGTGGACCG
The DNA here is from genome assembly GCA_049425265.1 of Solirubrobacterales bacterium. Classification (GTDB taxonomy): domain Bacteria; phylum Actinomycetota; class Thermoleophilia; order Solirubrobacterales; family 70-9; genus 67-14. The sequence goes on from JBMSXD010000104.1 coordinate 4,845, forward strand.
CCGTCTCGTACGCCTCGCTCCGCGTGAACAGCTCGATCTGGGCGATCACCTGGTTGGTGAACGAGTTCGACATCACGAAGCTCGGGTGGCCGGTCGCGTTGCCCAGGTTGAGCAGGCGCCCCTCCGCGAGGACGATCACCGAGTGGCCGTCGGGGAATCGCCACTCATGCACCTGGGGCTTGATCTCGATCCGCTCGACCCCGTCGACCTCAGCGAGGCCGGCGATATCGATCTCGTTGTCGAAGTGGCCGATGTTGCCGACGATCGCCTGGTGCTTCATCTGCTTCATGTCTTCGGCGGTGATGATGTCCTTGTTGCCGGTGGCCGTGATGAAGATGTCGGCGTAGGGCAGCACGGTCTCGAGCTTCTTCACCTCGTAGCCCTGCATCGCTGCCTGGAGAGCGCAGATCGGGTCGATCTCGGTGATCACGACCTTCGCCCCCTGGGCCCGGAGCGACTCGGCCGAGCCCTTGCCGACGGCGCCGAAACCACAGACGACCGCGGTCTTGCCGGCGATCATCACGTCGGTCGCCCGGTTTATCCCGTCGACCAGTGAG